>JAZNBZ010000088.1:0-4897 GCA_045587285.1 Candidatus Flemingiibacterium sp. | reverse complement strand
CGTAAACACCTCTCCGAGATCACGTCCCCGCTGTGTGTGGTCTTTGATGAGAGTTTTTCCTATCACCATAAATAATGCGGCAGGTACACCTTTTCCCGAAACGTCAGCAATTACCACTGCAAGATGCCTATCATCTACCATAAAGAAGTCATAAAAATCACCGCCGACCTCTTTGGCAGGAGTCATACTTGCATAAATGTCAAATTCTTCGTGATCGGGAAATGCGGGAAAGATGTTAGGCAACATAGAGGTCTGAATGTGATGCGCAACGCTCAACTCGGCTGCAATACGTTCAGTTTCTCCAACTGCCTCTGCCTGCTTTACGAGCAGATTTCGCGTCCTTTTTGATAGGGTACTGCATATCAGATACACAACGCACAAAATTCCGGCGCGAGGGATATAATAAAATTCAAATGCCCTCAAAAACACGCTCTTTCCGTCAGCTCTCAAAAACTCAAGCCTTGCGGGAAATTCATCATACTCTGCAATGTAGGTTCCCAAAATGTTTCTGTCCCACTCACCAAATATAATGCCACCGTAAAGTGCCGCAAACATCATAACAAGCGTCGCAATCAATGCAAAACGGGCAAATTTTGGCGAGTAATAGTGACAGGCAAGCATCACAGGACACGCCCACGCCAAAACCAGGTGTCTCGGCATAGCAACCGACATCAATGCAATAACAAGCACGAAAAAGAGGAACAGTATGTATCTGAGAATATGACTTGGGATGGAAGCAAACTTTTCGAGAAGCAAAGGAATAATCAGGAGCACGATGCTGATTGGCATAACCAAATTCATCAGCGTGTCGTCCACAACGAAGAAGTTCAGAAGATTAAGAATCCAAATAAGAACCGTTACGATGGCAGCAAACGTTAAGCACCTTACGGTGTAATGATTTGCATTCCTCTCGTTCTCCTTAAATAACGTCTGTTCTAAAACCTCAATCTTATTCTTTTTGTTCATAGAATTATTCTATGGTAAGCACATCGGAAAAACCGGTTACCTCAAAAATTTCGGCGATTGTTTCGTTGATATTCTTTACTACCATTTCGCCCTGCTTATTCATTACCTTTTGCGCGGCAAGAAGTACGCGGAGTCCTGCGGAAGAAAGGTACTCAAGAGCTGTAAAATCCAGCACGAGTTTTTCAACACCCGAAACACTGCGCTTCAATTCTGCCTCAAGCTGAGGTGCGGTAGTAGTGTCCAGTCTGCCGTTCAAAGCGATGGTAAGTTCAGTTCCGTTAAGAGTTTTTTCGATAGTCATGTTAGACCTCCAAGTTTATATATTTTTTTATTTTGACTTAATTTGGGGATAGCAGCATACGCCTACTTCTAAGGCTTGACGCTTTTCCAAGTGAAAATCTGCATACTTGCAGTAATAGCACTCGGGAGCTGAATGGAATGAGGTTTTTCGC
Source organism: Candidatus Flemingiibacterium sp. (assembly GCA_045587285.1). Taxonomy (GTDB): domain Bacteria; phylum Bacillota; class Clostridia; order Oscillospirales; family CAG-272; genus Flemingiibacterium. The sequence goes on along the minus strand of JAZNBZ010000088.1, from coordinate 3,479 downwards.
TTATCAAAAGCGGGACAGTATTGATGCGGCCACACATTTTTGTCAGTTTGCGGAGCATCGAATTCTTCGCTGTTTGGAAAACCTCTGATTTGTTCTCTCTTGATCATAAATCATCCTCCCTTTCACGAACCGAATCTATCCGTAAGATAGATACAGTTATCTGCATTATAGCATAACAAAAGCACCTTGCTTTCGCAAGGTGCTTGGGATAATTCGCATTTTTATGGGATAATTCGCACTTTTTCTTAAATCACTACTCCATCATTCAATATCATTCAAGATTACGTGACAGGTAAACAAATCATCCTTAAAATCAAAACTTACATCTCCTTTGTATTTTTCAGCCGATTGAAGAATGCTCTGAACACCGACTCCGTTTCCTTTTTTTCGCTTCGGCAAACCATTTTCAAAACGAATAGGACCGGTAGCGGTATTTACGCATTTTATCAGAAGTTTTATTCCTTTTTTGTGTATGGTAATATCAATGGTTTTATTTACTTTGACTGCTTCAGCAGCGTGTATCGCATTTTCAAGCACATTGGCAAGAATAGCCACAAGGTCAACATCCTGTATATTGGTGCTCTCATCTATATCTACGTCATACTTGACTGTAATTCCCGCCGATTGTGCATTTCCAATATAAAAGCGCAAAATATTATCCACGCAAATATTGTCACAATAGCGTATATCCGAATACAGCTCACAATCGTCCAAATCATCTATATAATCAATGATAGATTTTACATCATTGGATTGCGCTAATTGCAGGATCACCCTGTTGTGATGACGGTAATCGTGCTGCGTTCGTTGTGCTTGCCTTAGATATTTTTGTTCAATTTCAAGCTCGTTCTGCAAAAGCTGCGTTTGAATCTCAATGTTTCGCTTCTTTTCTTGTTCATCCACGAGTCTCTGCTGATTAAACAAGACCTTGAAGATGATTAGATACATAGCGGGCAACAATATCATAATTAAAACAAACGGAAGAACGTCATACGGTCTCTCATATACGATAGTTGGATAGGAGGACATCATCACCAATATCACGTAAAAAAGCGCCGCAGGGATAGTAAATAATCCCCACCCCTTTGTAACAATTGTTTGTGCATTCAAATACATTTTTCGCCAATACTTCCACATAAAAAATTCAAGTAATGGGAAAGCAATCAGACGGAGCACAAACATCAAAACAAATTGATTTCCGCAAATATAATACTCAAGCAGTGCTGTTATCGCAATAATTTCGTATGATATGGTGTCTGCAAGACAGAACGTAAAGAAAAATCGTCCGTCTCGGTTTTTGGCGAGAATATAGAAGAAAATCAAACTTGGCAATGTGCAAAGTAACAACAACAGATTGGCATATTTAACGGGACCAAAGAAAAGATAGGCGGCAACATTGATCGCACCAAGAGGAAGCATAAAAACTGCTGTCAGAATTATTGTCTTCTTTGTTGAATAACGTGAGTCATATAAGGACACAAACAGCACAAGAACATGTAGCAGTGCCCATATGATAGACAAATCGCGTAGTATTGGCATAATGGCTCCTCCTTGTTAAGCATAGTAATCTAAATATTGTTCTTTTAGTGTGCTGTAAGCTCCTCGCGGAACGGCAATTCTTTTGCCACCGATTATTTCAATGTCCTTTGAGGTTACCTTGATTGTGTAATCCAAATTGAGAATATAGGAAGCGCCAACTCGGACAAATTCTTCGCGTTCCTTCATAAATTCGAAGAGTTCAGAAACTGTCATACGAGTTTTTTGAGAGCCACCATCTTTCAAGTAAATAAGCTGGTAATTCTTTTGTGCCTCCACATACAAAATATTTTTGAATAGGATCTTAACAACTTCGACTCCACACTGTATGCTGATTGCTTCATCTCGATGTGTTTTTTCGGTTAGCGCAAGCTTCATTGCATTCGAAAAATCATCATATTTGACAGGCTTTATAAGATATTGGATTGCATTCACACCAAACGCATCCCTAAAGTGATCCATAGAGGCCGAGAAAAATATTATCCTGCTTTTTATACCCTGTTTCTTTAAGGTTTTGGCAAGTTCAATACCGTTGAGCGATTCCATATAGATATCTAAAAAGAAAATGTCATAATCATTATAGTGGTCAAGGGCGAACAGTATATCCTCTTTTTTAGTAAACGCTTTGACACTTACCTTTAGAGCTTCATTAGTCGCATATCTGTTAATATGTATTTTAATTTGTTCAATGTCAGATTCGGTATCGTCACAAATCGCTATCCTAATCATAAAAAGACCTCCTTTCACTTTTTCTAAACTTAATAAAATATTATATCATAAAGTCTCGCATTTTTCAACATAATTTTATGAACACAGCAAATTTTACTGTTTTAGTGAAAAAAGGCACCGAGAATAAACCCGATGTCTATATCATCACACGCTACCAAAAATATTCATACTGTGGCTGAAACGGTAGACTTTTGTCCTGACTTTTATCATTGGCAAGCCAATGTTGCGGGCGCACTATCGTTGCTCACGAAAAAGCACGTGTCGTTAGCGTGGTGATATCAAATGTGTGTTGTGAGGAGATCTTCCTGATCCTCTTCGATTTTCGCAAGATTGATTACTTTCTTTTCAAGCTTCTTTGCATATTTCATTGCGGTATAAGCGCCGCCATCTTCCCTCTCAACGTAGCAGATAAAAAGGTCGCACGCTTCTACCATCCAGCGGTTGCGCTTGGTAATGGCTCCCTTGGGATGAGTTCTGCCGATGCACTCGGGGATCATGACATTATCGTAATATGCCTCGTATACTCACTCCAACAATCGTGGAACTTTTCAAACGTTTCCTTTTGCTCGTCGGAAAAGCTTTTCTCCAAGTCCTCGTGATGCCTTGCCATATAGCCGAGTAGTTCTTTCATTTCCTTGGAGTTAGTTCGGCTATCCTCTTGCGGTATGATGTTTCCGTGCCAAAGCTCGTTGATGATCGACTTCATTGATGGATCACCTCCCGCAAAACGATTTCTTCTGCGCTTGCTTTAATGTTGTTCATCTCGGCAACCCATTTCAGGGCATCAGAAGCCTTTAATTCTTCGTCTATGCCGCGTTCACGGGCAAGGTTAGCAACTATGGCTTCTGTCATTTCGTTGGCTTGTACGTCGATTTCGTGAAGGTGGGCGTTGAGCTTACCTTCCGTGAGAAGTGTGATGTATGTACCTCTCTTATGCTGCTTGATATAGTCGCGGTGAATGAGTCCGTATTTGCCGATTTTGTGTTCCTTTTGCTCTGCGATTTCGAGCATCGGGTAGTATTGTTCTCCGCGAAGCTCGTATTTGATACCGTTTTGAATGATGTGCTTTTCCATAATCATATTCCTTTCATGTTTCAAAATCCCTTGTAAATACAAGCATTTTCGGAACTTTTGGAATATGTTTCGGTGTCCTCGGCTCTTTGCCTTAAATTACATCTGGTATGAACATTCCGACCAAAAATCAGCCGAAAACG
>JAZNBZ010000087.1:0-14574 GCA_045587285.1 Candidatus Flemingiibacterium sp. | reverse complement strand
TGTCATCCGCACCAAAAAAAGCACGCGAAAGCGTGCTTTTTCAACTAAATCCGCCGATGGCGGAATAAATCCACCTTCGGTGGATGAAATCGCTTCGCGATGAAATCCTGCTTCGCGGGATAGGAGAGGCGGATTTAATTTCATCTGAGGCGCAGCGCCGAAGATTTCATCCGAACGAAGTGAGGATTTCACCGTGGCATTGCCACGATTTCACTTATAATTGTAGAGGTTCAAATCCGATCACCAAAAACGAAAAATATCTTTATATGAAGCCCTTACACCAAAAAGCAGTGAAAGCGTAACGCTTTCACTGCTTCTTCTTTTTAAACACAAGCGCCGTCCTCGTCGGAAGATAACACGCTATTCCCTTTTGTCCGTCCGCGTTTTTTTGCGACTTGTGGATAAAATCGCCCGTCGCGCGTCCGAAGCCGCCGAATGCGGTGTCGTCGGAGTTCAGTATGACCTCGTATTTTCCCGGGCGCTCCACGGGAACGAAATATCCCTCGTAGGATTTCGTGGGGTGGAAATTGAACGCGAAAACAAGCTCGCCCTTTGCGTATACGATTACCTTGTCCTCGTTACTCACCCACTTGCCAACCGTCTTTTTTGCAAACAGCTCCTCGTCCAAAAGAAGCGCCGTCATCGCTTTGTCAAAGCGTAAAAGCTCGGCGTAACGAAGATCCTCTCTATCCGCAAGGCTCCACTGCCTGCGGCAATAATGATAGCTCCAGCCGTTACCCTCGCGCGGGAAATCTATCCACTCGGGATGCCCAAACTCATTGCCCATAAAATTGAGATAGCCCTCGCCTGCAAGCGTGGCGCTGATAAGGCGTATCATCTTGTGAAGCGCAACGCCGCGGTCGATTATAATGCTCGGCGTCGCCTTGCTCATATGCGTATACATCTCTGCATCGCAAAGGCGGAACATTATCGTCTTGTCACCGACAAGCGCCTGATCGTGCGACTCGGCGTAGCCGATATTTTTTTCCATAGGTCTGCGCTGTGTCAGCTCGTGCCACAGCTCCCACATATCCCACGCCTCGTCCGGCTTTTCCTTGATAGTTTTTATCCACATATCGGGCACGCCCATAGAAAGCCGATAGTCAAAGCCGATACCGCCCCACGCTATCGGCAAACACATTCCCGGCATTCCCGACATATCCTCCGCGACTGTGATCGCCTCGGATTTCACCTCGTGCACAAGCTCGTTTGCGAGCTGCAAATACGTTACCGCCTCGGTATCGGTGTTTTCGCTGAAATACTTGCTGTAATCGGTGAAAGCCTCGCCGAGTCCGTGACTGTGATAGAGCATCGAGGTCACGCCGTCGAAGCGGAATCCGTCGAAATGGAATACCTCAAGCCAATATTTGAGATTCGACAAAAGAAAGTGTATGACCTCGTTTTTGCCGTAGTTAAAGAGCTTCGTGTCCCACGCGATATGGTGTCCGCGCTCGCCCTCGTGGAAGAATTGGTACTCCGTGCCGTCGAACTCGTTTATGCCCTCGGCGGTGTTTTTGACCGCGTGGGAATGGACCACGTCAAGCAGTACCGCTATTCCCATCTCGTGCGCCTCGTTGATAAGCGCTTTCAAGTCATACGACGTACCGTATCGCGACGACGCGGCAAAAAAGCTCGACACCTGATAGCCGAACGAGCCGTAATACGGGTGCTCCATTATCGCCATAAGCTGAAGCGTATTGTAGCCGCCAGCCTTTATTCGCGGCAGGATATTTTCGGCAAATTCGCGGTAGGTAGAAACTCGTCCCTCCTCGCTTGCCATACCGATATGAGCCTCGTAAATAATCGGAGTCTCGGGCGGTGTGAAATCCGCGTCCGTCCAAGGGTATTCGCCCATCGTATCCTCAAGCTCGGCGCACCACAGGAGCGTTTGACTATCCTGCACCACGCGCGTTGCATAAAGCGGTACACGGCGCATTACCCTGCCCTCGTGAACGACTACCGTCTGCACCTTTTGACCGTAGGACAGCGCGTCCTTGCCGTCAAGGCGCACCTCGAAAACGCCGTGCTCCTTCTTCTGCATCGGGCAGGCGTAAATATCCCAGCCGCAAAAATCGCCCGTCAGATAGAGCTTATCGGCGGCAGGCGCCCATTCGCGGTACACCCAACCGTCTGCGGTGCGGTGAAAGCCGAAAAAATTGTGTCCGTTCGCAAAATCGGAAAGGCGCTCTCCGCGCGCAAGCAGCTCACGCTTTTTTTCCTTGAAAAGCCACGCGCGCAAATTTATATCGTCCTCGTAAGGAAGAAGATACGGATCTATTTTGAGTATTCGCTTTTGCGTTTTTTGCGGCATATTATTCCCCCATTGTAAAGTGCTCCAGCACAAAGCCGTAGCGCTCCAAAATCGTCTCCGAGCCATCAACACGCGTGCCACGGCTGAAAACGACCTCGCCGTGTATCGGGACACGCACCTCTGCGCCGACGTTCACGTGCGCACGGTACACATCCCCCTTGTATACGCGCTCAACCGTCACGCGGCCGTTGCCGCCCGACACGAAAACGTCGCCGTATTTGAAAGTGTCGCTCGACGTGCGAATACCGGCAATACGTACGAAAAACTCGCGCAGCGCATTACCGTCCACGCGCTCCCACTTAAAATACGCGCGGCAGAACGGGTCGCCAAGCCCCTCCATACCAATTTCGTCGCCGTAGTATATGCACGGCATACCGGGCAGAACGAACTGCAAAAAGGCCGCCGCAAAAAGGCGTGAGATTGCCTCTGCTCGTGCATTTTCGGGCATCGTGTATCCTGCGCGCTCGTGTTTTTCGTACGGCGGCATTTCGGGCGACAGACACGAGAGTATGCGCTCGGTATCGTGCGTTGAAAGGCTGTTCATAAGCGTGAGGAGAACCTCTCTCGGGTAGTTCTCCGCAATAGTCATTACTATCTGCGAGAAAAACTCGCCGTCGTCGTTGCCCGTAACGAAATCAATTATCGCATTTCTAAAGGGATAATTCATAACGCTGTCAAGCTCGCCGCCCGTAAAATACTCGCGGCGCTTGCCGTAGCTTATTTTGTTCGACGCGTCCTCCCAAACCTCGCCAACAAGAAGCGAGTCGGGCTTGACAGCCTTGAGGCGTGCTCTGAATGCGGCGATAAACTCATCGGGAAGCTCGTCTGCAACGTCGAGGCGAAAGCCGTCCGCCCCCGCATTTATCCAATGCTCGAGCACGCTGTCTGGCGCGTCAATAATGAACGATTTGAAGCCCTCGTCCATTTCCTTAACGCACGGGAGCGTTTCTATTCCCCACCACGAGGTGTAAACCTCGGGATATTTTTCGAAATCGTACCACGAGCGATATGGCGAGTCGGGACAGTGATACGCGCCGCCGCCGAAAACGCCGAGCTTGTCAAAATATCGGCTGTTGCTTCCCGTGTGCGAGAAAACGCCGTCGAGTATCACGCGGATACCGCGCTCGTGCGCACGCTCGCAAAGCTCGCGGAAATCCTCCTCCGTGCCAAGCATCTCGTCTATAACACGGTAATCTGCGGTATCGTATCTGTGGTTTGACCAAGCCTTGAAGATAGGATTAAGGTATATTACGCCAACGCCAAGCTCCTTTAAATAGTCGAGCTTATCAGAGATTCCGCGAAGGTTGCCGCCGTAGAAGTCGCAGTTTTCAACCTCGCCGCGCTCGTTTGGAAGGTAGCTTGGCACTTCGTTTTTGTCTGTATGCAGCCAAAACGGGCGAAGCTTACCCTCCGTATCACATTCGCCGACCGCATTAAATCGGTCGGGGAAAATTTGATACATCACCGCGCCGAAATACTCGTCAGAAACGTGAAAATCCGCAGGAATACACGATAGCTGCCACAGCTCGCCTGCCTCCATATTCGTCCGGTCATATCCCTCGCGAAAGAGCGAAAACTCCTCGTTTTCCGTAGTAATGCGGAAATGGTAGAAGTAAAGCGCCGCACGCTCGAGTGAAAAGCTGCAGGAGTATATCTCATAGTCTGCCGTATCACCCGTTTTTTGCATATCAAACGACGTACACGGCTCGCTGTTTTCATATAAAAATACGAGCTTTACCCTGACCGTTTTGCAGGACTTCGGAACGTGCACCGAGATCCTGCAGCTTTGCCCTTCGGTGAGTGTACCGAAGGGCGATTTAAAGCTTATATCCTTGCTGTTATATAAGATTCTCATTTTTACATTTTCCAGATGTTATTAGCGTATTCCATAACCGAACGGTCTGCCGAGAAAATGCCTGCCTTCGCGATATTAACGAGCGACATCTCCATAAACTTATACTTGTCAAGATACGTCGTGCCGACGTCCCTCTGCGCTCTCGCGTAGTCGGCGAAATCGGCTATCGCCATATATCTGTCGGCAACGCCGTAGCGGCTTGTGGTAAGCGACTCTGCTATGGCGTCGAAGCGTGCACCGAGCACACCCGAGGTAAGCATACCGATAACCTCGGCAAGCTCCTTGTTTTCGCGAAGGAATGCATTCGGATCGTAGCCCTTCGCCCACAGCTCGTTGACCTCGTCTACGTTCATACCGAAAAGGAACATATTCTCGCCGCCAACCTGCTCGAATATCTCAACGTTAGCGCCGTCCATCGTACCGAGCGTAACAGCGCCGTTTATCATCAGCTTCATATTGCCTGTGCCCGACGCTTCCTTGCCCGCAATCGAGATCTGCTCGGAAATTTCCGCCGCGGGAACTATAATTTCCGCGAGAGATACGCGGTAGTCCTCGATGAACACGACCTTCAGCTTGTCACGCGTAACGGGATCGGAATTAAGAAGGTCAGCCACCGCACAGATAAGGCTGATTATCTGCTTTGCCATATCATAGCCTGCCGACGCCTTCGCCGCGAAGATAAACGTACGCGGCGCAAACTCCTCGTTCGGGTGAGCCTTGATGCGGTTATACATATAAAGTATCTGAAGTACGTTGAGAAGCTGGCGCTTGTATTCGTGAAGGCGCTTTATCTGAACGTCAAAGAGTGACGCAGGATCGACGTTCACGCCGTTCTTTTCCGCGATATACGCGGCAAGCCTTCGCTTGTTGTTGAGCTTGATGCGCGAAAGCTGTCCGAGCACGGTCTTGTCGCCCTTGTATTTAAGAAGCTCCTCGAGGGCAGATGCGTCCTTTAAGAAGCCGTCACCGATGATCTCTTTAAGATACGAGGTAAGCTCGGGGTTCGACTGACACAGCCAGCGGCGGTACGCGATGCCGTTCGTAACGTTTATAAAGCGCTCGGGCGTCATACGGTAATAGTCGCTGAAAATGCTGTCCTTCAAAATTTCCGTGTGAAGCTTCGACACGCCGTTTACCATATGACAGCAGGCAAGGCAGAGGTTCGCCATACGCACCTCGCCGTCGCCGATGACAGCCATATATTCGATCTTGCCGAAGTCGCCGGGATAGAACGCGTTAAGCTTTTCTCTGAAGCGGCGGTCTATTTCCTTGACTATCGAATAAACTCTCGGGAGCTGCTCCTCAAACAGCCACGTGCTCCAGCGCTCAAGCGCCTCGCTCATAACCGTGTGGTTGGTGTAGGAGAGCGTTTTTTCGGCTATTTCCCACGCCGCATCCCAGCCGTAGCCGTGTTCGTCCATCAAGAGTCGCATAAGCTCGGGAACGCAAAGCGCAGGGTGAGTATCGTTTATGTGGATAGCAACGAAGTCCGCAAGGTCGTCAAGCGATGCGTGATGGCGCAGATGCTCGGCGAGTATGCTCTGAAGCGACGCGCAAACGAGCAGATACTGCTGCTTGAGACGCAGTCTCTTACCCTCGATATGGTTGTCGGCGGGATAAAGCACCTTCGAGATGACCTCCGCCATAGTGTTCTTCTCAAGCGAGCGCACGTATTCGCCGCGCGAGAACGCGCCCATATCGAAGCTCGGCAGCTTTGCGCTCCACAAAACGAGCTTGTTTACCGCCTTGCAGTTATATCCCGAGATATACATATCGTACGGTACGGCGGTAACGCTCTGATAGTCCGTCTGCGCAACTCTGAACTGTCCGTTGTCGTACCACTCGCTGACCTTGCCGCCGAATTTTACCTCGTAGCTCTCGTCGTTTCGCGGCTGAAGCCATACCTCGCCGCGCTCAAGCCAGTTATCGGGGAACTCCATCTGCCAGCCGTCAACTATCTTCTGCTTGAAAATACCGAACTCGTAGCGAATGGAAAAGCCCGTCGCGGGAAGGTCGTTTCCCGTGAGACAGTCGAGATAACAGGACGCAAGACGTCCAAGACCGCCGTTTCCGAGTCCTGCGTCGGGATCGAGTGCGTAGAGGCTTTCAATATCGAAGCCCTCGCCCTTGAGGACCTCGCGCATATCGTCCTCGATGCCTAAATTGTAAAGATTGTTTCGAAGAGACGTACCGACCAAAAATTCCATAGACATATAGTAGACCTTTTTTCTGTCCTTAGGTCTATACGAATCCTTGTACTCCTTTCTCTTTTTTGCAAGCTTCTCACGAAGCAGAGTACAAACGGCCTTATACGCCTGCTTTTCGGTCGCTTCACCGATATTACAGGAAAAAAGCCGCGTCGAGGTTTCGTTAAGCTTAGTCAGTAATTCTTCTTTTCTGTTTTGCATTGTGCCGGATTCTCCTTTGGGGTACGTTTAAACGTTATATTTTATTTTTTCGTAAAGCTCCATATACTCGTTTGCGGAATTTTTCCAAGTGAAATCCGCAGTCATTCCGTTGTATATCGCTTTATTCCACGCATCCTTGTCGGTGCTGTAAACACTCGTCGCGCGTCCTACCGCGTCGAGCATATCCTCCGCGTTAAAGCTTTGGAAGGTAAAGCCGAGCCCCTCTCCCGTTTCGGAATTAAACGGAACGACCGTATCCTTGAGTCCTCCCGTTTCGTGAACGACGGGAACGGTTCCGTAGTGCATCGCGAGAAGCTGGGAAAGTCCGCACGGCTCGCTCTTTGAGGGCATAAGATAAATATCGCTCCCCGCGTAGACCTTCGACGCGCGCGACTTGCTAACGCAAAGATTAAGCGACATTTTATCGTGATAACGCTTTGCCGCTTCGGAAAGCTTATTTTCGTAATCCGCATCTCCCGTGCCGACAATGACGAACTGAACGTCAGCGTCCATCATCTTGTCAAGTGCGGCACAGATTATGTCAAGTCCCTTGTGTCCGACGAGCCTTGAAACGAGTCCTATCATCGGCGCATCGGGCTTTTCGGGAAGCCCAAGCTCGCGCTGCAGCGCCGCCTTGCACGCCGCCTTTCCCTCTTTGTAGGTTTGCGCGGTATAATTCTGCGGCAGGCTCTCGTCCGTTTCGGGATCGTTTGAAACGGTGTCAATACCGTTCACTATTCCCGAGAGCTTAAAGGCGTGCTCCTTTATTATCGGCGAAAGACCGTGCGCAAAATACGGATAGCATATCTCCTTGGCGTAGGTACGCGAAACGGTCGTAAGGGCGTCACAGGTGAGGATCGCGCCCTTAACGAAGTTTATCGAGCCGTTATACGTGAACGTACCCTCGTAGTGTCCGCCGAGCCCGAGCACGTCGCCGAGGAAGTACGGGTGCGCCCAGCCCTGATATTCGATATTGTGAATAGTGAACACCGTTTTCGTATCCGTAAACTTATCGCCGTAGAAGGCGTGCATAAGAGCCGGAATAAGCGCGGTCTGCCAATCGTTGCAATGAATTATATCGGGCGTTTGCTTTAAATAAACGAGTGACTCCAAAATAGCCTTAGAGAAAAATGCAAATCGCTCGCCGTCGTCAAACTCGCCGTACACCTTATCTCTGCAAAAGTAGTATTCGTTGTCGATAAAGTACACCTGAAGCTTGCGCTTTTTGCTTTTAAGGCGCCAAAGACCGACGTATGACTTTCGCCACGAAAGATCGGTTTCAAGCTCCGCAACAAGCTCTGTATTCAGTGCCGCGTTCTTTTTAACACTCGCGTAATACGGCACGAAAAGCAGTATTTCGTTGCCCTTGTATTCGGACAGCGCGGCGGGAAGTGCTCCTGCAACGTCGCCAAGACCTCCCGTTTTTATAAACGGTGCGGCTTCGCTTGCCGCAAAGACTATTTTCATACGGTTTCTCCTTTTTTAACTATAACGGGGTGCTTGGGCGTTCCCTTAAGCTCTGCACCGTCGGTGACTGTAACGTTTTTATCGAGAATGACACACTCAAGCTTTGCACCCTTGCCTATTCTCGTGCCCTGCATTATGATGCTGCCACTTACGTATGCGTCCTTTTCAACGGTAACGTCGCGGAAAAATACACTGTTTTTGACCGTGCCGCGCATAACGCAGCCGTCGGCGATAATGCAGTCGGACACGCGTGAGCCGTCGCCGTAATACGTCGGTGCTTCATCTCTTACCTTGGTGTATATAGGCGAATCGGTCAAAAATATACCGTCGCGCACGTTTTTGTCGAGCAGAGCCATATTGTTATTATAATAGCTCTCAACGTCGCCGTTATGCAAAACTACGCCGTCAAAATTATACACGCCGAGCTTAAGCTCCTTCTGATTGAAGGCTCTCTGGAGATAATCTCTCTCGAAATGTATGTAGCCTCTCGAATGAGAGTCCTCGATAGCCTCGACCAGACGCTCGCGGCCTATGACGAACATACCCATTCCGACAAAGCTGTCCTCATCGGGACACGCATCTATCTTCATTTCTGTCACGCGTCCGCGGCTACTTGCCTTGAGAACGAGCGGAGATTTTTTGTTTTCCTTCGCGATATTCGATACGACGGTAACGTCGTTACCCGACTTGATATGCTGTTTAATTACTGCTTTGAAATCAATATTGCAGAGCACGGTGGAGTCGCAGACTACTACGTAATCGTACGCAGGATTTGCAATAAAGTGAACTGCCGAATAGAGCGCCTCAAGCTTGCCCTTGTATACCGCGCCCGTATTTCCCTCCGCGAACGGCGGAAGCACGACCACGCCCTCGTTTTTACGGTTAAGATCCCACGCGCCGCAGTTGCCGAGGTGGTCCATAAGCGAGCGGTAGTTGTATTTTGTTATGATACCGATATTGTAAATGCCCGAGTTTGACATATTGGACAGCGCGAAATCTATCTGTCTGTATCTTCCGCCAAAAGGAAGCGATGCCACCGTTCTGTGATTGGTAAGCTCTCCGAGCGAGCTGTCGTAAATATTAGAGAATATGATACCCATTACCTTCATGTCGGTGTCCTCCTTAATAAATTTCCTTTGGCAGAAGTATCTTGTTCTGTTCTACTACCTTGTCCTTGCCCACGACCGCAATTCCCCATTTGCTCTTGTCGTAGAACTGCGGATCATCGCCGATCTTAGCGTTAGCGCCAACCGTTGCGCCCTCGCCGATGATGGAATATCTGATAGTCGCGCGCGTTTTTACGGTAGCGTCGGGCATTATAAAGCTGTCGTGTATCTCTGCATCCTTTTCAACGACGCATCCCGTCGATATTATGGAATTGTATACCTTGCCGTATACCGTGCTTCCCTCTGCGACGTAGGAATTGACTATCTCGGCGTCAGATGAAATAAAGCTGCTCGGATGTGCGTAATTTCTCGCGTAAACGCAGTTTTCCTCATCACGCATATTGAGAACGGGCGTATCACCGAGTATGTCCATATTCGATTCCCAAAGGCTCTCTATCGTTCCGACGTCCTTCCAATATCCGTTGAAATCGTACGAGAAAAGTCTGTAACCGTCGCCGAGAAGCTTCGGTATGATATTCTTTCCAAAGTCGTTGCTCGAGTCGGGATCCTCATTATCCGATATGAGATACTCGCGAAGCACCTCCCAACGGAAAATGTAAACGCCCATCGACGCCTTCGTGCTCTTGGGAACCTTGGGCTTCTCCTCGAACTCGTATATTCTTCCGTCCGGGTGCGCGTTCATTATGCCAAAGCGCGACGCCTCATCGATCGGCACGTTAAGCACCGCGATAGTGCAGTCTGCTTTGTTTTTGACGTGATCCGCCATCATAAGCGAGTAGTCCATCTTGTATACGTGGTCGCCCGAGAGTATAAGCACGTGAGTGGGGTTATACCTGTCGATAAAGGATATATTCTGGAATATGGCATTAGCCGTTCCCTTGTACCATTCGGAGCTTGCGCTCTTTGAATAGGGCGAGAGGATCTGTATGCCTCCGTTTGTACTGTTAAGTCCCCACGGTGAGCCGTTGCCTATGTATTCGTTTAATTGGAGAGGCTGATACTGCGTGAGTATACCAACCGTATCTATTCCCGAGTTGACGCAGTTAGACAGAGGAAAATCTATCAGTCTGTATTTTCCGCCGAACGGTACTGCCGGCTTTGCGGTGCTCTCGGTAAGCACCATAAGTCTGCTTCCCTGACCGCCCGCTAAAATCATCGCGATACAATCCTTTTTTTTGAATTTCATTGTCATGCCCTCCTAAAAGTATTTTGTTTTACGAGTTCCACACGTCAAAAAAGCTTCGGCGATGCAAGAATCCGCCACAATCAGTGTGTAAATATCACCAATCACACGTTTATTATACCACAATATTTTCATAATGTATATAGTTTTTATGAAAATTTCACTCGATTTTCTCACTTTTTCTATTGACAAGCAAAAAAATATAGTCTATAATGTATCAAACACCTCATTTATTCAGGCGAGTACCGCACGAATTTACCGTAGATTTAATGTATACCAAAGGACGGTATATTATTCCTCGTGCGGCACGTTTTTAAGGAGGACAGCTATGAAACGATCAAGCGGCATACTTTTGCCCGTGTTTTCCCTGCCCGGACATTACGGCTGCGGCACGCTCGGAAAAAATGCATACAAATGGATAGACACACTGAAAAAAGGCGGATTTTCATATTGGCAGATACTTCCGCTCGGCATGACCGACGGCTATAATTCGCCCTACACCTCGTGCTCGTCCTTTTCGGGCAATCCGTTTTTTATCGATCCCGTTATACTCTTTGAAAAGGGGCTCGTCACCAAAGACGAGCTTGATACTCAGGAAGTGGCAGATCCGTACCTTTGTCAGTTTGACATACTTCGAGAGAAGCGGTACGCTTTTCTCAAAAAAGCCGCTTCGCGTGTGACGGACAGAGCGCCCATTGACGATTTTATGAAGAATAACCCTCACGTGTGCCGTACCGCTGAGTTTCTTGCTCTGAGAGAAGCAAACGGCGGCAAAGCGTGGCAGGAATGGACTGTAAAATCGCCCGATGCAAGCGAGCTTTTCGCGTGGCAATTCATACAGTACGAGTTCCACAGAGAGTGGAGCGAGCTTCACGCGTACGCCGCCAAAAACGGCATATCCATAATCGGCGACCTTCCCTTTTACGTTTCGCTTGACGGCTACGACGTGTACTCCGCACCCGAGCAGTTTATGCTTGGCAAGGACGGTAGTCCCTCGTGTGTGGCAGGCGTTCCGCCGGACTATTTCAGCGCAGACGGTCAGCTTTGGGGAAACCCCATATATAATTGGGAGAAAATGCGCTCGGACGGTTACGCTTGGTGGAAGGCTCGTCTTAAATATATGCTCTCTCTCTTTGACGGTATACGCATCGACCATTTTCGCGCCATCAGCGCGTATTGGAGCATCCCAAGCGGTGCGAAAAGCGCGAAGGAGGGACATTGGGAAAAGGGACCTGCGAGAGAGCTTATAGACGCTCTTGGACAAATCGCCGACGGTAAGCTTATCCTCGCCGAAAATCTCGGTATGATAGACGAGGATACGCAGGCACTGCTAAAGTACAGCGGATATCCGGGTATGGCTGTGTTCCAGTTCGGCTTTGACGGCTCGCCCGACTCCGTACACCTTCCGCACAACTACCAAAACAACCTCGTCGCCTATACGGGCACGCACGATAACAATACCCTCCTCGGCTTTTTGTGGGAGCTTGACGAGGGTACGCGCGCGGCGGTGCTTGACTATATGGGAAATCCACCGGATGCGCACTCTGCGATTATGCGCGCGCTTTTGATGAGTGCCGCAGGAACGGTCATATTCCCCGTGCAGGACGTTTTAAAGTACGGCGCGGACACGCGCATAAACACTCCCGGAAGAGCCGACAACAATTGGCGCTACCGAGTTACGAAGCAACAGCTTGACACAGTAGATTGGGCGCATTTCGCGCATCTGAATAAAATATATTCAAGATAATGTCAAAAAGCCGCGGATACACTCCGCGGCTTTTCTGTTTTCCTCTCACCTTACATTCCCCTCTCGCATAATACTGTATAGGGGAGGTGAAAAAATGGCTTTATTTTGTTCTGACAACAGATGCTCCTGCACTCTTGCGGGCTTTATTGCAAGCATCATAATCGGCATAGTCGCGGCAATTCTGCGCTTTACGGCTGCTATAACCGTAACTCCCGCATTTTTGTGGGTGGTGTTCGGAATCGCTGTAGTCTACCTTGGACTCGCACTCGTAGGTACGGCGCACGCTCGTACCGCTAACTGTTCCCGTACGTGTATTTGCTCGGCACTGTCGGCACTGATGGCAGGCATACTCGGCACTGTGCTGTTCTCCGTTATTCTTTTAGGAATAGAGTTCGCAGCAACGAGCGTGCTCGGCGCAATATTCGTCGGTGCGCTCCTGTTCTCGTTCTCTTTGACGGTAACGAGCACTGCGTGCCTTGTAAAAGGCTACGCCGGCTGCAAGGAATAATTTTATGGAAAAAGACGCCCGTGAGGGCGTCTTTTTCCATATTCATCTTGCCAATACTACCGACATAATAACCGTCAGCACAAGTAAAAACGCGAAGTTTATCGCGAGGAACAGGAGAATGTACGATTTCGTTCTCGCGGGATAGTTTTTGGTAAACTCGCGGAAGGTGATAAGGCTTGCGAGCGAAGCAATAAGCGTGCCGACACCGCCGATGTTTACACCGATAAGCAGCTCCTTGTAATTCTCGGTAAACTGCGAGAGCAATATCGCCGAGGGTACGTTCGAGATAAACTGACACGAAAGCACCGAGGTGATAAACGTGTTCTTTTGGAGCAGTCCCGAGACAAAGTCGCGCACGACGTCGATACGCGCCATATTGCCCGAGAAAACGAAAAACGCCACAAACGTAAGAAGCAGCGGATAGTCCACCATTTTGAGCGCCTTGCGGTCAACGAACAGCATAACGATGGGTATTACGATAAGTCCGATAAAATACGGTATTCCGCGGAAAACTATCGCTATTGCGAGCACGAAAAGCAGCGTCAGAATAACGGTCTTGCCCTTGGGCAGAGGCGGCGTATCGTCCGACGGTATCTGCACTTTGACGGGCTTTACGAAAAGACAGCACAGCGTGATTATCACTATCGAAATAATGAACGGCAGAGCCATTATCGCCATAAACTCGCCCGTGGGGATATTGAATTTACTGTAAAGATAAAGGTTTTGCGGATTGCCGAACGGCGTTAGCATACCGCCGAGATTTGCGGCGATATTTTGCAAAATAAACGTCAGCGCCGTGTATTTTTGATTACCCGTAACGCCGAGCACGAAGTATCCGAGCGGCAGGAACGTAAGCAGCGCCATATCGTTGGCAATAAGCATCGAGCCGATAAAGGTTATGTAAACGACCGCTATTACGCACACTCGAAGATTGCCGAAGCGGCGCACCACCTCGCGCGCGAGGATATAGAAAAAGTTGATATTTTTAAGTCCGCACACCACCGCAAGCACGCAGAAAAGACAAGTGAGCGTCTTTAAATCAAAGTATCCGAGATACTCAGCATCGGGCGGCACGACGAACGACGTAGCCACCGCCGCAATAAGCGCGATAACGAAAACCGCGTTCTTTTTTATAAACGCGATTATCGGATTTTTATTTCCGTCGGTATCGTTTGCGCCGTTTACGCGTGTAAATCCGAAAAATTTCATAACGTACCTACAAAATTCCGTTTTTTCGGGCGACCGTACCAAGGTACGTCGCCCGTTGGTTTATTTTTCATTTAGCAGCCGTACTACCGCGTCACAGTCTGCCGCAGTCTTGGCACGAAGCTCGTCGGCGACGCCGGAAAGGCGCTCTCGCACAGCCTCAGCATCGGCAATAAGCGCCTCTGCCGCAGACAGAAGCTCTCCGCCGCCGAGAGAGCGAATATCAAGCATACGGTCGCTCTGCCCCACGTACTCGAGGAAAGCGCATATCTTCGGGTCATACGAGATGCCAAGCATCGGCACGGCCATAGCCGCGGCAAATATGAGCATATGAAGTCTGGTTCCGATAACTATTTCGGAATGCTTCATCAGCGCACAAAGCTCGGGAGCCGTAAGACCTTCAAGCACCCTACCGCATCCAACCTTGGCACAAAGCTTCTTCGTGATCGCGGTATCGTAATTCGGGTACATCGGCACGAATATCGGTGTGAGCGAATGATTTTTCGCGATCGTGCGTATGTCGTCCGCCATAACTGTAAGCGTATCGCAACCCGTTTTGGCTCCGTCAAACGTGTTTCCGTCCTTGACCGAAAGGATAAAATATTTACCCTCGATCCCCTCTCTGCGCTTGATATAATCAAGCCAAAGCTCGGGGGATATTTCAATCGAAAACGCAGGGTCCGCGCTGACGTGTATCTCTCTCGTTACGCCAAGCTCCCTTGCAAGGGCAAGCGACGCGTTTTCGCGAAGGCTGACGTAGTC
>JAZNBZ010000086.1:0-5460 GCA_045587285.1 Candidatus Flemingiibacterium sp. | reverse complement strand
TACGGGTATCGGCGTAACCGTCTATGCCGTACAAGGTAACGTAGATATTGGAGAGTAATAAGTATGAATGAAAAAACGAAAAAGCTCATCAATATCGGTATGAAGGTCATAACTTGGCTACTGATTGCCTTTACCGTTTTTATGATGATATTCACGATTGTAACGGTGACAACGGTTGACAGAAATGACCGTAGCATCTTCGGCGTAAAGTTCTATATCGTTCAGACTGATTCAATGAGCAAATCGGAAAATAACAAGGATATGGATATCCATTTCAATGCGGGCGATATTGTAATCATTAAGGACTTGTCCGACAATGAGAAAGCCGAGCTTAAAGCAGGCGACGTAATCGCTTTCCTTTCCACCAATAGCGTCAGCTACGGTGAAACGGTAACACATATGATCCGTGAGGTCAAATATAACGACGAGGGCAAGATTGTCGGCTTCGTTACTTACGGTACGAACACAGGAACGAATGATGAAAAGGTCGTTGAACCCGAGTACATATTAGGAAAATACACGGGCAAGCTCCCCGGCGTAGGTAATTTCTTCGCTTTCGTGAAATCTACCCCCGGATATATCGTTTGTATCCTTGTTCCGTTTCTTCTGCTCATTCTCTATAACGGCGTAAACGTGATAAGATTGTTCCGTCAGTACAAGAAGGAGCAAACCGCGGTTATGGAAGCCGAGCGCGCAGAGATTGCCGAGGAACGCAAGAAAAACGAAGATATGCTTCGAGAGCTTCAAGCACTCAAAGAACAGCTTGAAAAGCAAAAAGGCGATACTCCTACAGAAACACCGCATACTTCAACCGAGGATAACTCGGACACCTAATTCTATTTTGGTCTATACGCATAGGGCGTTTAGATATATTCGTCACAAAAAAATAATTTACAGGAGGTAAAAACAAAATGACGAATGTGAAAACCACAAAAAGAGCATTGTTAAGCAGTGTTATCGCACTCCTTGTATGCTTCTCAATGCTCATCGGGACGACGTTCGCTTGGTTTACGGACAGCGTGACAAGTGCAAACAACATCATCACGTCCGGCAACCTTGATGTTGAGCTGTACTATCAGGCTGAAGGTCAGACCGATTGGACAAAGGTAACCGACACAACCAACGTATTCAAAGAGGATGCTCTTTGGGAGCCCGGACACACCGAGGTTGTAAAGCTTAAGGTAGTAAACGAGGGTAGCCTCGCGCTTAAGTATAATCTTGGCGTAAACGTGGCAAGCGAAACAGGCTCGACTAATGTAAACGGCGTTGATTTCCTGCTTTCCGAGTTTATTAAGTTTGCCGTAATCGACGGTAATAATACATACACTCGTGATACAGCGATCGCCGCGGCAGAGGCAGAGGGCGCAACTTCGCTTAAAACTGCATACAACTCCGGAGTTACTACGCTTCTCGCAGATGAAGAAGCAATCGTAACTATGGTAGTTTATATGCCTACCACGGTCGGAAACGACGCAAATGCAAAGATGGGTGCGCCTGTTCCTACTATTAACCTTGGTCTCAACCTCTTCGCAACTCAAACTGCATATGAGGAAGACAGCTTTAACGATCAGTACGACGCTGATGCTATAACAATCGTTACAACTGCCGCAGAGGCTCAGGCGGCGCTCGATAATGCCACCGCCGGCACAATCATCAAGCTCGCCCCCGGTAATTACGGCACTCTCGTAGTTCGTCCTATTCTTGGTGCCGCTCACACTGAGTCCGGCGACTGGTACGCCTACAGAACCGAGCTTGCTCGTACCATTGAGGATGTAACAATTCTCGGCACTACCGGCGCAAAGGTTGACGGAATCACGTTTGATGTCGGTTACAAGGGCGGTACCGATGATACTTTCCACTATGTCAACATCAAGAATCTTGTGATTGACGGCGTTGAGTTTACCAATAACACACCGTCCACTAATATGTCCGAGACTGCACCTATCTTTGTTAATGTACAGAACACCAATATTGATGGTCTTACCGTTAAGAATTGTAAGTTAATTGGAGCAGGCGCAAACACCGAACTTGTTTACGTTTACGATGAGGCATCCAGCCACACATTCGAAACTGCTTCCAAGAACGTGACCATCTCCGGCAATACCGTTGATGGTGTCAAGAGACTTTGCAATCTCTACGGGACCGAGAACGTGACTATTACCGGCAACACGGTTAAGAACACTGTCGAGCACGGTGTACTTCTCTCTGGTGGCCCTTACAGTGGCAACGTTGTAATCAGCAACAATACTTTTGATAGTGTTGGTTCTATTGGTGACGTGAATGTTGTAAGAATGGCTGGCGCAGACAATGCTAACGTAACCATCTCTAACAACACTGCAACCAATTACCTTGGTGGCCGTGATGCTTTTGCTAAGGTAGATGGCGGTACTCCCGTGATTGAGAACAACACCTTCGCATCTATCGGTGTGAAGGATGCCGCTGCCGCACAGAAGGCTCTTGATAACGCTGTTGCGGGTACTACCATTCAGCTTCAGTCCGGCGTGGACTACGGCACTCTGTTGATTCGTCCCGTTCTCGATGCGGCTCATACCCAATCCGGCAACTGGATAACCAACAACTATGCAACTGAGCTTGCTCGTACAATCGAGGATGTAACGATTCTCGGTGTAGCCGGTGCAAAGGTTGATGCTATCGTGTTTGACACTGGTTATAAGGGTTACAATTACATTGATGGTGCTCCCGATCTTTTGAACTATGTTGACATTCAGAATCTTGTGATCGACGGCGTTGAATTTACAAGCAATGGTGCTGATACAGGGAGGGGCTCTACTGCTTCCATCTTTGTTAACCTGCAGCACACCAATCTCGACGGCTTGACCGTTAAGAATTGTAAGCTGACTGGTGCAACGAATTCCAGTAACAAGTTTGTTTACATTTACGATGATGCGAGCAGTACCACATTCGCAACTGCTTCTAAAAACGTAACTCTTACGAACAATACTGTTGATGGTGTTGCAGTGTTTGCTGAGCTCCGTGGAACCGAGAATGTGACCATTACCGACAACTCGATTAAAAACACCTCCTCGGTAGGTATTATCCTTGGCGTTTACTCGGGCGAGGGTTACAGTAATGTGACTATCACCGGTAATACGTTTGCGAATTGCGCTGAAGGTGCACTTGATTATGTTACGAACGCTATGCCGTCTACATTTAGTGAAGCAGATGTAATCGCAAATAACACCGGCTTGACCGATAGTAACGTTACCGGCTGGTAATTAAATTCTAACAAAGTCCACCCACTCCCCCTTGTGGGGAGTGGGGGGCAATCAAAGGGCATAAACGTAAGGAGGGGGAAATGCTATGGAACAACAGAATAGAGAGAAGCTGTCGGACAAAGCGTTTGCCCGACTTGCAATAACCTCTATCCTCGGTATTTTGGTTTGCATCATCTGCCTTTGCTCGACCACTTATGCGTGGTTTTCGGGTAGTGTGCAAGCGGATAGTAACACATTAAAAGCGGCGGGTGCGTGTCTGCTCTCCGTGTCGGTTTACAAGGACGGCACGGAAGGATCTCTCGCAACCGTGGATACGGTAAACGCCGCAACGCTTGAGTGCGAAGAAGGAGCGTACACCGTAACGCTCACGCTCCCGAAGAAAAGCGCGTCGGGATACCTCGTCTTAACTGTGGACGGTCAAGAATATTATTCGGATTATCTGCAAAGAAACGACAATACCGATCAGACGCTGACCTTTACGCTGAACGTGAAAGCTGCAAAAACCCTTACCTTTACTGCCCGTTGGGGTATCTACTCCGGCGAGTGCCACGTAAAGAACGGTGAAACCTTAACCATCGGATAGAGAAAAACAAAAAGCCTGCGACGACAATGTACGCACAGACTTTGAAAACAAAGACTCGGCGGCAGGCTGCATAACGTAGCTTGTCGCCTTTTTTAATACAAAAAATTTGGAGTGCGAGAATGAGCAGAGCTTTACCAACGAAAGAAAACTTAATAGGTCGCCGCTATGGTAAATTAGAAGTGATTGGACGCTCGGACAAGCGCGGTTCTCGCGGTGCAAGAACTGTTCCATTGTGGGAATGCCGATGTGAATGCGGTGCTATCTGTTATAAGGCGACAGATACACTTACCAATCCCGAAATCAGTATGTGTAACGATTGCGTCGGCAAATATGCTACCGAAAAAGCACGAGCAAAGGCAGGCTTCGTTGACGGCACACAGATCAGCAAAATCACAAGCACCAAGCTGATCTCTACCAACACAAGCGGTTGCCGAGGTGTGTATTGGGATAAGAACTCCGGCAAATGGCGCGCCAGACTTCGCTTTAAGGGAAAAAACTATAATTTCGGTACATACAAGAAATTTGAGGATGCTGTCAAAGCTCGTAAAAATGGTGAGCAACTGATCTACGGCAAATTTTTAGAACAAATAAAATAATCATACACCAAAGAGCCTGCAAATTAATACAGACCCTTTGACATCAAAGACTGACGGTGGGCTATAAAGTAGTCTGCCGCCTATTTCTTTACCCATTTACAACTGAAAAAGTGCATTTCCTCACTCTATGATATGAGTGAGGAAAACAGAATATTCAAGCAATTCAATAACTACGTGGTCATCTTCCGCTACCCCTTGGACGAGCCACGCCTATCTTTCAAATCAAGGAGGTAAAAATATATGCGTTGGGTGAACGGCGCACCACTACTCGTTACGAGTAGTGATTATGAATTTTGATACAAAGCGGCACTACATAACCAACTGAATAAACGCCAAAAGGCACTTATTGAAAGATACGATTTAAGCGTATCGAACAATAAGTGCCTTTTTGTTTGCCCTTGCGAAAAATGTAGGTTTATGCCTATTCGTGCGCCTCCTTATCGAACTTTGAAATTCAAACCTTTCAAAATCAAATCGACAGGAGGAAATAAGCATGAAATATGCACCCGAAAAGGTTTTTATAAAAGAAAATGATACTTACGTTGAGATCTCCTATCAGGAGTTCTGTAGAAAGCAAAATAACGAGTTTAAGGACAAGTTCTTCATCTCCTTACACAATATGCTTATGGAGGTTGACGAGGCGTATTATACGGAATTTTACCGTGAACAGCGCCGTGAAAAATACCTGCGTGAAAGAGCCGTTGAAAAAGGCGATATTTATTATCACTCTCTCGATACCGAGGAATTCTGCGGTGAGGATATTCTCGTTGATCCCGATGAAGATGTAGCACAGCAGGTAACGGACAAGCTTATGGCTGAACACATCCGTTATATTGTTTCTCTTCTGCCGGAGGATGAGCGCGAGCTTATCGAAGCGTTGTTCTTCAATGGCTATTCCGAACGGCAATGGTCGAGAATTTCGGGCATTCCGCAGAGAACAATTTGCTATAGAAAGAATGTAATTCTGCAAAAACTCAAAAAAATTCTGAAAAATTAAAAATTTATTTGCTCAACCCCCTCACTGAATCGGCAGAGAAAGTGAGGG
>JAZNBZ010000085.1:0-6698 GCA_045587285.1 Candidatus Flemingiibacterium sp. | reverse complement strand
GATGCCCGCGCCTGCCGAAAGCGCCGCAACGAGCGAGCCGAATCCAAGCGTGCCCGACACGAAAAGCTCCGTCGTTACGATGCTCGCCGCACAGCTCGGGATAAGCCCGATAAGCGCCGCTAAAAACGGCTGTGCGAGGCTGTCGGTCATAAGCATAGCACGAAGCGTATCCTCACCGATAAGGTCAATAACAAGATGAAGCACAAACGAGGTCACGAAAATATATAGGAACACCGAAACAGTACGCTTTATCGAAGCCGCGAATATTCCCTTGCCCGAGTCGCAATGCTCGCAGTGATGATGCTCGCCGCTCTCGTGTCTGTGCTCACCGTGAGAATGGTGATGCGCGTGCTTTGGCTCGTGCCTGTCGAGCTTCGTAAGCTTAAATATAAGATTTACGATAAGTCCGACGATGATTGCCCATACGAACTTTATTAGGAGCACGGGCAAAAACCACTTCGCCGCGTCGGGATTTGCGAGCAGTATCGGAAGCGCTTCGTCGCTCGTCGCAACGAACACTGCCGCAACCGTACCCGCGCTGATAAGACGCTCAGCGTAGAGGTTAGCCGCGGCGACGGAAAATCCGCACTGCGGAAAAAGTCCGAGCGCGGACGCCGCCGCTATGCCGTAGTATTTGTTAGACAGTATCGCTCTTGCACGGTTCATAGCCTTGTGCTCGATAAACTCGATCACAAGATAGACTGCAAAGAGCACGAAAAGCATATACCAAGTGTGCTCTACCGTGTGCAGCAGCGCGTGGAGAGCGTGGTGTAAAAATTCCTGCATTTTTTATCGAACGCTAAAAGCGTAAACTGTGGTGGTATCGTACTTTTCGCCGGCAGCGAGCTTTGTAGTCGGCCACTCGGCGTGATTGGGACTGTCGGGAGCGTGCTGCGTTTCAAGGCAGATCGCGCCTCGTCTTACCTGCTTTACTCCGTTCTTGAAGCAAATATCGCCGCCCATACCGTTGCCCGAGTAAAGCTGGATCGCCGGCTGATCGGTGATAACGCTCATAACGCGTCCCGACGCCTCGTCGCACATTTCCGCCTGCTTTTTAAGAGTGCCGTCCCACTCCGTGAAATAGAAGTTGTGGTCGTATCCGCCGCCGATCTTGATCTGTGCTTCGTCGGCGTCGATATCCTTGCCGATGGGCTTTGCCGCTCTGAAATCGAACGCAGTCCCCTCAACGAAAGGCGTTTTGCCCGTCGGGATAAGCACTTCACTCACCTCGGTGTACGTATCTGCGCTTATCTGAAGGAGCTGGTCGGTAACGGCACCGGAGTCGTATCCGCCGAGGTTGAAATACGAGTGGTTGGTCATATTGAGGATAGTGTCCTTGTCACTCGTCGCCTCATAGCGTATTTTAAGCTCGTTTGCGTCGGTCAAAGTGTACGTCACCTTAACCTCAAGCGTACCGGGATAGCCCTCCTCGCCGTCGGGACTGACGAGGGTAAGTATAACTCCCTGCTCGCCCGCGCCCTCAAACGGCTCGGCGTTCCATATTTTTCTGTTAAAGCCCTCAATGCCGCCGTGAAGATTATTACAGCCTCTGTCGTTTATAGCGAGCTGATAGGTCACGCCGTTAAGAGTAAATCTGCCATCCCCAATACGGTTGCCGTAGCGACCGACGGTCGAGCCGTAGTAGCTCGTGTCGGCAAGATAGTCCCCAACGCTGTCAAAGCCGCATACAACGTCAGCCATTTTGCCCTCTCTGTCGGGCATATAAAGCGAGCGGAGTATACCGCCGAGCGTAAGTATCTTTGCAGACGCTCCGTTTTTATTCGTAACCGTATATTCGTACACCTCACAGCCCGAGGGCATTTTTCCGAAAAGTTCCTTCGTAATCATTTTACATCCTCTCCAAATAATTATTCGCCGTAGCCGTTCGGGTTGGACGTCTGCCACCGCGAGCTGTCGCGGCACATATCCTCGATGCCGAACTCCGCACTCCAGCCGAGCACTTCACGAGCCTTCGCGGGATCAGCATAGCACTCGTCGATGTCGCCGGGGCGGCGCGGTGCGATCTTATACGGCACAGCCTTACCCGTTGCCGCCTCGTACGCCTTGACGATGTCAAGCACCGAATAGCCGTGTCCCGTACCTACGTTGAATACGTCACAGCCCTGCTTCGTGCCGAGCCACTCGAGTGCTGCGAGATGTGCATTTGCAAGGTCAACGACGTGAATATAGTCGCGAACTCCCGTGCCGTCGTGGGTGTCGTAGTCGTCGCCGAACACCGAAAGGTATTCGCGCTTGCCGACCGCAACCTGCGTGATGTACGGCATAAGGTTATTCGGAATACCCGACGGATCCTCTCCGATGCGACCGGACTTGTGCGCACCGATGGGGTTGAAATAGCGAAGTATGGAAATATTCCACTCGTTATCAGCCTTGTAGAGATCGTTTAGGATATGCTCTATCATAAGCTTGGTCTCGCCGTACGGGTTCGTCGTCGAGTTCGGGAAATCCTCGCGTATCGGCACGCTCGCAGGCTTGCCGTAAACGGTTGCGGACGACGAGAAAACGAGATTTTTGCAGTTATATTTTGCCATAAGCTCGCAAAGGTTGAGCGTGCTAATAAGGTTGTTCTGATAATAGCGCATCGGCATAGCGCAGGACTCGCCGACCGCCTTTAGACCTGCGAAGTGTATCGCCGAGTCGATCTTCTCGCTCGCGAATACCACCTCAAGAGCCGCCTTGTCGCAAAGGTCCACGTTATAGAACTTGAAATCCTTGCCCGTTATCTCGCGGATACGCTCAAGCACTACGGGCTTTGAATTGCAGAAATTGTCGGCAATCACAACGTCCTTGCCGATGTTAAGAAGCTCGACAACGGTATGCGAGCCAATATATCCGGCACCGCCGGTTACTAAAATAGACATAGTGTTCTCCTATAGGTATAAAAATTATTTCCAAAGACCGTCGGGATAAACGCCCGCCGCAGTCTGACTCTTCAAAAATTCAACGAACGTGGGCTTATCCTCGGCGTAGGTAACACCGTACCACTTCGCGCTCGTTTTAAGAACGCGCACGTCGCACTCACCGCGCTCGATGCGGCTCTGAACGAGGAAAGGCAGGAAATACTCCGCCTTCATCGGATCCTTGGACGTGGGAACGCCTGCAAGGAAATCAGCAAGTCCCTCGCGAAGCATTTTAAAGACGTCGGGAGTGAACGCCCAGCAGTTCATCGATACGATAGCATCGCGCTCAAGGTCGTGCCATTTATCGTCCTCGAAGTACTGTATAGTTCCGTCGTTCTCCTGAATTTTCGTGCGCTCGACGACGTTTTTTAAATAGCCGCCCTCGACCTCGCAGATACCGCGTGAAACGTGTCCGTTCTCGGTTACGGTATTTTCGAGCACGTAGCCTGCCATAGCGAAGTGACCGCCGTCCTTGGCATTTGCCATACAGTCGTAGAGCTGACGGAACGCGTCGCGTCCGTAGAAATCGTCGGAATTGATAATAGCGAACGGCTCGTTTACAACGTCAGCCGCCATAAGCGCCGCGTGTGCCGTACCCCACGGCTTTGTGCGTCCCTCGGGGATAGCGTATCCCTCGGGAATCTTGTCGAGCGCCTGAAAAACGTACTCGACCTTGCACGCGCCCTCGATACGCTTGCCGACGGTCTCGCGGAATACGTCGTAGTTTTCCTCCTTAATGATGAAAACCACCTTGTCAAAGCCAACCTTGATAGCGTCGTAGATTGAAAAGTCAACGATAAATTCGCCGTGCTCGGTCATAGGATCGATCTGCTTGAGTCCGCCGTAACGGCTGCCCATTCCCGCTGCCATAATTACTAAAGTCATAATAAATTTCTCCTTGTTTCGTTAGTCGTCGTTTTCAATGCCCATTTGTCCCATGAGCTTTTTGTTAAACTCCTCCGCGGTGTTGAATCCCATCTTCTTCTGACGGTTGTTCATCGCCGCAATTTCAAGAATTATCGCAAGGTTTCGTCCGGGCTTGACGGGGATAGTGGTGGTAGGTATCTTTATGCCGAGTATTTCCGTGTATTCGCACTCAAGACCGAAGCGGTCGTACATCTTTCCCTGCACCCATGGCTCGAGGTTGATGATCATATCGATCTTCTCGGTCAGCTTAACGGCACCCATACCGAATATGCGTCGAACGTCCACGATACCGATACCGCGAAGCTCAACGTAGTGACGGATGATCTCGGGCGCACTTCCGACGAGCGTTTTTGCGGATACTCGCTTTATCTCAACCGCGTCGTCCGCGATAAGACGGTGTCCGCGCTTTACAAGCTCGATAGCTGTTTCGGATTTACCGACTCCCGAGTCGCCGAGGATAAGCACACCCTCGCCGTAAACCTCGACGAGCACGCCGTGACGGGTAATTCTCGGAGCGAGCTGTACGTTAAGGAACGCGATGAGCGCCGCCATAAATGCGCTCGTACTGTCTGCGGTACGAAGTATCGGCACCTCGAAGTATTCACCAAGCTCAATGAATTCGGGAAAAACCTCCATACTCGACGAAATGACCACCGCAACGGGCTTACTCTCAAGGAAGCGCATAATCGAATTTCTGCGCTCGTCCTCGTCCATATTTTCGAGATACTTATGCTCAACCTTGCCGATTATCTGAATTCGCTGTGGCTCGTAGTGGTCAAAAAAGCCCGCAAGCTGAAGACCGGGACGGTTGATGTCCATAACGTGAATAAGTATTTTTTCGCCGTCCTCGGGAAGATAGAATTTTTCAAGCGAGAACTCGGAAATTATTTTCGAAAGCTCAACGGTATAAGTGTCAGACATAGTAGATACACGAAGGCAAAAGCGCCTTTTTTCCTTTCGCAAAATATGTATATATAATAATACATAATATATTATACAACACCCGCGCGATTTTTTCAAGCCCTTATGGTAAAAAAATCCCTCCTTTCACATTTTACGAGAATTATGATAATATTTTTGTGCGCCACTGTCAATCGAGAAAATAACTCACTTTATGTATTATTTTACTTTTTGACTTGACAAATCCCAAAACCTCTGCTATAATTTTAGTGTCAT
The DNA here is from genome assembly GCA_045587285.1 of Candidatus Flemingiibacterium sp. Classification (GTDB taxonomy): domain Bacteria; phylum Bacillota; class Clostridia; order Oscillospirales; family CAG-272; genus Flemingiibacterium. The sequence continues at coordinate 1,674 of JAZNBZ010000085.1, read as the reverse complement.
ACGACTGACGGAAGTGGAAATAACCACGGGGAGTATGACCGTAGTATGCCGACCGTCTGGGCGAATGTCCCGGATAGTGGGCATTTTTTCATTTTAAATTTTAAAGGAGAGATTTTTATGAAAGAGCTTGAACTCAAATACGGTTGTAACCCCAATCAAAAGCCTGCACGCGTTTTTATGAAAAACGGCGAGCTTCCCTTCGAGGTTTTAAACGGACGTCCCGGATTTATCAATCTTCTCGATGCGTTCAATTCCTGGCAGCTTGTTCGCGAGCTTAAGGAAGCGACCGGACTTCCCGCGGCGGCTTCCTTCAAGCACGTTTCACCGGCAGGCGCGGCTGTAGCAGTACCGCTCGACGAAACGCTTGAGAAGATGTACTTCGTCGAGGGCGTTGAGCTCTCCCCTATCTGTACCGCCTACATTCGCGCTCGCGGAGCCGACAGAATGTCAAGCTACGGCGACTTCGTTGCGCTTTCCGACGAGTGTGACGAGCAGACCGCATCCTTCCTCGCACGCGAGGTTTCCGACGGCATCATCGCTCCGTCCTACTCCGAAAAGGCACTCGAGATACTGAAAACCAAGCGCAAGGGCACGTACTGTGTTATCAAGATGGACACGAGTTACGTTCCCGCTGAAATCGAAACCAAAGAGGTGTTCGGCATCACCTTCGAGCAGGGACGCAACAACATCAAGCTCGACAACAGCCTTTTCGATAACGTAGTGACCGACAACAAGAATATTCCCGATGAGGCAAAGCGCGACCTTCTCATCGCGATGATAACCCTCAAATATACGCAGTCCAACTCCGTTTGCTATGCATACGGCGGACAGGCTATCGGCATCGGCGCAGGTCAGCAGTCGCGTATCCACTGCACAAGACTTGCAGGCAACAAGGCGGACAACTGGTTTATGAGAAGCAATCCCAAGGTTCTCGCTCTTCCCTTCAAGGACGAGATCCGCCGTCCCGACCGCGACAATACTATCGACGTTTACATCTCCGACGATTATCTCGACGTCATCGGCGACGACGTTTGGCAGAACTACTTCACCGAAAAGCCCGAGCCGCTCACGCGTGAAGAAAAGCGTGCTTGGCTTGATAAGGTAAGCGGCGTATCCCTCGGCTCGGACGCGTTCTTCCCCTTCGGCGACAACATCGAGCGCGCCCACAGAAGCGGCGTTTCCTACATCGTCGAAGCAGGCGGCTCGGTACGCGACGATAACGTGATCGAAACCTGCAACAAGTATAACATCGCGCTCGCGATGTGCGGAATCAGACTGTTCCACCACTAATAAACAACGAAAAAAGGAGCCGTACGGCTCCTTTTTTTGCTTTTTTCTACACAGAACGGGTACCGAACACCCGTTTATATCTTCCACTTTACGTTGCCAACAATAGCGTCAGCACGGAAGGCGTTGTTTCTCTCTTGTGCCGCACGAAGTATGCGGATAAGCGACTCGCATTCCTTTGAGAGCGTGGGGTAAGCGTCATCAAGTCCCTTAACTCTTACGCGCACGGGATATTCGCCCGTCGCAAGTGCGCCTACGCGCTCGCAAAGTGCGCGCCACAGCTCACCTTTTAGGATTCTCTTTGCGTCGATGGAGAAAGCGCGCGCGAGTCTGTAAATAAAGCCGGCACGAGTAGTGCAGCCCTCGAAATCTGCTATATAAACTTTA
>JAZNBZ010000084.1:0-4136 GCA_045587285.1 Candidatus Flemingiibacterium sp. | reverse complement strand
CGCTGCATAAAGTTCGGTTTGATGTTAGTAGCGGAAAGATCATAGTCCATATCCCAGCGCTCAATCGCGAAATTGAGCTTATTGGAATACTTGTTGATAAGCTCGCTATCTAAAAGGTAAGTCTCAGCCCACTTTTCTGTGAACTCTGTCATTGCTTGATAATATACATCGGGAATATTTTCGCAGACAACCACATCCCATTCGATATTTTTGAGCAATGCATAACGGGTGATATTAGATGATCCTACAATTACTTCATAACAATCATCGAATTCGAATAGGTATCCCTTGGAGTGATATCCGCGAATAGCATAACTATTATCGTGAAAACATTCATAATCGAGATGACATTCAAAATTGCCGTGCTTGCACTGAAGGGCGAAGAAGCTTTTAATCGATTCAATATCGGTAAAGTTCTGATAGGTAGAGGTGATGATACGGCCATTCGCACCGCGTTCCACCGCAGCTTCGATATCCTTTAACAGCAGGACAAGGCCAGCCTTTTTGATAAAGCTGACCGAGAACGCAAACGACTTGCATCTGCGCAGGTTGTCCTTTATTTTATCGAGGAATGTTACCTCGGTGTAGTTGGTTAGGAATTGATTTGGCATATATCTTCCCTCCGTTATTTATTACCCGGAACAATCTCCATAATATCATCCACAGTACAACCGAGCGCCGTGCAAATCTTCACAAGCACATCACTCGATACCACAGCACCGTCTTTCTTCATCTTGGTGATCGTCGCTGGGCTTACATTGGCAAGAGTCGCCAGGTCCTTGCTCTTCATCTCACGATCAATGAGCATCTTAAAAAGTTTCTTATAGCTTGCAGCCATAGCTTTTCCTCACAATTTCTTGAAATCATAGCATCGCTATGCAATTATTATAATCCACAATATATTATATCACATATCTCGACAGAATGCAACAACATCTCCAAAAAAGTTCAATCAACGCGAATTTTTGCCGGATTTTGACCATTGTACTCGTAAATGAATTCGGCACTCCTTTTTCTTTGTCTAATGCGATGCAAACATTGCACCCCACTCCACTTGACCGATCCAAAAATTTATGGTACAATATCCCCATACCAATCTCACCACACACGAGGTCATACCATGGAAAACATTACAATCCGTTTAGAAAACGAAAGCGACTACCGCGCGGTAGAAGAACTCACACGCGAGGCGTTCTGGAACGTCTACAAGCCGGGCGCGGACGAGCATTACTATGTCCACATGATGCGCTCACATCCAGACTTCATTCCAGAGCTTGCATTCGTGCTTGAATGTGACGGCGAGATCGTTGGCAACATCATGTACACGAAGGCGTGGCTTGAAGACGAGAACGGCGAACGCAAAGAGATTCTTTCCTTCGGACCGCTTTGCGTTGCTCCCAAGTATCAGCGACAGAAGCTCGGTAAGATTCTAATCGAGCATTCCTTTAACGCAGCACGCAAAATGGGCTATGACGTGAACATCAATTTCGGCAATCCCGGCAACTATGTCAGCCGCGGATTTGTCAGCTGCAAAAAGAAGAACGTCAGCTTTGTCGTGGACGGCAACTTCCCGACGGCGCTTCTCGTCGCCGAGCTTGTTCCGGGCGTGCTTGACGGCAAAAAGTGGATGTACATTCCTTCTACCGCCGCAGACTGCTGCGAGGACACCGCCGCTGTTGAGGCGTTCGATGCGACTTTTCCGCCCAAGGAAAAGGCATGGGCGCCGAGCCAGGAGGAGTTCTATATCTACAGACATTCTTCGGTCGTAAGATAAACGTAAAACGCCGATGAGGTTTTGATTCCTCATCGGCGTTCAATCGTATTGACAATTTATAAAATATATGATACAATAATATCGGACTCAATATGAGTCACTTTATAATGCGCTACCGTTAAGTAGTGCGTGCCCGATATGGCACAGGTGTTTTTTTGAAGCTGAATAAAAGAAACTGCGAAATACGAATCAGACTGACTCCTTTAGGCGCGGATTTTATGCGGATCCATTTCAGGATTGGCGGTGATAATCATTACTTTTATCCGAGCTGTGTCATGGGAGATCAGTTTTCTTCTTTTTTAACAGCGGTTTATTGCCTTTACAACGAGGGCTACGACTACCATCAGCTGCATATGCGGCAATGGAAAAAACGATTTGGTTGCGTATTTGACACCCCAAGTGAAGAAAATGGGAGCCGGTATTTCAAATCAATTTCTATATCGTGGGATGAAGAAGGACGGACTGTGGATGTTACTCTTTCACGTTGCTCAACACAGGAAGATATTTTCCATATCGCCACTAAAGGAGTCCCCGATCCCATCAGCGTTGAGTTTTCATATAAGAAAGGAAAATTCAAATATACAGTCGACGGGCGTGACTTGTGTTATGCGATTGCGAGAGGTTACACAGAAGCACTGAAAAAATACGGTTTTCAAGGATATCTTCGATCAACAGGGATGCAATATTTAGGCGATATAGTCGCGATGGAAGAATTTCTATTCGTAAAAGCATATGCATTGGATGCAATCGAATCACGAGAACTAAAAACCGTATGGGAACGTCCCAAAAGCTGGATGAGTGCCGACTCATCTTCATTTGAAAAAGAAATAGAACTACTTTTATTTGATATGTAAGCAAAACGCCGATGAGGTTTCGATTCCTCATCGGCTGTTTTCATCTCTTTTTATATATCAAAAGCTCGGGATTCTCGCCGTTTTCTTCGTAGCTGCAGATAAGCAGCAATTCCATATTTGCAACAATTCCGTAGCATTTACCGTCCTTACCTTCAAGCTGGCTGCCGAGATAGGTCGCCTTGTCATCGAGGAATTTCACTTTCTCACCGTTTGGGAGTGTGTACTCAATGTTGACAATTTCACCCGGTAATACGTTCAGACTTTCAACCTTAGGTAGTCCAAGAGTGTTAAGCAGGACATTCAATTCAACAATAAGCTGCTTTTTGAATTCGCCGAACTTCTCCTTATCGCAGGTACCGTCATATTGCTTCCAGAAATCAAGCGTGTACTCGCCGTCAGAGTAGCACCATTTGCAGTATTCCTCGTTGAACTGCCCGTCCTTCTCTCGACTTATGCTGGCATCCTCAAGCGGCATACCGCAACACTTGCAAATAAGCGTTTCGGGTGAGGCGAGAAGCGTATTTATCGATACATCAAACAGTCGCGAGAGAAGCTTCAGCGTTTCCGTATTCGGTACCGTTTCGCCCGTTTCCCAGCGAGATACCGCCTGACGTGTCACGAATACCTTTTCAGCAAGCTCTTCCTGAGAAAGTCCGTTCCTTGTTCGAAGCTCGAGAATTATATCTTTTGTTGTCATAGTATCACCACCTTAATTCATTGTGATTCTATTATACCACAGCTTCGCAGATTCGGCAAGCAACTTGTTGTTGCTATGGCAAGGTCCTTTTCTTTGACTAATGCGGTGCAAATATTGAACCCATTGGCAACACAACGTATTAACAATTATGACCTTGAATTAGGGCGAATTTCGAGTATAATGTTCTGTGATTGGAGGGATGTTCATGAGTATCAAACCGGAGCAAATAATAGATTTAGCTGAAGCAGAGCAATATTTTTGCCGTACTACGCAGATTGCTGATAAATTTGGTACTGCATATATTTGCATTGATGATAGACCGAAATACATCCTCATCGATGTTGAAAGCAGTTACAATATTGAAATGACAGATGATGAAAAAATAGATTTCGTTGCTGCCCGTATTCTAAAGAAATATCGCCGTGCTTTTGAGGAACTTGCGAAATCGGAGTGAAATACAAACGCCACCCGAACCGCGGATTCCGCGAAATTCGGGTGGCAGGCTTGACCACATGCTGACCATATCAAATATTTCTGACCACATGTACAGACCATAGACACGTTCGGACTACACGGATACAAGAGTACACGAGAGCACGAAACTGCGGATTTTATGGACAGGAAAGCACTAAAAAAACTAAAAAGCACCGAAAAAACGTTAGTTTCGGCGTTGGGGTGGTAGAGGCCGCAAGTTCAAGTCTTGTCACTCAGACCAAAAATCGGGAGTCGTAAGATTCCCGATTTTTCTTTGTATTTACTGACTTTTTCCGCACTTCGAGGTGCGGATTTTTTGTTCTTCTCCTTACACTGT
>JAZNBZ010000083.1:0-13850 GCA_045587285.1 Candidatus Flemingiibacterium sp. | reverse complement strand
ATGGATTTCCATTTCGTTCTCTCTTCTGTTTTCATCGCAAGTTTCGCATTTGTATTACAAATACTTCGGGCTATGCCTATCCCCCTGCTTTAAATTCTCCGATAAGAACATCACCCTTTAGCCTCCCTTGATTTTTTGTAGGTTAATCCGAGTGCTCAACGAGCGTTACGTTTTCTACGTTAGTACCGCTGCTTCGCGATGATACGGCAAGCGAGGCACTCTCGGTGCTAAAGCAACAGTTTCGTATAGTGCCGACGTACAGAGCGCCTGCGATGCCGCCGCTTTGTGGCGCCGTTACTTTTCCTGTGTTAAAGCAGCCTTCTATGAGCGCAGTATCCGAGCCATCGCTGCCGTTTTGATAACCGACTATACCGCCCGCCTGCTTTTTGGCGAATACGCTGCCGTGGTTTTGGCAGTTCAAAATAGTGCCGTCATACGTTTTTGCCGTTATACCGCCTGCAGAGCTATCTGCGACGTTGCTTTTACCGTCAGAGTACACGGAGCCGTAGTTTACACAGCCTACGACCGTGCCGTTGCCATCATTGTTTCCGGCAATGCCGCCGATCCTTACGCATTGCAGAGCGTATCCTCGAATATCGCCCTTGTTGGTACAGTCCTCAATGACGCAGTTCTTGCCGTGATAGTATCCCGCGATGCCTCCTGCGGTGACGTAACCCATTTTGCTTTCGCTGAGGGCGGTAATGTCGCATTCGTTGTGGCAGTTCGTTATTTTGCCGCTTGCTATTCCAACGATGCCGCCGACACCGATGCTGTTTTTATCGACTGTCGCGTCTATATCAAGCTCGATCTTGCCGTTGACGGTGAGATTTTTTATTTCTCCGACCTCAAGCATAGCGAAAAGTCCCACTGCGCTAAGATAATCGTGCCACTCGTTCCAATCACCGACGTACGAAGCGGAAAATTTGCTTATATACATATTGTGGATAGTGTGGCCTTCGCCGTCAAAAATACCTTCAAAGGGGTTGTCGTAGCTTCCGATAGGCGTCCATTCAGACATTCCAAGGTCGATATCCGTCGTCAGGCGGAAAAGCTTGCCGCGGTACGTATTGCCCTCTGCTACGTTTACTGCGAGCTGTGCGAGCTGCTCTGCGCTTTCGATGAGATAGGGGTTGAATTTTGTTCCTCTGCCCTTAAACTCAAGTGCAGAGCCGTCCCATTCGGGAATACCGTCAAGGTAGACGCCGCCCTCGATAAGCTCCACGTAATCACGGCGCTCGATAACACCGTCGTCGATAAGCTTATCCGCGAGAGCCTGTTCGCTGTTTTTGATCTTAACCTGAAGCGCTCTCGTCGAGATAAGCACAATATCCGCGCGGGTGAAATTGGCGGTATCGACGCCATATTCTCCGTTTGTAAGTCCGATAGAATCGGACAGCTCCCAAGGTGAGTGCCACGGGAAGTGTATTTCCGAAACGTAACCGAGTGCGCGCAAAACGAACGTGACGTACTGTGCCGCCGTAATATCAGCGTTGCCGCTGAAGGTGTCGGCGCTTGTTCCGCCCGTCAGTGCATAATTATACGCATAGCCAACGTAAGGCTTTGCCCACTCGTCAACGTCCGTGAACGGGATAGTCCACTCGGTGCCGTTTGCGGTTTCGTCTTTACCTAAAAGACGGACAAGCATAGTCACGGCTTCGTTTCGTGTGGCGGTGCGTTCAAGCTGGAAATCGGGTGTGCCGTCGCTATCGGTGCCGACTCCTTTAAATAAGCCAAGCTTATACAGCTTATTTGCATCTTCAAGTGCATCGCTTACCGTTGTCGATAGCGGTAACTCGTCAATGGCACCGTTATCAGCCGATAAAACGGGCGAGCACGTAAAAAGCATTGCCGCACCAAGAAGCACGGATAACGCTTTTCTTAACAATTCGGTTGATTTTTTCATAAGTTATGCTCCTTTCACAAAAACGGGGTAAAATTGCAAACGGCGATGTATCTGATTACATTATACAGTATATAATTTATCTGCGTCAATAGTTTGCCAAAGCCCTTTCATAATTTCAGCGATGCGTACAAAACGGTGAGAAATCTTTGTATAGCTTGACGGTAGCGATGGAAGAATACACTCTCACATATCTTGTGTGATATATTATAACATATACAAATCACATTTGTCAAGTTAAAATTTATGTTGGGGGTGATTTTTTGAAAGAGAAGCTGATACTCAATAAAAAGCTCAAGGGTGAGGATGGATATAAGACCTTTTCGATAAGAATCAAGGACGAAACTGTTGAAGCGCTTGACACACTTTCATCAAAAACCAACCGTTCACGTAACGAGCTTATCGGGATTTTACTTGAATATGCTATTGCCAACTGCGAGGTAGAGTAATACTGAAGAAGCCCACGGCACACTGCCGTGGGCTTTTTGTGCGTACGGCGCACAAAACAAGGTTACTTTATCGCGTCAGCCGCGCTTCTTGCAAAATCTATGCCTAATCTGTAGCGCTCAAGGAATTTCGCAAACGACGCTATTTCCTTTTCGTCTGCCATAACGGTGCTCTTTTCTGTGTCGGCGAATACGCCGTCGAGAAACTCTGCGAACGTGCCGCGCTTGACCAGTGAGTAGAGCGCGAGCAGGGCGATACCCCACGCGCCGCCCTCGCCCGAGTTATTCATAACGGTGACGGGTGCACCGAGTGCCGCGGACATTGCGCTCTGACCGACGAAGGGCGTCTTGAAAAAGCCGCCGTGACCGCAGATGCTGTCTATCTTCAAATTCTCGCGGCTGAGCGTTTTGACGCCGAGCGCGAACGCTCCGAGCGCGGAGTAGATCTGCATTTTCATAAAGTTTGCAAGCGTCAGCTTGCCTTCGGGAAGGCGGGCTACTATCGGTCTGCCCTCGCTTATGTGAACGAGGTGCTCGCCCGACAAAAAGTTATATCCCATAAGACCGCCGACGTCATCGTCTGCGTCGCGGCTTATATTAAAGAGCGTACCGAAAAGCTCTCCGCCGGAAAGCGCTCCGCCGCCAAGCTTTATAGCCTCGCCGAGGAGATTTGTCCAGGCGTTGATCTCCGAGGTGAAGTTGTTGACCTGCACCATTGCGGCGGTATCGCCGACGGGTGTTGCCATAACGTCGATTTCTTCGTAGTAATTGCTGAGCTTATTTTCGAGTATCGCTATAATAAACGCGGACGTTCCCGCGGACACATTTGCGCGGCGCGGAGCGATGCTGTTCGTCGCGACCATACCCGTTTGCGCGTCGCCCTCGGGTGGGCAAACGATTGCTCCGCTCTTAAACGTGCCCGTCGGGTCGATAAAGCGTGCGCCGTCCTCGGTGAGCGTACCGACCGTATCGCCTGCGACGAGTATCGACGGGATGATATCGGTGAAGCTTATATCGACGCCGTGCGCCTTGAGGCGCGCGTTGAAGTCTGCGAGCATCGTTTTGTCATATTCGCCGCCGTCAACAGGGAACAAGCCCGACGCGTCGCCAATGCCGAGCACGTGCCTTCCCGTGAGGCGGTAGTGCACGTATCCCGCGAGCGTGGTGAGGCGCGCGATGTCCTTTACGTGAGGCTCGCCCGAGAGTACCGCCTGATAGTAGTGCGCGACGGTCCAACGCTGTGGAATATGGAAATTGAACGCCTCGGATAATTCCTTCGACGCCTTCTCGGTGCAGACGTTGCGCCACGTTCGAAACGGAACGAGCAGGTTATCGTCCTTATCGAGCGCGATATAGCCGTGCATCATAGCGGACACGCCGAGCGCGTCTACGCTCGTGAGTGCCTCGCCGTATTTCGCCTTGTAGTCTGCGGCGAGGTCGGCAAAGCTTTGCTGCAGGCCAGTGTGAACATCGTCAAGCGAGTATGACCAATAGCCGTCCACAAGCTTATTTTCCCACTCGTGTGCACCGACAGCCAAAACGTCGGCATTCTCATCAATAAGTACAGATTTGATGCGTGTCGAGCCAAGCTCGATGCCAAGTATTTTCATTGTGTTTCTCCTTTTGCATGGGGATACGGGGATACGGTCGCTTTTTGAAGAAAAGCAGTCGTTTGCAACGACGGCAAAAACTTTATATTGGCTTCGCCGACACATCTTGTCAGCGAAGGCAGAATCGGGATTTAGCGCTCTCGGTATGCACATTGGCGCCCGAGGTTTCGTGCACCGCGCCACAACCAGCTGGGGACCTCGTCGGCACCCGTGCCGACACCCCGGCGACTGTTTAGCGGTACCGAACGATGGCGAAGTCACGACGAGAGTGGTCGGCGCATTCGCTTCGCTGTGCGCCAAAGTTAGCATACGATAAGTGGGCGCCTCGCGTCGCCATATCTACTTTTGGCGCACAGCGACGCGTCTGCGCCCCCACGGCGCGAACGCCAAAAATGTGGCATTACGAGCGATTACCGCAAAACGGTCGTTGGGATGCCGACACGGGTGTCGGCAGGGCCCCGACTACCGAGAGCGTGGGTACCGTTTACGCGATGCCTCTGTCACGGCGAAGCCAATTTAAAGTTCTTTGCTGTCGGTGAAACCGACGCTTTTCATTTCAAGAAAGCCGCGTATTTTCTTCGTATCCCTTATATAACCTTCTCGCCGCGCACAAACTTACCAACAATACCAAACGCATCCGCGCCGAGATAAACGGCGCGCTCAATGCGCTGACGTACAGAGAGCGGCTGCGGATGAATGAGCGATGAGTCGTCTATGACGATGGCATCGAACTCATAACCGTCCTCGAGAGCGCCAACCTTGCCGAAAAATTCGCCGCCGCCGCGCGTTGCGAGGTAACACGCCTCCTCAAGACCGAGCGGCTTTGCGCTATTGTCAACGTGGCGGAAATACAGCTTCGAGGACTGCACCGCGTCGGTCATCGCGCGGAACATCGACTCGGTCTGACCGCCTGCGACGTCGCTTCCAAGTCCCATTTTCATACCGCGCTCAATATAGCGGCGAACGGGTGCTATACCCGACGCAACGTTCATATTCGAGGCAGGGCAGTGCGCGATGAATACGCCGTTCTTTTTCATAAGCTCAAGCTCGGCTTCGCTCGACCATACACAGTGCGCCATTACGGTGCGCGAGTTCTTATAATCTCCGAAAAGTCCGCATTTTGCGTACGCCTCGCCGTAAAATTTGTCGTCGGGACGAAGCTCTTTCACGAGCGCGATCTCGCCGACGCTCTCCGATATGTGCGACTGCACGAAAAGGTCGTATTTCTCGCGTATCTCGCCGAGCTTTGCCATAAGCTCGTCCGTACACGACGGCACGAATCGAGGGGTTATCATCGGCTTGGTGCGAGTGAAGCGTGCGAGTGTACGCGCCGCCCAATTTTCCGTATCCTCGGCGGCAATTTCCGCGCTCGGCTCGCGAAGTCCGTCGGGTGCGTCGCGGTCCATATCCACCTTGCCGACGAAGCTTACAAGCCCCGTCGCTTCGAGCTGTTCCATTAAAATTTCCGTGGCACGGCTGTGTGCGCTTGCGAAAACGCACGCACGCGTCGTCGCGCTCTTTTTCATCGCGTCTGCGAAGATACCGTACGCCTCGTTAGCGTACGCTTCGTCGGCGAATTTCGCTTCCTCGGGGAAAGCGTACGTGTCGAGCCAATCGAGTAGCTCAAGGTCCATACCCATTCCGCGGTACGCGTACTGCGCGCCGTGGATATGCAAATCGACCATACCGGGGATAATGAGCTTGTCTGCGCAGTCAATGAGGGGCAGGGAAGCATACTCGTCGGGAATAGCGGCAAACACTCCGCGGCAGATGCCGTTCTCGCAGACGGCGTAGCCGCCCTCGGTTATGTCGAGCGTTGACACGTCACGGCTGCTTATCACGTTGCCGTGAAGGATAAATGATGACATTTGTTGCTCCTACAGTAAAAATTAAGGCGGAGGAATACTCCGCCTTTTTTGTGTGATTATCTTTCGATTACAAAATGCTTCGGCAGACCGTTTACAAAGAACTGCTCGGGCTCACCCTGAATGAGGGGGAGCAGGTAGTCGATGCAAGCCTCGGTAACGCCGTTGCCCTCTGCGTTGATAAACTCATCGGGCACCTCGCGGATCATATTTGCGATTTTTGCGATGTCGAAGCTCTTTACGCTTATCTTGTACTCGTTTCCGTCCTCGCGAACGTAGCCCATCATCATGCCCGTTTCGCCGTTTGCCGCCGCCATTACAGCCGCCGCGCCGACGGTCTGCGATTCGTCGAGGTCAGCCTTCGATGCGATGTGGGAAGCACATCTCTGCATAAGGTTGAGCTCGATGGAGCGAACCTTACAGCCGATGCGCTCGCGGATAGCTTCCTCGAGCACCTTGCCGGTACCTGAAAGGTACTTGTGACCGAACGCGTCGGTAACGCCGCTCTGCGAGCCTTCGCCGACGTATCTGCCGTCAGCAAATCTCGCGCCCTCGGAGATAGCAACGACTACGTTGGGATGCTTTTCGAACGCTTTGTTTACATCCTCGATGAACTTATCCATATCGAACGTGCGCTCGGGCAGGTAGATGAGGTCTGCAACAACGCCGCAAACCTTATCGGTAAGACCTGCCGTAGTGGTGAGCCAGCCTGCGTCGCGTCCCATAATTTCAACGATGGTAACAGCCTTTACGGTGTAAACCGCGGTGTCGCGGAGAATTTCCTGCATTGTGGTTGCGATGTACTTTGCCGCCGAGCCAAAGCCGGGGGTGTGGTCAGTGCCGACAAGGTCGTTGTCGATAGTCTTCGGCACGCCCATTACGCGCATCTCCCAGTCCTTATCCTTCAGGTAGCCCGAAAGCTTTGCAACGGTGTCCATAGAGTCGTTGCCGCCGATGTAGAAGAAGTAGCGGATGTTGTGCGCCTTGAAGAATTCAACGAGCGCCTCGTAGGTAGCCTTACCTGCCTCGTCGTCGAGCTTCGGGAGCTTCTTACGGCAGGAGCCGAGAGCCGCCGCGGGAGTAGCACAGAGCACCTTTAAGTCGTCGCGGTTTGCGAAAACCTCGTTTAAGTTGCAGATTGTACCTGCAAGCATACCTTCAACGCCGTTGAAGGCGCCGTATATAGTGTCGATAGCATCGCAGTCAAACGCGCCCTTGATAACGCCTGCAAGCGTTGCGTTTATAGCGGCGGTAGGTCCGCCCGACTGTCCGACGATAGCATTTCCTCTAAGCATTGTTTTGTTGGCACTCGATACGAGTGCGCTCCTTTCTCCTCATTAGTTGATGTGTACTTGACTTTTTTTGTCGTTTGGTGTAGAATATAATATGACTTACATAAGTCTACCTCTTAATTATAACACACGTACCTTTATTTGTCAAGGCGCGTGTGTGGGAAATATGCGCACTTTGTGCGCGCGCTTTTACCTCGCGCGCTTGGGCGCGTGAATGCTACCGCCTTACTGTAGGGGCGACCATTGGTCGTCCGCTAACGAACGCGTTACGCTCGGATTATCCTCGCCGCTTTTGCGTCGAGGGGACGCCTGCGAGCCGTCGGCTCGCAGGGGAAACGCAAGGGGAGGAAGGAATTAGCTCATGTTGCCGCGAACTCCTTCCTCCCCTTGTACCCCTCCATCTACTTGGCTATGCCATCGATCGGCGGCCTTCCTACAGAGTGCTAATACCACAGAGTGTATATTTAGCGGCACTCATTTTCTCGCTTCGCTTCATGAAAATGAGTGCATACCGACCGCGCCGCACCGCAAAGGTTAGACTATGGCGCCGCGCGGAGCGCTTTCGCGCGCCCGAGGCTTTGCGCGATACGCAGCTACGCGCCGAGCGAAGCAAGGCGCCCGAGGCTTCGTCTAACTTTGGCGCACAGCGAAGCGAATGCGCCTCGCCCACCACTCCTGACGTGATTTCACCATCGCACGGTACCGCTAAATGGTCGTTGGGGTGCCGACACGGGTGTCGGCGAGGTCCCCAACTGGTTGTGGCGCGGTGCACGATGCCGAGGACGCAAATGTGCTCTTATATCGGGAGCGCTAAACTCCGATTTTACATTCGCAAGCAAAAGTTTAGCGAATGCGTTGTATAAAAGTTTTTGCGGAGCTTTTTTCAAAAAGCGACCGTATCCCCCGTATCCCCCAACAAACAGAAAGGATAAACCAAATGGTCTTTTCAAGTCTATTGTTTCTCGGGCTGTTTTTGCCGCTGTTGCTTGCGGTGTATCACCTGACGCCGAGGAATATAACCGTTAAAAATATAATATTGCTCGTTGCGTCACTGTTGTTTTACGCGTGGGGCGAGCCTGTGAAGATACTGCTACTGCTTGCGAGTGCATTTGCAGGCTATCTAGGCGGCGTTTTCATCGAACGCTTTCGCGGCAAGCTCGGCGCGAGGGTGGCGCTTATAGCGTCGCTTGCGTTTCTCATCGGCGCGCTGATGCTCTTTAAATATACGGGATTTTTCGTATCGAACGTCAATGCAATTTTCGGCACGGAGATAGAGTTCGCGGGCTTCGCGCTTCCGCTCGGCATATCCTTCTACACCTTCCAGATACTCTCCTACGTTATCGACGTTTACCGCGGCAGAACAACTGCACAGCGCTCGTACTATAAGCTGCTCCTCTACGTGTCGCTCTTCCCGCAGCTCGTCGCAGGCCCGATAGTGCGCTATATCGACGTTGAGGCAGAGCTAAATCACCGCACGGTAACGCTTGACGGCTTTTTCTCGGGAATCGTACGCTTCACGCAGGGCCTACTTAAAAAGGTTATCCTCGCGAACTACGCGGGTACGGCGGCGACGACGCTTATCGGCGGAAATATGTCCACACAGTCCGCGCTCGGCGCTTGGGTGGGCATAATAATGTTCACCTTCCAGATATACTTCGACTTTTCGGGCTACTCCGATATGGCGATAGGTATCGGCAGAATGTTCGGTTTCAACTTCCTCGAAAATTTCAATTACCCTTACGTGTCCACGAGCATCACGGAGTTCTGGCGCCGTTGGCATATGTCGCTTGGCGGCTTCTTCCGCGACTACGTTTACATACCGCTCGGCGGAAACAGACGGCATCAGCTTTTAAACCTCATTATCGTGTGGTTCTTGACGGGCTTCTGGCACGGCGCGAGCTGGAACTTCATTTTGTGGGGACTTTACTACGGCGCACTGCTCATTTTCGAGAAAAAGGTGCTCTTTAAATTCTTCGATAAAGTGCCGATTATAATTCGCCGCGTCTACACTCTCGCGGCGGTGGTCGGCGGCTGGATACTGTTCTATTTCACGGATATGGGAAGGCTCAAGGGCTTTATGATAATCGCGCTCGGCAGAAACGCAGGCGCAAACAGCCTTCAGGCAATAAGCGTACTGCGGCAAAACGCGGTGCTTATAGTGCTGCTTGCAGTATTTTCGACGCCCGTCCTTCGCGTGGCGCTCACGCGCCTTCGCGAAAGACTGCCGCGCGTGTACGCCGCTCTTATACCGACGGCTTGTATACTCGGGCTTTGGATATGCTTCATTTTGCTCATCTCGCAGTCCTACAACCCGTTCCTTTATTTCAGATTTTAAGGAGGAAACGCTATGTTTAAGAAAATAACCGTCGGTGCGTTTGCTCTTTGCCTTGCTTCGTTTTTCGTGCTCGCGTTTTTGATGCCCACCGACGAGCGAGCCGAGATAAAGGAAAACCGCCCGATGGCGGAAATGCCCGCGCTCACGTGGGACAGCCTCTTTTCGGGCGAGTTCGCGACGGAGTTCGAGGCGTATCTCTCCGATAACGTCGGCTTTCGCGCGACCTTCACGGATATAGGCTCGTACGTCGCCAAGCTTCGCGGCGTCAACCTTGCCGCCAAGGACCAGCTTGTCACGCTCCAAAGCGGCTCGCGCCTTGCACTTCAGGGCGGACGCATAATGGAGATATTCACCGAATCGCCGAGCGCTCGCGACGCGTACGCTTCCGCGATAAACGGCATCGGCGCGATGCTTCCCGAGGGCACGTCGGCGTATCTTATGCTCGTGCCGACGCAGATTGAGTTTGACACCTCGTCCTACGCCGAGCTTTCAAGCAGTCAGAAGGACACGATCGACGCCGTTTACGGCGCGCTCGACGGCACCGTCGGCGTGAACGTGTACGACAGCCTCGCCGAGCACGCGGACGAGTATATCTACTTTCGTACCGACCACCACTGGACACAGCGCGGCGCGTACTACGGCTACGCGGCTTTGATGGAGGCTATGGGTGAGCAGGCTCTGCCGCTTGACGGGATGAAGAAGGGCTCGCTCGAGGGCTTCCTCGGCTATCTCTACAATCAGGCGAACGTGCAGGAATACGTGCAGTACGCGGACACTATTGAGTATTTTATGCCGGGCGAGAACTACGCCGTGAAGGCGAAGATAATCGAGTTTGGCGAGCTCGTTGAGTATGAAGCGCGTATCTACTATACGCCCGAGGTTGGCGGCGGCGTAAGCTACGGCGTGTTTATGGGCAGCGACCACCCGTTTGCGACGGTCGAAACCGACGTACGAAACGGCAAAACGGCGCTCGTCATCAAGGACTCGTACGCGAATGCGCTCCTGCCGTTTTTGACCTCGCATTACGAAACCTTGGTTATCGTAGACCCCCGAAGCTACTACGGTGCGCTCTCGGATATTTTCGCCGAGTACGAGGTTGACGACGTTATCGTCATAAACTACGCGTTCAGCACGACGTTTTCGGCGTTTATTGATTGCATCGTGGGTATAACCAAATAAGAAAAAACACCGCACTGCAAACGCAGTGCGGTGTCGTTTTTTGTGATCTGTTATTCGTTTTCGACCTTGACGGGCATACCTGTGTCAAGCGACTTACGGAGTGCTAAAACGAGCGCGAGCGAATTAAATACGTCAGCGTAGGACGTGCGGATCTTCGAAGCGTCGCCGGAGATTACTGCCTCAACGAATGTGCGGTCGCAGTCGAGATCCATATTGGACTTGTTCTCGTAGTGGGTGAGGGTGTTGCGAGAGGGTTCAACTCCACCGTTGAGATCCCAATAGGGGCGGATCTTCGATGCGTCGTAGTCGGGACCCTTTTCGCCGTATATGTCAAAGTTCGCAACGCTGCCGGCGCTGACAATCTCTGCGCGTCCCTCGCGGGTATTGAATATCATATTAGTAGAGGATGTACTGTCTGCGGTCTTGGAGAAGTTTCCGCTGATGAGAGTGCCGAGGGTGCCGCACTTGAATTTCAGAGTCGCGGTAATTCCGTCCTCGGTATCGTAGTTCGGGAAATCGCTCTGATCTACGAAACCTGTCGCGCCCATAGCGTAAACCTCGTCAACGTCGCCGAGAATGTAACGCATAAGGTCGAACTGATGAATGTCGGTTTCAACTATCATACCGCCCGAAAGCTTGCGGTCAGCCCACCATTCTGCTCTCGGAATACCGCCGCCGCCGACCGAATAAACGCGAACGATGTCGTGAGTCTTTGCATACTCGATCGCGGGTGCGCAAACGTCGGAGTAACGCGACTGAAGACCGACAGCGGTGATAAGTCCCGTTTCCTTAATGCGGTCGCGGATCTTTCTTGCAAGGTCAAGGTCGAGCGTCATCGGCTTCTGTACGAAGAAGGGAATACCGCGGTCGATGAGGTCCATTTCGATCTCGCCGTGACAGGTAGGCGGTACCGCGATGAATACCATATCGGGCCTTACTTCGTCAAGCATTACCTTGTAGTCGGTGTAAACCTTACCCGTGCCGCCGCATCTGTTGTTGCGGTCGATAGCTCTTTCCTCGATAAGGTCGCAGAACGCAACGGGCGTTACTATGTCCTTCATCTGATTGAAGTGGTTGGTGTGCATTTTGGTGATCTCACCGCAGCCGATAAGTGCAAGTGTTTTCATTGTTGTTTCTCCTTATATTTTCATTATGGTGTCAAGTGCAGCCGAAAGTGATGCGAAATATTCCTCGTAGCTCTGCGCGTCCTCATCCTTGAAGCTTTCAGCAACAAGCCAGCCGTCGTAGCCGATCTCGCGGAGCATCGGCATAACTGCTTCCCAGTTTATATCGCCCTTCAAAAGACCAATCTCGTCGCCGCTCGAGCATATCCAAGCGGAGTTGCGCTTGACGTCCTTGATATGTACCATTCTGATACGCCCCGCGAGTACGTCTATCCAGTCCTCGGGGCGCGAGAAGTACATCATATTTCCAACGTCAAAATACATTCCCACGCTGTCCGAGCCAATCTCGTCTATGAACGATGCCCAGTCGTACGGAGAGCATAAGAATCCGGGACAGTTTTCAAGTCCGACGAATACGCCGCTCTTTTCGATCTCGGGAAGATGCGCCTTCATAAATTTCACAACGGCGCGTATGCCCTCGCTGAGGCGCATACCATCATCGTAGCACGGAGGAACGAGTATGTTTTTTGCGCCGAGTGCCTTCGCCGCCTCAAGCTGCTTTGCAAGCAGCGCGTCCCCGTCGTCGCGCTTGGACGCAACCGTCATTTTGTCACTCCACCAAGCAGAGGCAATGCTGATTACGGGAAGGTTATACTTCTTCGAAAGCTCGCGGATAGCCGCATAATCCGCCTCGGTGGTCGCAAGACCGAGCGAATGGGGAGTTTTGCCGGGCGAGTCAACGTTAAGCTCGATTCCCTCGAAGCCTGCCGCAGAAGCCTTTGCGAAGGTTTCTTCGAATGTGTACGTGGGATCAACGCACCACGCGTTAATTGCCTTTTTCATAACTGATTACCGTGTTCCTTTCTGAATTTTTCGCCTGAAATTACATTGAGGCACTTTACAAGCGAGAAAAAATGTGCTACAATGTAATCGTGGGCAAATGTACCGAGAGATAAGCCATCGGTACAATTTGATTATATACCCTTGGCGGCGCTTACTTCAATGAATAAATCGCCTGCCATTATGGACTAATCGCCTGATTGGAGCGTGGTTAAGATGAAACCTCAATCGTACTACAGAGAGCTGTTTCCGAAAATACATAACGGCGACTTTGAGATAACCGATGAGCCGCTTGTCGTTAACTGTACGGGATTTTGGAGAAGAATTCCCGATGACAAGCCAATATACAGCGGCAGAGAGCACGGCAGACGCGACTACTATCTTATGTATATAACCGAGGGCGTGATAAGCGCGCGTCTGGGGGGAGTTGACGTGCCGTTTTCGAAGGGCGAGTTTATCATCTACTCGCCGCATACGATGTATTACCACGATTTCTACGTCGGCGAGAGTATGGAATATCTTTGGGTACATTTCACGGGCTTCCACGCAAGGCGATTGCTATCGCAGCTTGGATTGCAACCGAACTGTATTCATAAAACGGACGGCAGCAACGGGCAGCTTGAGGTGCTCTACTCGCTCTTTGAGCGAATGTTCGGCGAAATGGCAAACCGACGCTTCGGCTTTGACGGAGTGTGCAGCGGAATATTAAACGAGCTGCTCGTGACACTTGCACGCAGTGTGAGCGGCGCAGACGCCCGTGATAAGCGTACCCTTGCCTCAATAGCCTATCTCCACCGCCATTTCAAGGAGAATACGCCTCTTGAGCAGCTTGCGGCAATGGAGAGCCTCAGCATCAGCCGTTACCGCGACGTTTTCAAGGCGCAGACGGGCTTTTCACCGGTCGATTACCGCACGATGCTGCGACTTCAGCACGCGTGCGAGCTTCTCGTGCAAAGCAGCTGCACGATGACCGAGGTCGCTCTTGAGTGCGGATATACGGACGTTTACTATTTCCTTCGCATCTTCAAAGCCAAAGAGGGAATGACACCTAGTGAATACAGAGCGCGTTCGCGTGGATAAATAAAGGCACCGCCTTGCATTTTGCAGGGCGGTGTAGTTTTTTATTTGATTATTTACCCCAGAACATCGCCTTGGTGATGTCCTTGCTCGCGGCACGCTCGTGTTCGATGAGCGCATAGGTCGCGTCGGTAAGATGTGCGAACATCGGGTCTTCCATTGCTTTGCAGATGAAGGACTGA
>JAZNBZ010000082.1:0-24865 GCA_045587285.1 Candidatus Flemingiibacterium sp. | reverse complement strand
GTGGGCGATTATCTGTGAGCACATTATCCGTCACTACAACGAGGGGTGGGCTGACGGCTTTGAGCTTGGGATAGAATATTGGGAGATATGGAATGAGCCCGATCTGGGCAGGGAAAATCCTGCAAAAAGTCCGACGTGGGGCGGTACGAAGGAACAATTCTTCGATTTTTACGAGATAGCAGCAAAGCACTTAAAGTCCTGCTTCCCGCATCTTAAGATAGGCGGTCCGTCGTCCGTATCGGGCGGAGACTGGTCTGCGGAATTTCTTGAGGAAATGAGCAAAAGAAACGTTCCGATAGACTTCTTCTCGTGGCATCTTTACTGCAACACCACCGAGAGAATGCTCGAGCGTGCGGCACTTGTCAAGGAAAGACTTGAAAAGAACGGCTACGGCAACGCCGAGTCGATACTTAACGAATGCAATTATATGCGTCATTGGCTCGACGCCTTCACCTATTCGGTAATGGCGATTCAAAATATAAAGGGCGCGGCGTTTACGATGGCGTGCATATCCGCGGCGCAGGAATCTCCCGATATAGATATGCTGATGTATTACGACACCCGTCCGAGTGTCTGGTGTGGCGCATTTGACTTCTACACCTGCGATGTTAAGAAGGGCTACTATCCGCTTTATTGGTACGGTATGTTTTACGATATGGAGTCGTACGTTCCGTGCGAGGTGCCTGGCGGAATCCACACGCTTTGCGCAAAGGATAAGGACGGCAAGATTATGTGCGTTCTGACTCACTACAACGAGGACGACGACGTTGCCGCCAAGGAAGTAAAGGCAAGCTTCGGCCGTGAGGGCAAGTTCGAGATGTACTTACTTGATGCAGAGCACGACGGCGAGCTTGTCGGCACGGTTACGGATACGGTATTTACGATGCCGAACCATTCGTGCATACTCTTAAAGGAAATATAATAAATACGAAAGCCTGCAAGCGACAAACGCTTGCAGGCTTAATTTTTACTTGGAATTTGTAAATCCGGTTATCTCGAATTTGATGAGCTTTCCCTCGCCCTCGAGCTTTACGACGCTTACTCCCGTAACGTCGATGCTTTCGCCCGACGCGGTTCTCATATATTCGCCGTTTTCATCGAATAGCTTCACCGTTACACCGTCGTTTACCGCGAGCGTGAGCGTTTCGTACGTTCTGCCCTTATACTCGGTAAGGTAGTGGTTGCCCGGCTCAAGACTGATATAAAGGTCGCTGTAGAGAACGCCGTGCTCTCTGGAAAATTTGGTAAGAGAGAGCTTGTACTCGGTGGCAATCAGGTAAACCTTCGGGTAGATTGCTATCTTATCGGCGCCGCGGAGGTCTATCGTGAAATGCTCGTCGTTCGTGCGCTCCGCGTTGTTTTTAAGCCAAGCGTAGAAGTCGTCGAACACGTTCTCGCCGTATGCAAGGTAGAATGCCTCGAGTATCTTTTCCTTGGGAAGCTGGTCCGTATTGGTGCTGTTATCGCTGAACGGATAGCTTTCCTCAAGGGCGAATATCCATTTGGTATAGTCGCCGTACGTTTCATCAAGGAACCACGCAAGGCGGAAGCCGATCGTGTAGTTTCCGTTGCCGGAATACTCAAAGGTGTTGTCTATCCAATGCTCCATTGAATGCTCGTAGATCTTGGACGTGTCACTAACCCACATATCGCGCACCGACTGTACGGGAGAATCAACGTATTCGGCAAGCTCGGGATAGTTTTCAAGGATATATTTCTGTGTCTTATAGACGGTGTAATTGGAGATGGACTCCATCGCCCAAACGCAGTAATACCATTTCGACTGACGTAGCTGAAGCGTATGTGCGCATTCGTGTATCAGGGTGTCAAGCTTGATGAGATCACCCGAGGAAATAAGCGCGCCGTCTACCCCTGCATAAGCCTGACCGAACTCTGCGTCGGCGTCGCCCTTCTTGACCTCGACGAGAAGAAGCTCGGAGATGGTTTCGCGGCTCCAGATGCCAAATTTCCGGTGATACTCGGGGTTACCCTCGAATTTCATACCCGAAACGGTTTCCATCGCGCTTGTTACGATATCGAGCACCTCAACGAGGTTCGCCGGAACGTATACGCCCGCGTCTATTTTAAGCTCAAGATGCTTCGTTTTTATAGTGGTGGGCTCGGTTGTGATACTGCCGAGCGCGAAGTCGAAGTCCACGCGCTCGAGCGTAGGCACGGTTTCCTGTAGAACGAGAATTTCGCCGCAGCGCTCGCAGTGGCTTCCTTCGGTGAGTCCCGTTTCGGTGTAGGTCGCGTCAACGGCCTCGTCGATAACCTCGCTGTGACCGAGCGCCTCTACGGTGGTGCAGCCCGAAATTATCTCACCGCAAACGGAGCAGCCGATGCCTGCCGTACGGCCGCTGTCAGTGCAAGTGGGCTCGACGGCGTCAAATGCGGTTTCGGTGTGCGCAAGACGGGCGACGACCTCGTACGAAGCAAGCACCTCTCCGCAAGCAGAGCATTCCGTGCTTTCCGTGCGTCCCTCGGACGAACAGGTGGGAGCCACGGCAGGGGAGTATACCTCTGTGTGAGGGAGCGTTGCAATTATTTCGCCCTCGTCGGTTACCTCACCGCAGACGGAGCATACCTTACCCTCGGTGCGTCCCTCGGCAGTGCAGGTGGGAGCGACTGCGGGACGTGCTATTTCCGTGTGAGGGAGCGTTGCTACCGCTTCACCCTCGTCGGTTACCTCGCCGCAGACGGAGCACATCTTACCCTCGGTGCGTCCCTCGGCAGTGCAGGTAGCTCTGACAGCGGGAACGGCTACCTCCGTATGCGGAAGCTTTGGAATTATTTCGCTCTCGTCGAGCATCATACCGCAAACGGAGCAGCCCTCGCCTGCGGTGTGTCCCTCGGCGGAGCAGGTGGGCTCAAGCGCCTCGAGCATAGTTATGTTGTGATCGGTCTTGGGAATGACCTCCTGCTTTACGAGCACCTCTTTGCAAACGAAGCAGTGCGAGCCCTCGGTAAGGCCCTCGTTAAGGCAGGTTGCCTTAACAGCCTCGTCTACGATGACGGTGTGCCCCTTCTTGGGGACGAGCGTCTGTGCAAAAATCGCCTCGCCGCACCCGGAGCAGTGCGTGCCCTCCGTCAAGCCGGTCTGGGTACACGTTGCCGCAACGGCAGGTGAGATGACCGGGGTATGCGTATGCGAGCAGCCTGCGAGAGCAAGCAGTGCTGCGGCTGTTATTAAGAGCGCATATATCCTTTTCATAAATGTTTATCCCTTTTTTGAAAGATTTGTCAAACGATATGAAGTTATTTACTTTAAAACAATACCTTTAAATTATATCACGAATTTTTCCGTTTTTCAATATCTTTTTACACAAAAAAGGTGCCAAAAAGCACCCCATAAATCTATTATATCACACTATGCACTCATTTGTAAACCCCTTCTTGGTCAAAAGCATCACTTTCTGCCTTTTGCATAAATATTTGTTGTGTAGTTTTTACAGTTTGCCAATTGAAAAATGCGAAAATATATGCTATACTATAGACACAGAGAAGGAGGACAGTCCAATGGGCTAAACTAAAAAAAGCAAAATCAGGCAAGGCGTTCGGATCACAAGTCGAGTTCAGGTAGATAAAATACACGGCGGTGTTACGCTTAACATAGATTTGTGAGATCTCTTTAAAACTCAAACGGTAGAAAAGGTAAGTAAAGAAAAACGTGATCCGGAATGAAGCTTGCAAAATCACCCGACGCAGTTTTCAGCTAACCATAACGAACGGTATTCTCGTTAGAGAAAGAAGATGAAAGGTAAGTGTATTGGCAGCGGCAGGAACGGCGAAAGGGTAGAAAAAAGAAAGCGAGGATAACAAAAGATGTTAGATATCAAGAGTGAACAGAAATAACCCTTGATTGTAGATGTGAAACTGCAATCAAGGGTTATTTTTTTGTGCTTTTTAAAAAGTTACACTAAATAAATTTTAATCATATATTGCCAAACTGTTGACAAATTAAGTCGAATATGATATATTATTATACGGTAATATCCAATTTGCGCGACCCAAAAAATATTTTATCAAATTTTGGAGGTAGACTCAAATGAAACTCATCTACGGCGTAAAGGACAAGCCGAAATTCGGCCAGCTTATCGTCTTCGCAATCCAGCAGCTTTTAGCTATCATGGCGGCGACCATCGCTGTTCCCGCAATCGTCGGAAACGGTATGACTGCTTCGGCGGCACTCTTCGGTGCAGGCGCGGGTACGATCATTTATCAGCTTTTCACAAAATTTCGCAGCCCTGTGTTCCTCGGTTCATCGTTCACATTCATCGGCTCAATGCAGGCGGCATTCGCAGGTGCTATTGCCATGGGCTCCGAATCGCTCGGATATCTTGGACTGCTTATCGGTGCTCTCTTCGCAGGCCTTATTTATGTTATAATTGCAATTGTTGTTAAAATTGCAGGAACAAAGTGGATAAACAAGCTGATGCCTCCTGTAGTTATCGGCCCAACGGTTGCTCTTATCGGTCTTTTACTCTCCGGTGCAGCTATTAACGACGTATTTTCGTATGGTCCCAAGGTGCCCTTCGGTCTTTCCGAGTATTTCGTTATGTCTACTAGCGCATGGGTTTCTTTCATTT
Organism: Candidatus Flemingiibacterium sp.; assembly: GCA_045587285.1. Classification (GTDB taxonomy): domain Bacteria; phylum Bacillota; class Clostridia; order Oscillospirales; family CAG-272; genus Flemingiibacterium. The sequence goes on along the minus strand of JAZNBZ010000082.1, from coordinate 20,276 downwards.
GCGCGATGGTGACGCTTTTAACGGTTATTATTTGCTCAGTTTACGGCAAAAAAATGTCTAAATTGATTCCCTTTATCTTAGGTATTCTTGCAGGCTATGCAGTTGCTCTGATCTTCACGGTTATTGGTGTAAGCACCGGCAATGACGCACTCAGAGTTATTGACTTTGCGCCTTTTAAGGATCTTCTTACCAATGGAAAAGTCACAATTAGCACATTCCTCGCGCTTCCTGAGTTTTCGTTCTTTAAGGCAACCGAGGGGGCAGCGTCCTTCGATTGGTCTTACGTTGCTACCATCGCAGTTGCATATATTCCCGTTGCATTCGTAGTTTTCGCAGAGCATATAGCAGATCACAAGAACTTGTCTTCCATTATCGGGCACGACCTTCTTGAGGAGCCCGGTCTACACCGCACCCTCCTTGGCGACGGTGTTGGCTCGATCGTCGGCGCAATTTTCGGCGGATGCCCCAATACCACCTACGGTGAGTCTGTTGGTTGTGTCGCTATCACGAGAAATGCTTCTGTTGTAACGATTACGACTACTGCTGTTATGGCTATTTTAGTTTCGTTCATCGCTCCTTTTGTTGCATTCCTTGACTCTATTCCTGGCTGCGTAATGGGGGGGGTTTGCATAACGCTCTACGGTTTTATCGCTGTATCCGGTTTGAAGATGATTCAAAAGGTAAATTTCGAAAAGAATGCAAATCTCTTTACCACTTCGGTTATCTTAATATCCGGTATTGGCGGTATGTCGATGTCTATCGGAGATGTTGCGATCACTCCTATCGCTTGCGCACTTATTCTCGGTATTATCGTAAACCTCATCGTTTCCAAGGCTAAAGAACAGTAATTCACAGAAGGTGAAAGAATGAAAAACGTAACCATTTTCGATCATCCGCTTATCCAGCATAAAACGACCATTATGCGTATGAAGTCCACGTCCAATAAGGAGTTCCGTGAGTCGGTCGAGGAGATCACGATGCTTATGTGCTACGAGGCGCTTCGCGATCTTCCGCTTGAGAAGATAGACATCGAAACTCCTATCGGCAAGACCACGCAGAACGTTATCAAGGGCAAGAAGCTTGCCGTCGTTCCGATACTTCGCGCAGGTCTTGGTATGGTAAACGGACTTTTAAATCTCGTACCCTCCGCAAAGGTCGGTCACATCGGTATGTACCGCGACGAGGAAACCCTCCAGCCGCACGAGTACTACTGCAAGCTTCCGCCGGACATCGACGAGCGTCTTATCGTAGTCGTTGACCCGATGCTCGCGACGGGCGGCTCCGCTATCGACGCCATCGGACAGATCAAGTCCTACGGCGGAAAGAACATCAAGTTCCTTTGCCTTATTGCAGCGCCCGAGGGAATCGAAGCGCTCACCAAGGCTCATCCTGACGTGCAGATATACTGCGCAAACGTCGATGAATGCCTTAACGAGAACGGCTACATCGTTCCCGGTCTCGGCGACGCAGGCGACAGAATCTTCGGCACGAAATAAGCTTAAAATAAGCGCATCTCCCCACGGCTTTGCCGTGGGGAGATTTTTTGCTGCGCCAAAAGTTACTTAATTGTAAAATAATCCGCAAAGCCTTGCATTATAAAATATTTTAGGTTATAATAGTTAAGTAATTCTTTAAATAGTTAGATACCTAATCATTTTGCGAGGTGATCCCTTTTGATAAAAAATTTTAAGACGCTTTTGGCGTGTGTGCGCGAATACAAGCTGCCGACTGTGCTTACGCTTCTATTCATTGTCGGAGAGGCTGTAATCGAAACGGCAATACCGTTTATCACGGCGAGTCTTGTCAACAGCATCAAGGACGGCGTTGATATGTCGAATATTATACGCACGGGAATAATACTCGTTGCCTTGGCGGTGCTTTCGCTGACCTGCGGCGGAGTTGCAGGCTTTACTTGCGCTAAAGCCTCTGCCGGCTTTGCGAAGAACCTGCGCCACGATATTTTCAGACGCATACAGACGTATTCGTTTGAAAACGTCGATAAGTTCTCCTCGACCTCTCTCGTTACCCGTATGACGACGGACGTTACCAACGTTCAGATGTCGTATATGATGCTTATCCGTACGGCAGTTCGCAGTCCGCTTATGTTTATATTCTCTATCATTATGGCGTACGTGATGGGCGGTGCGCTTGCAACGACCTTCGTTATCGTCGTACCCGTGCTTGTGTTCGGACTTATTATGATCGCGCGCAAGGCTATGCCTGCGTTCAGACGCGTTTTCAAGAAGTATGACCGCCTTAACGAGTCCATCGAGGAAAACGTTCGAGGTATGCGCGTCGTAAAGGGCTTCTCCCGCGAGGAGCACGAAAAGGAAAAGTTCTTTGCAGCATCGGACGATATTCGCGGCGACTTCACTAAGGCTGAAAGAATCGTTGCATTCAACGGCCCCATAATGCAGCTTTGCCTGTGCTTTAATATGGTATTCGTTCTCCTCGTCGGCTCGAAAATGGTAATCGAGAGCGGCGGCGAGGCTATATACGTCGGTCAGATATCCGCGATGCTGACCTACGGTATGCAGATACTTATGTCGCTTATGATGCTCTCGATGATATACGTTATGCTGACGATGTCGGCGGAGTCTGTGAAGCGTATCTGTGAGGTGCTTGATGAGGTGCCTGCGCTTGAAAGTCCGAAGAATCCTATCACCTGCGTTCGCGACGGCTCGATAGATTTTAAAAACGTGAGCTTCAAGTATTCAAAAACGGCGGAAAAGTACGCGCTTTCCGATATTGACCTGCATATAGAGTCGGGAATGACCGTCGGTATCCTCGGCGGCACGGGCTCGAGTAAATCCACGCTCGTACAGCTCATACCGCGTCTTTACGACGTGAGCGAGGGAAGCGTGCTTGTCGGCGGCGCGGACGTGCGCGAGTACGACCTTGACGCGCTTCGCAGCTCGGTTGCAATGGTGCTTCAAAAGAATCTTTTATTCTCGGGCACTATCAGTGAAAATCTGCGTTGGGGCAACAAGGATGCTACCGATGAGGAACTTCGGGAGGCTTGCCGCCTTGCGCAGGCGGACGAGTTCGTTCGCTCCTTCCCCGACGGGTACGACACAAAGATAGAGCAGGGCGGTACGAACGTGTCGGGCGGTCAGAAGCAGCGCCTTTGCATAGCCCGCGCGCTTCTTAAAAAGCCTAAGATACTTATTCTAGACGACTCAACGAGCGCTGTGGACACAAAGACCGATATGCTCATTCGCGAGGGCTTTAAGCGCTACATTCCCGAAACGACGAAAATTATTATTGCTCAAAGAGTAGCCTCCGTGCAGGACGCGGACCTTATAATCGTTATGGAAAACGGTAAGATAGCTGCGGCGGGTACTCACGACGAGCTTCTCAAAGCAAGCGATATTTACTGTGAGGTATATTCACAGCAGACCAGAGGAGGTGCGGAAAATGAGTAAGCCAATGAATGGCACCAAGCCTCCAAAGCGCAAGCTTGACTTTTCAACTCTCGGACGTGTTGTTAAGCTTCTGTTCAAATCTTATCCGCGTCTCGTTCCTTTGACCGTTTGCTGTATACTTTTTTCCGCCGTCGTATCGGCCGTTCCCGCACTGTTTCAGCAGAAGGTGCTTGCCGCAATAGAGGTGTGGTACGAGTCGCGCGACTGGGACGGCGCAAAGGCGGAAATACTTCCGATGATATTTATCCTTATCGGACTTTACGTGCTTACGCTGATCTCCATTACGCTCTACAATCAGCTTATGGCGTATATCACGCAGGGCTTTTTATCCAAGATGCGTATCAAGATGTTTGAGGGTATGCAGAACCTCCCGATACGCTACTTTGACACCCACAAGCACGGCGATATAATGAGCCATTATACAAACGATATTGACACGCTCCGTCAGCTCGTGTCGCAGTCGCTTCCTACTATGCTTCAGGCGCTTGTGATAGTTACGGTCGTGTTCTGCATTATGCTGTGGTACAGCATACCGCTCACGCTTTTAGTGCTGCTTGGCGTTTGCGCGATGCTGTTCGTGTCAAAGAAGATAGGCGGCGGCTCGGCAAAATATTTTGTACGTCAGCAGATGGCTGTCGGTAAGACCGAGGGCTTCGTTCAGGAGATGATGAACGGTCAGAAGGTCATCAAGGTGTTCTGTCACGAGGACGAAAGCAACGCCGATTTCGACAAGATAAACGACGCCCTCTACGAGGACAGCTACCGCGCGAATGCGTATGCAAATACGATGGGACCGATCATTATGAACATCGGTAACACGCTGTACGTGCTTATCGCAACTGTCGGCGCACTTTTCGTGCTGTCGGGCATACCTAATTTCAGCATTTCGGGTATGGCGTTCGGTATCAGCATCGTCGTACCGTTCCTCAATATGACCAAGCAGTTCACGGGAAATATCAATCAGGTGTCCCAGCAATTTAACTCTATTGCTATGGCGGGTGCCGGTGCGAAGCGTATATTCGACCTTATGGACGAGGCTGTAGAGGCAGACGACGGCTACGTAACGCTCGTAAATGCAAAGATCGACGAAAGCGGCAACGTCACCGAAACCGCCGAGCGCACGGGCAAGTGGGCGTGGCGCCATCCTCACGGAGACGGTACGCTGACCTATACGAAGCTTCGCGGCGACGTGCGACTCGTGGACGTTGACTTCGGCTACGACGAGGATAAGCCCGTGCTTCACAACGTATCCGTTTACGCCGAGCCCGGTCAGAAGGTTGCGTTCGTCGGCGCGACGGGCGCAGGTAAGACGACCATCACAAACCTCATCAACCGCTTCTACGATATTGCCGACGGCAAGATACGCTACGACGGCATAAATATCAATAAGATAAAGAAATCCGACCTGCGCCGCTCGCTGGGCATAGTTTTGCAGGAGACCAATCTCTTTACGGGAACGGTTATGGATAACATTCGCTACGGACGCCTTGATGCGACGGACGCGGAGTGCATCGAGGCGGCAAAGCTTGCGGGCGCGGACGATTTCATCACCCGTCTGCCGAGCGGATACAACACAGAGCTCACCAACAACGGCGCAAACCTCTCGCAGGGACAGCGTCAGCTTATCGCGATCGCGCGTGCGGCAGTAGCCGATCCGCCCGTTATGATACTCGACGAGGCAACGTCCTCGATCGACACCCGTACCGAGGCGATAGTTCAGCGCGGAATGGATAAGCTTATGGAGGGCAGAACGGTATTCGTTATCGCTCACCGCTTGTCTACGGTTATGGACTCCGACGTTATAATGGTTCTCGACCACGGACGCATTATCAAGCACGGCAATCACAAAAAGCTTATAGCCGAAAAGGGCACGTACTACCAGCTCTACACCGGCGCATTCGAGCTTGAATAAAAACAAAAAAGGTACCGAATTTCGGTACCTTTTTTACATTAGAGCTTATTCTTAATGAGGTTTTCAAACCAATCAACGGTAGGTGTGGCAATAGCCGCGCCGCGCTCCATGCTCCACTGATCTGCGGTCTGTGCAAACCAGTCGGTGCTGTCCTTGAGGCGCGAGAAATCGTTCGAGCCGGGATAGAGGTATTCAAGCACGGAGCACTCATTTATATCGCCGTGACCGCCGCCACCGCCGACAACGCCCGTTTCTATCGTGGGATCGGGTGCGCGGAGAACGCGTATCCAATTCCAAGGGCTGTCCATACCGTTGAGGCTTTCGTAGAAGTCCTTGTTCTCGTTCTTGCCCCACCAGCCGTAGCCGTCGGTTTCCTCGAGATACTCCATAATGAGCTTCTTTGCTGCCTTCATACAAGCGAGCGTCATAGGCATATAATCCTCAAGCTGATGCGAAACGATGAGGAATATATTGCGCTGAAAGCCGCTCATAAAGAGGGATTTGAGAATCTTGTAGATGTAGAGCTCCATCGTGTCGCAGTCAACGTGAATGGTGTTCTTGTCGGGACCGCCCACCGCGTAGCTTGCAACGCCGTACCAGATGGTCGGCATTATCATACAGTCAACTCGCTCTGCGAATTTTTCCGCCATACCCTGCGAAACGAGTGCGTCACAGCCAAACGGACAGTGCGTGCTGTGATATTCCATAGTGCCGACGGGGATGAGTACGGGCCAATGCTCTTTCTTTGCGCGCTCTACCTCAAGTGGGTATGAGTACGCCATATTAAAGCTGTTGCTCATTGTAAAATCTCCTTTATGTTATTTGGTTTACACCTTAATTTTAATAGAAGCAACTGCATTTGTAAATGGATATACGCACTCAAAGCTTGGATAAAATTAGCGCACATCCGTCTATTTCTATTGACACGAGGCGATTTGTGTGATAAAATTTAGGTGATAAAATGCGAGGTGATACGTATGCATATAGAGGATACATATTTTTCGGGCTTTAACGCAGTCTTTAATCTTGGCGGCTATTTTTCTATTCCCGCGGGCGAAACGTGGTCACTGCCGTATTCGACGTTTGACCAGTCTAAGTTTTATTTCGTCACAGAGGGCTCGTGCGTTATAAGAATTGAGGACGTTGATTATCACGCAAAAGCCGGTGATTGGGTTTTGATCCCTGCAAATGCGCGCCATTCGTATCATAACGATGAGAGTGCGCCCTTTTCGAAATATTGGATGCATTTTGACGTTTACCCAAATTCGTCGCTATTCACCTCACTCGGACTGCCGCTTTGTGTAAAGGCTGATAAGGATAGCCGTGCGATGCGCCTTTTCAAGGACTTCGCGCCTCTCGCGCACAGCGATAAATTCGTTGACCGACTCGTAGTGAAATCGCGGCTTATTGAGCTTATCGGCGAATATATAAAGCTCTGTGGCTCGGAGATGACCAACGTAATGAGCCACTCGGACAAGCGCTTTGACAAGCTCATACGCTACATAAACGAAAACCTCAACAAGCCGCTTTCAAACGAGGAGCTTGCTCAAATGTACTTCGTTCACCCGAACCATTTTGTGCGCGCATTCAAAAGCAAGATGGGGCAAACGCCTGCAAGGTATATTAAAAACAAGAAGCTGGAGGCAGGAAAGCGTATGCTCGAGGGCAGCGAGCTGTCGATCGCGCAGGTCGCGGCGAGCGTCGGCTTTAGCGATCCCGCGCACTTTTCTCGCTTGTTCCACGAGAGATACAGTATGGCGCCCACCGTTTACCGCGAATATTACAAGCGAAGCCTCATAGTGAAGCAAAAATAAAGAAAGACCGTCGGCATTTGCCGACGGTCAAATTTATTGTTTAGATAAGCTCGCTACGCATAGCGACGATCTTCTTTATCATATCGCAGTCTTTATCAAGTCCCGAAACGCTCGCGAGCGCGGCTTCGATGCCGTTTTCTTCAATCATAGCGTTAAGCTTTGCCGCAAATTCGTCTGTGTCAGCAGGGAAGAGCGTTGCCGCTGCTGCGACACGGAGGATGTTGTCGCTTGGAAGTCCGTGCTTTTCACAGAGAAGTGCCGCGCCGATAAGGCGGTCGCCCTTTGCGAGCTTGCGGAGCACGTCGCGTCCGACGCGTGTTACTGTGTCGTGGAGATGCGGATTTGCAAATCTCGTGAGAAGATCCTCGGTTGCCGCGAGCACGTCCTCGTAGGGAACACCGTGCTCGGTGGAAAGCGCCTTTGCGGACTCGAGCATTGCCGCGCGCACCTTTTCGTATATTTCGGGGACTGCGATAGCGTCGGCAATTTCCGCCTTGCCCTCGCGAATACCGTAATAAGCGGTTGCCGCGTGTCCCATATTGTGAAGGAAGAGCTTCTTCTGAATGAAGTATTCAAACGGTGCGAAGGGAACCATATTGATTACGTACGGAATCTCGCCCTTAAAGCCGTTCTTGTCAACGGGAAGCTCGCAGTAAGGCTCAACCCAAACCTTGAGGATATTGCCCTCCTGCATTTCCTCGGACATTATCGGCACCATACGGCCGATAGACGCTTCAACGAGACCGATGCGCTCGTCAAAGAGCTTTACCTCGTCCTCGGTGAGCTTTTCCTTGATGAGCGACGCGAGATACTTGTCCGCGTCGATAAGGTTTTCGCAGATGATTATATTGAGCGGTGCGTCGGTCTTAGCAAAGCGGCGGCGTACGCCCTCGGCGATGTTGCCCGCTATGCGCGGAAGAATGTTTACGCCGACTGCGGTTGCCATAACGTCTGCATCAGCGATAGCGTCTGCAACAGCGTCGATACTCATTCCGTCAACACCGTATACGTTTGTTACGATATCCTCGTGCATACCCTCGGCAGATACAACCTTTACGGGATAGCATTTTTCGCGGTTTAACTGCTCGATTACCGCCTTGTTTACGTCAATAAGCGCAACCTCGTATCCGGATTTGGAAAAGAGCTGTGCGATAAAACCGCGTCCGATATTGCCTGCGCCGTACATTACTGCTTTTTTCATTATGTAGTTCTCCTCAACTAAAAATAAAATCTGACAAAATTATTATATACCAAATTATAGCTTTTTTCAAGTATATTTTGGAATTTTTCCGCTTTTATTATTTGGCAGGTCTTTGCTTCGACGCGCGGTATTCGCCCGGCGTTATGCCCACAGCCGCGCGAAACGTTTTTGTGAAATGATAAACGTCAGAAAAGCCGAGCGAGTTTGCAACGTTTGCTATGGCGCATTTTTCCGCGCACAAAAGCTCCTTGGCACGCTCAATCCGAAGTGAGAGGGAATATTCCTTCGGGGTTTGACCGAATTTTTTGTGAAATAGCATACCGAAATATTTGGGGTTGATTCCCGCAATTTCCGATAGCTTTGAAATGCGGAAATCGGAGTCGGTATAGTGCTCGTGCAGATAGTTTACGGCGGTTTCGATTTTTTTGTAAGAGCTTGGAAGAAGTGTGTCGGAGTCAAAGCGAATGAGTGCGGCAATGACTCTGTAAAAGTACGCAAGGCATTCTGCTTCAAAGCCTACCTTGCGGGTGCGATAACAAAGCTCCGCATCAGCCATAAGCGATGCAATGCCCGCGTAGTTGCCGACATTAAGGCAGAAGGGCGTCATCGCAGGCTCGCCTTCAAACTCAAAGTCCATTGATATAACCGTGGAGCGCTCACCCTCGAGCGTTACCTCGTAGACGGCGTTTTTCGGGGCGAAGAGTATACATCCCTCGGGGACGACAAGCTTGCCCTCACCGAAATCGTACGTTTCACAACCGAGAACAGAATAAACGAGTCCGTAATGCCGTCGCCCTTTATTTCTGATAGGATAAGGAATGCTCGTTTTGGTGTAGCTGTAATATATAACGGAAGATACGCTTTTGATGCCGTAATTTTCAAAAAGCTCTTTTTTCATATACCCTCGCAAAAATGAGTTTTTTCTTTAATTATAGCGTGGTAGCGGAAATATTGCAAGATATATTTTATAAAAAATGCAAATCGTATGCCAAAAAAACACAAAAACACCGCGTTGTTACATTTACACTTGCCGCGCTGTGAGCTATAATGGTATCACATAACATCGGGCGGAGGGATTTTATTATGAAAAGCATCTTGACAAACGAGATTTTTGAGCGCAACTTCAGTGAAATAAACATCTATGAAAACCCCGTATACGAGCCGGGTACGGGTATTGATTCACACGAAGGTCTTCAGCGTGAACTTATGGCACTCGAAAAAAGGCTTGAGGGCTGTTCCCATCAGACTGTTAAGGCAGAGGCTATGCGCCTTACTATGGAGGACGGCGCTATCGCCGTAACGCCGAAGAGCCCGTTTGGTGTTAATATAGTCGGTTGGCTTCCGACAAGAAAGGTATTCCCGTACCGTATGTTCGACGGCATAAAGCAGAAGTGGACGGCAGACACCTACGACGAAAGCGATTACGCGCGTGAGCTTCGTCAGACTCGCCTTCTTCACCTTTCCACAGGTACGGGCTGGAGCTACCCCGACGTTGACCACACAAAGCCGAACTATTCGGACATTCTCGCACTCGGTATCCCCGGACTTTTAGCACGCTCGGAGGCGTACAGAGCAGAGAAGTTAAATGATGGCACTTATACCGAAGATGACGAGGTGTTTTACGATTCTGTAAAAACTATATACGATGCGATAATTCATCTTTTTAACCGTTGGTCTGACCTTTGCGATAAGTATAACGAGGAGTATGCGCCGCATCTTGCAAAGGCGCTCCGAAATCTTGCGGCAGGTGCGCCCACAGACTTTTACGAAGCGCTTCTCCTTACCTATCTCTACTAGCTCATTCAGGAGCATCTTGGAGGTACGCAGGCGCGCTCACTCGGAAACGTCGACAAGCTCTGGCGTCCGTATTACGACAGAGATATCGCATCGGGTAAGCTTGAAAGGGAAAGCGCAAAGGTTCTCATCAAGTATTTTTATATGCAGTTCCAGTTCCAGAACCATCCGAACGGTCAGCCGATACATTTTGCCGGAAGTATGCCCGACGGCAGCACCTGCGTGGGTGAGCTTTCATACGTTTTACTTGAGGCATACGGCGAGGTTAATATAATAAGCCCGAAGATACAGATTGCTATAGCAGAAAATACGCCCGATGAGTATATCAAAAAGGCGTGCGAGCTTATGCGCGCCGGACACTCATCTATCGTTTTCTGTAACGAAGATGTGGGAAAGGCGTCAATCAGGCTTTACACCGATGATGAAGCGGATATAAACGATCCGGCACTGTCCGGTTGCTACAATTTCTCGCTCCTTAATGATGCACAGCCCGAGTCCGCCGGCTTAAGTCTTGTCAAGCCCGTGGAATTTGCGATGAACGGTGGCCGTGATATTCTCACGGATAAGCTTGCCGGCTTCGAGTGTGGCGAGCCTGACACGGTGACTACGTTTGAGGGCTTTTACGAGCTTTATAAAAAGCAGCTTACGCATATTATTGATATCGTAATGGAAATAATCAACTTTTACGACGAGCGTCAGCTTTACTTAAATCCCGATCCGATGCTTTCGGCTTGCTTTGAAAACTGTGTTCGCGAGGCCAAGGATTTCCTTTACAACGGCGCGAAATATCACCATTCAGTTGTTACGATGTCCTGCATCGCGTCCGCGGTTGATTCGCTTTGGGCGATAAAGAAGTACGTTTACGACAAAAAGGCACTTACTCTCACCGAGCTTCGCGATATTCTTCGCGTAAACTTCGAGGGGCACGAGGAGCTTCTCTTTACGCTTAAAAACGACACTGAAAAGTTTGGCAACGATATCGAAGAAATCGACGCACTTGCGGCGGACATAATGGATTATGTAGCAGATTACGTTTATTCAAAGAAGAACACGCTCGGGTATCGCTATGCTAATGACAGCGAGGGTATCACACGCGGTATCGCTTATGGTAAAAAGAGTTCCGCATCACCCGACGGACGTCTTGCGGGCGAGCCGTTCTCAAAAAATCTGCTTCCGGTATACGGCATGGACAGAAACGGCCTTACAGCGTATTTTAATTCCGTTACCAAGATAGATGCAGTCAAGCTCGGAAATGGCGCACCGATTGACTTTGCGCTTCATCCGACGGTGGTCGAGGGTGATGAAGGTCTTGATATAATGCTTTCCATTATTCGCACCGTATTTGCAAAGGGCGGTTCTGCACTTCAGGGTAACATTTACGATACCGAAACGCTTAAGGCAGCTCAGAGAGAGCCGGAAAAGTACGAGGGACTTCAGGTTCGTCTTTGCGGCTGGAGCCAGTATTTCAACCGTCTTTCAAAGGACGAACAGGATATACTCATAATGCAATCGCAGACAAACGAGCTTTAATGGGTGTGAAAATGGAAGTTAAAACGGCAAGGATGTTCGATATCAAGCGTATGGCGGTTCACGACGGACCGGGCATACGTACCACGGTGTTTTTTAAGGGATGTCCGCTAAACTGTCTGTGGTGTCACAATCCCGAGGGGCTGTCGGCAAAAAAACAGCTTTCGTTTCTTTCTGAAAAATGTGTCGGCTGCGGTAAATGCATCGACGTGTGCCCGTCCGGAGTGCACAAAATATCGGACGGCGCACCTATACATAATATCGGCGACTGCATGGCTTGCGGTGCTTGCGAGACGGTATGCCGCGGACGTGCGCTGAAGCTTTACGGCTATGACGTTACGGTTGATGAGCTCTTTCTAAAGCTTCTTCGCGACCGGGATTTTTACGAAAAATCGGGCGGCGGCGTAACGCTGTCCGGCGGAGAGTGCTTGCTTCAAGCGGATTTTTGCAGCGAGCTTCTCAAGAGGCTAAAGGAAAGCGGAATACACACCGCGGTGGATACATGCGGCTTTGTCAGTCGCAATACACTTGACAAGGTGATACCGTACACGGATATTTTTCTTTACGACGTCAAGGCGGTAAACGAGGATGTTCACATAGCCTATACGGGTAAATCGAACAAGCTTATACTCGACAATTTGCGCTATCTTGACAGCACCGGAAAGGCTATCGAGATACGTGTGCCGGTAGTACCCATTTACAACGACGGCGAGCTTGCCGCGATACATGAACTCGTTAAGTCAATAAACGGCAACATTAAGATTAAAGAGCTTAAATATCACAGCATTTCTGCTTCCAAATGGAGCTCGCTCGGTCTTGAATATAAGTGCAAAGCATAAAAAAGAGGTCGGCACATTTTGTGCCGACCGTTTTTGCGTTTATTTGGCGGACAGATATCCGAGCACCTCTGCCGGATTGGTTTCGCCCTTGACCTTTTCCATTACCTTTTCAATTACGCCCTCGCCGTTTATGATGAAAGTCGTGCGTACAACGCCCATACTTACCTTGCCGTAAAGCTTCTTTTCCTGCCATACGCCGTACGATTCGTGGACGGTTCTGTCGGGATCCGATAAAAGAATGAAGGGAAGCGAATATTTCTCGGCAAATTTAACGTGCGAAGCCTCGCTGTCGCGGCTGACGCCGACAACTACTGCTCCGAGTGCCTCGATCTGTGCATTAAGCTCGGCAAACGCGGAGGCTTGCTTTGAGCAGCCCGAGGTGTTATCCTTCGGATAGAAATACAGAACGAGCGTCTTGCCTTTGAAATCCGACAAGCTGACGGCTTTGCCGTTCTTGTCGTTGAGCGTGAATTCTGGAGCTTTGTCGCCTTGCTTTAACATAATTTCAACCTCTTATTTTTCGATGAATTTCTTCCACTTCGGAATTGCGAGCGCACAGCACGCCGTTCCGAGCGCTCCGATAATGCACCACGTGAGCACCGTGAAGCTCCAGCCGTACAGCTCGGAGAGCTTTGCGATTCCGTACGTTGCGATAGCCGCGCCGATATACGTGCAGGAGTTTATGATGCCTGAAATGGTGGAGATGTTTCCGTATTTGCGGAAACGCTTCGGCACGTGGCTGATGAGCATAAGGTTTATTCCGTGTGCACAGCCGGTTATAAGTGCCATAAGAGCGATAGTAGCCACGGCTGACGTATTGAGAAGAAGCGTGAGCAGCACGGCGGATACGGTGGCAGCCGCGAAGATAACGGTTGCACACGAAACCTCGTTTTTAAAGAATTTTTTGTAAAATGCACCTGCCGCCATTACCGCCACCATTGAAAACACGGCGAGGGAAAGCGTGTAGAATATGCTCTTGCTGTTTTCGAGCTTGAAGGTTTCCGAGAGCAGAGAAGGCATCCAGTTCGTGACTCCGTCGCGGAGCATTCCCTGGAAAATTATCGCAAGAGCGATAAATACGAGGGGAAGAAGTGCTTCTCTTGGAAACGTAAAGCGCCTATTGCTGTCGGGCGCGGTTTTGTCGGTGCTCGGCAATACGTACGTGCGGTCTTTGACGATGAGCCAGATAAAAAGCGAGATAAGACCGATAGCTGCCGAGCCCCAAAGTACAGCGTGCCACGAGAACACGGAGATTACGACGGGGGCGGTGAGATAAACGGCTATCGTGCCGAATGAAGAGCCGAGAGATACGATAACGGTGGCTGACGAGTACGTAGCCTCGTCCATAGTGCTTACCATTATTTTCACTATCGGCGGCCACATCATCGCCTGTGCAAATCCGTTGAGCGTCCAAAGCACGCACATAAGCGGTACGGAGGACGAAAAGAAGGGGAACAGAGCGTTGATGCCCGTTGCACTGATAAGTCCGATAAATATAAGATTTTGCGGCTTTATCCGGTCGCCGATGCGTCCGTTGATTATCTGACCGAGTCCGTACGATATTGACATACACGTAAGTATTACGGACAGCGCGGACTTTTCAAAGCCCGTGTCGGTTACAACCTCTTGAATGACCGCGCCGAAATTTATTCTGGTGACGTAGCTTGCAAAATAAACGTAGGCAAGAAGCCAGGCGAGCTTTTTGCCGGTAATTGCTTTTTTCATTATTGTCGCCCTCTTTACGATGCTGTGGTTTTGCCAAACAGTATTATATCATTTCCGCCTCTGCTTGTCAAGAAATTTTTCCGTATCAGACACTTTTTAGCGGTATCTTATTGATTTTTCTTTCAACATATGGTATACTGTTAGGACACGCTTCTAAAATTAAGGAGGAAAAACGAGTGCTATTCGGAAAACACATAAATCGTTATTATCTCAAATACTCCCCGTCACTTCTGCTCGGTATATTTGCGCTTATAGTCATCGACTATTTTCAGCTTATCGTTCCCGAGCTTTATAAGCTTGTCGTAAATGGCATAAACGACGGTGCGGTGGAGTATGATGGCGCTATGGTCGCCTTCGATATGGAGTTTCTTCTCGACCGTATCTGCCTGCCGCTGCTTGGCATTATACTCGTTATGGTCATAGGCCGCTTTTTGTGGCGTATATGCTTCTTTGGCGCCGGAATAAAGGTGGAAACTGACCTTCGCGGCCGTATGTTCGACCGCTGCAAGGACCTCTCCCAGCAATATTATCAGGTCAACAAGGTCGGCAATATGATGTCGCTCTTTACCAACGACCTCGAAACCGTGCAGGATTGCTTTGGCTCGGGCGTGCTTATGCTTTGCGACGCGCTCTTCCTCGGCGTGCTCGCTATATACAAAATGGCGCGTATGGACCTGCTTTTAACGGGGCTTACCCTTATCCCGATGGCGCTTTTGCTCGTCGTCGGTACGGTGGTCGGAAAATATATGATGAAAAAGTGGGAAACGAGGCAGGAGGCATTCTCAAAGCTGTCGGATTTTTCGCAGGAGAGCTTCTCGGGTATCGCCGTTATAAAGGCGTTTGTTAAAGAGTTCGTAGAGCTTTTGGCGTTCAGGCATCTCAATAAAGAAAACGAAAAGGCGAACGTTGACTACACCAAGGCATCGACGCTTCTCAATATAAGCGTGACGCTGTTCGTTGAGTCGGTAATATGCGTTATACTCGGCTACGGCGGCTACCTCGTGCACGAGGGCGCCTTCACCGCGGGCGAGCTTATGGAGTTTATCGGTTACTTTACCGCGATCGTATGGCCCGTTATGGCAATCTCACAGCTTATTGAAATGGCATCGCGCGGCAAGGCGTCGCTCAAGCGTATTTCCGAGCTGCTTGATGCAAAGCCCGACGTGTTTGACCGCGAGGAAGTCATCGAGGGCGAGCCTATACGCGGCGACGTAGAATTCAGAGGACTTGATTTTACGTATCCCGACGGCGATTACAAGGCGCTTTCCGAAGTTTCCTTCAAGATAAACGCAGGCGAAAACGTTGGTATTATCGGCAAAACGGGCTCGGGCAAGACCACGCTCGTCGATCTCATTCTTCGCACGTACAACGTGCCTGACGGAACGGTATTCATCGACGGACGCGACATAAACTCCATTCCGATAAAGACGGTCAGAAAATACGCCGCGTACGTTCCGCAGGACAACTTCCTTTTCAGCGACACTATCGAAAACAACGTTTCCTTCGCAACCGACGGCGGCGATTTTGCTGCGGTTGAAAACGCGGCGAGGATGGCTGACGTTCACGAAAATATCGTCGGATTTGCAGAGGCGTATAAAACCGTGCTCGGCGAGCGCGGCGTTACAGTTTCGGGCGGACAGAAGCAGCGTATCTCCATAGCGCGTGCGCTTATGAAGGACGCATCTATACTTATACTTGACGATTCCGTGTCTGCGGTAGACGTTAAAACGGAGAAGGTCATACTCGACAATCTCCGAAATATCCGCCGCGGCAAGACCACTATCCTTATTGCTCACCGCATATCCACTATTGAGCAGATGGATAAAATAATCTTCATCGACGACGGACACGTAACTGACGTCGGCACGCACGACGAGCTTTACGCGCGCTGTGCGGACTACCGCGAAATGGTAGAGCTTCAACGCCTTGACGACGAGAGAGGAGGCGATAAGTAATGTACGAATTTTATCCGCTTCTTATCATCGGCGCTATCGTGGGCGTTCTCTCGGTGATTTTCCTAATAGCCTACCTTTCCATAAAGGACCGCAAGGAGGCTATCGGCTTTGAGCGCAATATGAAGGACTCCGAAATATTAAAGCGCCTTCTCGTGTACGCAAAGCCTTACGTCGGAAGCTTCGTTTTCGTTTTCGTTATAATGCTCGTTTCGATAGCGTATGACATCGTATCTCCGCTTCTCGTCGGACGCATCGAGGAGATGATTAAGGACGACTTTGAGATGTCGCGCCTTCTTTCGATGGTGCTCGTATACGCGGGCATACTCGTCGTTTCGCTCGCGTCCTCGTACGTTCAGGCTATAATCCTTCAGAAAACGGGACAGAAGATACTTTCAAGTATTCGCGAGGATCTGTTCGTGCACATCGAGAGCCTGTCCCACGCACAGCTCACCGAGCATCCCGTCGGCAAGCTTGTTACGCGCGTTACCAACGACACCAACGCGATTTCGATGATGTTCACCAATATTTTGGTAAACCTTATCAAGAACGCGTGCGTTATCGTCGGCGTGCTTGCGGCAATGCTGCTGCTTAACTATCAGCTGACATTGATGGTGCTCTGCTTCGTGCCGTTTATCGTGCTGTTTACCGTCATTTTCCGCAAATTCTCGCGTAAGGCGTACCGCAAGGTCAAGGACGGTACCACGGATATAAACACCTTCTTATCCGAAAACCTTTCGGGTATGAAGATAATCCAGGTATTCAACCGCGAAGAGCGCAAAAAGTCGGAGTTTGACGCTAAAAACGAGGCGCTCGGCAAGGCCAAGCGCTCGCAGATATTCGTGTTCGGTATTTTCAGACCGCTCGTTTATATGCTGTATATCTCGTGCGTTCTGTGCCTTTTGTATCTCGGCGGACGCGGATATATAAACGACGTGGAATTCCTCGGTCAGACTATTGACAGCGGCGTTCTCGTGTCGTTCTATATGTTTATCAACAAGTTCTTCAATCCGATACAGAGCCTTGCGGAGCAGTTCAACTGGCTTCAGTCGGCGTTTGCATCGGCGGAGAAGATATTCACGATATTCGACGTAAAGCCCGACGTTGTGGACGAGCCCGACGCCATCGAGCTCGAGAGCGTCGAGGGCAATATCGAGTTTCGTGACGTTTGGTTCTCGTACGTGCCCGACGAATGGGTGCTGAAGGGTGTTTCCTTTAAGGTCAACGCGAAGCAGACGGTTGCGTTCGTCGGCTCGACCGGCTCGGGCAAGACGACTATCCTCTCGCTTATCTGCCGCAACTACGACATACAAAAGGGACAGATACTCATAGACGGCATCGACGTAAAGAAGATCAAAATATCCTCACTTCGCCGTCATTTCGGACAGATGCTTCAGGACGTGTTCCTTTTCTCGGGAACGATACGAAGCAATATTTTGCTCCGACTTGAGGGCGTGTCCGATGACGAGGTTATGGAGGCGTGTCGTTACGTTAACGCGGATAAGTTTATAGGAAAGCTTACGGGCGGACTTGACGAGGAGGTGCGTGAGCGCGGAAACAACTTCTCCGCAGGACAAAGACAGCTTCTCTCCTTTGCGCGCACGATAATTCACAAGCCTGCGGTTATGATACTCGACGAGGCAACCGCAAACATTGACACCGAAACCGAGCTTTTGATCCAGGACTCGCTTGAGAAGATGATGAATATAGGTACGATGCTTATGGTCGCGCACAGACTGTCAACCATACAGCACGCGGACAATATAATCGTACTCTCTCACGGACAGATAATTGAGCAGGGAAGCCACCACGAGCTTCTCGAGGCTCGCGGAAAATACTATAAGCTCTATATGATGCAGTACGAAAAGGAAAAGCTAAAAAAGGGTAACGTATGACTGACCTCAAGCAGATGAATAAGGACTATGCGAAGGCGCTTAGGGAACGCTATGCAAGCTCAGGCGATGACGATATGAGCGATACCGAGCTTTTGGCGCTGATACTCTCGTATACGAACGTGCAGAGCCGTCTTCGCGAAACCGTCGAGGCAATCGAATCGCATTTCGGCACCGTGCGTCACGCCTATCACTCAAAATACGCCGAGCTTATGCGTATTAGCGGTATGTCGCATCACGCGGCAATACTTATTCTTCTCATTGGCAAGCTCGTTACGATGGGTGAGAAAACGCACCCCGTCGGTAAGCGTGTGCCCGGGTACGGGGCGATGTTTTGCTCTGTGATGTGCTATTCGCCCGTCGAGGAGCTTTGGGCGGCGTCGATTGACGACGGCGGCGTCGTTACCTCACTTGAGCGTGTTGCGGTGGGCGACGATACGCAGGTTACCGTGTCGCTTGGCAGAATGCTGAAATTTGCGGCGTACAACAAGGCGAAGAGAGTCGTCATCGCTCATTCGCACCCGAATGCCGTCGAGGTCGAATGTTCGTCAGCCGACGAATATTCGATGGGCTGTATCGGTGCTGTTCTTGAGGAGATAGGCGTAGAGCTTATCGGGCAGGTGCTCGTTGCCGGCAAGAAGGCGAAGCTTATCCCTTACGTAGCGCAAAATTTCAAGCAATAAAATAAAACAGTGAGGCGGTCAGTATCCCCTGTAAGAGCTTACAGAGGTAATACCGCCTCATTGATATTTTTGTGCCGGATAGTATAGACGAAATTTGCATATGCACCGAAATTCCCGACCAACCGACGGCAAACGCACAGAGTATGCGCGATATATCCCCGCCGAGCTCGGCACAGCCTCGCGCACCGAGCGTAAGCTCACACACCGCCGCGGCGAGTGCCGACACAACGTCGCCGAAATAGTGGCGCAGAGTAATGCACAGCGCGTCACCGACGACCGCGAAAAACACCGCAAACGCGCATACCGTCAGCATCGTTTGCGCACCGTTTGATATTGCCGCGGTTAATATCTTTGATGCGTCCGGGCGCTCCGTGCGGCGGTGGGCTATTGGCGTACGGCAAGGCTTTTTTCGCTGAATAATTCCAAGCGTGAAGGCGGCTGTAAGCTGGCAGACGTAAAGGCGTACGCCAAGGCTCGTGTCGCCGAAAAGCGATGCGCCTACAACTCCGATGCAGAATGCCGGACTTGCGTTGTTTGTGAACGTGATAAGCCGTTCCGCCTCGCTTTTAGTGATCTCACCGCCGATATACAGCTCACGCGTGCACACCGCGCCAATAGGAAAGCCGCCGAGTGAGCCGAGTATTACAGCCGATGCGGCAGACGGAGAAATGCCGAATATATTTCCGAGCAAGCCACCAAAAATATCGGCTATGCGGCGTGATAGTCCCGAAAGGTTTATAAGCGAAACGAGCACGATGAACGGAAAAAGCGAGGGAATAAGTCCGGTGGCACAGAGGTCAAGCGCGCTTTTTGCCGAATTTTTCGCGGCTGTCGGTGAGCGCAGGAAATAAAACAGCATAAAAAATGACATAAGCCACAGCAGTGCGAGTGCGGTACGCTCAATGCCGAGCGCCCGCTTTTTTTGACTTACAATAATAATCACCGCCTGCGTAACATATAATTGACAAAGCAGAAACGCTTATTAACGATTATGCGGTACTTGGGAGAGAATATGAGTAAAGGTAAAAAAATTCCGCTTGGTCAGAGGGTGTGTGAACGGCTTGACATACCCTCGGGTACACTCACGAATACGTCGTTCGTTGAAATCGCAGGTAGCCGCGAGGTTACTTTGAGCGGATGCGAGGCGCTTGTTAATTACAGCGAAACCGAGGTGAAGCTTCGTCTTTGCGACGGTGAGATAAGCATTAGCGGTGAAGGGCTTGAGCTTCGAAGCTTTTCGGGCGGCCGTATAGCGGTGCGCGGAGCTGTGCGAAGCATCTGCCTTGGCGGTGAGGGTGGAAATGATAGCTAAATCCGTGCGCTGGATGCGCGGCTGGCGTGATTACCGCGTGACGGGGAACGTGGATGCGGCGGCAGACCTTCTCGCTTTGTCGGGGACTAACTTCAGGCATATGCGTCGGCGCGAGGGTATGCTCACATTTTCGCTTGAGCGCTCACAGTGTGCGATGATAGAAGCGGCTATGGAGGCGAACTGTATCGTGTACGAAATAA
>JAZNBZ010000081.1:0-2348 GCA_045587285.1 Candidatus Flemingiibacterium sp. | reverse complement strand
AACAGCACGTATTTAATAATACGGTAAATGCGCTGCACCTGCGCGTCGGAAGCGAGGTTAAGCAGCTTGTTGATTTTTCGGAGGGTCGCTTGACGAGTTTCGTCCATATGATGTTATCCTTTCCGCACCGTTTTTTTATTTGGTGCTGGGGATATTATACACGACCGCGCGTGAAATTTCAATCGTCAAAAGCGAAAAAAGCGCGGAATTTTCACACAAAAAACGGGAGTATAATATTCCATTTTAGGAATTTCGATACCAAAGGTGGAATATTTGACATGAACATGAACAATTTAGCCAACCAGATACGCGGTTTACTCCGGGAACGCAACATCACGCAATCCGCGTTGTCCGAGCTGACGAACATTCCGAAATCCACACTCAGCCGCATACTCACCGAAGGCAGTGACCCGTCGTTTGAACAGGCGGTGCAGATCATTAAAGCCCTCGGCGTGTCGCTCGATCAGCTTGTCGGCATTACCGAGGAAGTGCCGCCCGAAAAAGCGCAGGAGATCGCCGACACTGCGATAAACGCCTATACCGATCTGATAGCCGAAAAAGACAAACAGATCGAGCTGCTCGAACGTCAGCTTGAAGAAAAGGAAAAACGCGTGATCTATCGGGAAAGCCTGCTCGCCGAAAAAGATCAGCGGATTGAGAACCTCACCAAAGCATGGCACGAGGAAAAGCGCGACAAACGCATACTCAGCTACATAGCGGTATCGCTGATGGTCGTTGTGGTCGTGCTGTGCGTGCTGGCGATATTTAGGATCTGACGGCGCATGGCAAACGTTAAAATCAATCAGCTGCCGTCGGGGAGCTATAACGCGAAGGTCTACGACTACACCACGCCCGACGGTAAGCGGAAATATAAGTCGATCACGGCACCGAGCAAAAGCGAAGTCAAGCGGCAGATAGCAATATTTCTTGCCGACCGCGAGGAATTACACGCCGAGCGCGAGAGAAGGGAAGACCCCGAGTATATGACCGTCGGGGAGGCTATCGACCGGTATATCGAGAGCAAGAGCAATGTGTTGTCACCGTCTACAATACGTGGGTATCGTACGGTGAGGAAAAGCAATTTACAGACGCTCATGGATAAACCGCTGCCGGAGCTGACGCCCGACGATATACAGCGAGCAGTGAACGAAGAAGCCGGGGAACACTCGCCGAAGACTGTGAGAAACGCGCACGGGTTGCTTACGGCGGCGCTTGAAATGTACGCGCCCGACTTCAAGCCGAACACGACGCTCCCGATGAGAGTAAAGCCCGACATCTCCATACCGACGGAAGCTGAGATAGTACAGCTGTTTGATGCCGCCGCCGGCACCGATCTTGAATTACCGTTGTATCTCGCGGCGTGCTGCGGACTGAGACGAAGCGAAGTATGCGGACTTAAGTGGGATGATATCAATATCGACGCAGGAACGCTCACGGTATCGTCAGCCATGGTAACTGACGAAGAATACAAGCCGGTTATCAAAGCTCCAAAAACCGAAACGTCAAAACGGACGATAAAGCTGCTCCCGATAGTAATCGATAAGCTGAAAGAGAAGCGCGCCGAAGCGTCGAGCGAATTTGTGATAACGATACGTGACTATGATATATACAATCAATTCAGCAGATTGTGCCGCACGCTCGGTATAACGCATTACCGTTACCACGATCTGCGCCACTATTGCGTGTCGGTGATGTTGTCGCTCAATATTCCCAAAAACTACATAGCGGACTACATGGGACACGCCACCGAAAACATGATCGATAAGGTTTACGGGCACATTATGGCGGAGCGTAAAACGACGTTTGAGGATGAGCTGCAGCGGTATTTTGTTAAGGTTATTGGTGCAAATGCAACATGAAATGCAACATGAATAATTGAAAGCCAATGCTGCATTGGGATTTTTGGATGTTTAGGACGGGTTCGAATCCCGCCATTAGCTCCATCCCCAAAAACCGCCTAAACAGGCGGTTTTCTCAATTTCCCAATCCCCACAAGGCTTTTCAAGCATTTAATGCTAACACACGATACCGAGATTTTACACACAACACCGCCATTTCACACACAAAATGCAACACGAAATGCAACACAAAAAGCACCGGACAAAGTATGTCCGGTGCATTCAAATTTTCATCGCCGTGACCTTGCCGAGTAAATCGTGGTACCAATTGACGAAATAGTTCTTGAGAACTTCGCCGATCGGGTCCAACTGCTTGTCGCCCATCAACGCCTTTGCTTTTTCGTACCACTTTTTTACACCGTTCAACCGCTCCATGGCCTCGCCGTGATGCAGTGCCGCGATCTCTTTGTCCCCGGCACGGTGCGCGGACTGCGCCCACTCATACTGCAT
>JAZNBZ010000080.1:0-5313 GCA_045587285.1 Candidatus Flemingiibacterium sp. | reverse complement strand
ACAAGGAGCAAACACTATGAAAAAGTTTAAGCTTATCGCCCTCGCGGCGGCATTTTCCATCGCTCTCACCGCTACGCCTATGATGGTGCACGGCGACGAGGCAACGTTTGACACTGCAAACGATCCGCTCATTTCCCTTTCTTACATTGAAAAGGTGCTCACACCCAAATACGAAGAAAAGCTCGCGGAGCTGACCGAAAAATACGAGGCTGCGAACGAGATCGTAACGATGATGCAGTCGGCGCTTACCGACGCTGAGGCCAAGATAAGCGCGCTTGAAAATAAGCTTGCCGAAGGCGGTACTGCGGACGGCGACGGCGCGAGCGCTTCGTCCGGCTACGAGGTCGTATACGTTAAGAAGGGCGCGAAGCTTCTCGCCAAAACTCCCTGCGAGATAATTCTCCGTACGGGCAGCGCTATTGTGGTTTCCATCACGGTAAACGGTCTTAACGACATAACAAACGGCGACGAGCTGCTCAACGCGACTGCCGTTCCGCTTTACCATTGCTTGCTCGTTCCGCGCGGCGGCGACGGACGCGGCATCGAGATAAGATCCGAGGACGCGTACGTTATGGTGAGAGGAGAATACGAAATTGTCGAATAAGCAAAAGGGGCGTGATAAGATGCGCCGTATCGTCGCTATTTTAATGGTGGTGTTTTTGCTTGTTTCGGTGTTTGCCTCTGTGATCTTCTACCTCGTTACGCCCGTATTCGCCGCGGAGTCGGAGGATACGACCGAATATGCAGAAACAGACGAAACCGACGAATCGGATGAAACCGACGAAACCGAGGAGCCCGAGGATACTACCGCCGAGCCTGAGGATACTTCAAGCGAGCCCGATCCGTCACTTTGGCCCGAATTTGACTACGATATTGATATTCCCGACCTTCCCGAGCCAGAAAAGATAGAGGACAAGCTTATCCGCGTCGGACTTATGTACGGCACGAGCGTAACGGTCGGCTTCGAGGTTGACACGGCGTACGGCTTCTACGTAAACAAGGTAAACCGCACGGGCGACCTTTCAAGCGAGCCTATATGGGAGCTTGATATCACCAAGGTCTCCTGCACCGTGGACCACAATCTCGCAAAGTCGGGGATGACCTACTCCAAGACCTCGTATGCGTCGAGCACCGTTATCGGTGGCTACCATATCGAGCTTGGCGAGGAGCTTACCCGTGAGGACGTTATCGTTATTGAAAACGCTCTCGAGAACACCCTCGACGAGCTTGATATGTACGTTATTCCCGCCTATATAAACGACGCCTACCGCGTGCGTATGGGCAACTTCCCCTCCGCCGAGCTTGCGCAGCTCGCGGCGGACGAGCTATCGAAAATGCTCGGCGGACTGCCGCTCACCGTGGCGTCGCCGACGAGCACGGCGGTATCGCTCGTCGATCCGCTTACCGATAAGATATTGTTCGAGTACGACTGCGGCGACGTTACCGCGCTCGGTCTTACCCCTAAGTCCTCGCCGAGCGGTGAGAAGGCTTACCTTATCACACCCGCGAGAAAGCTCTACGACGGCACGTTTATGTTCCGCAGATACATCTCGGGCAGCACCGACGGCGTATCGCTTACCGATATTATCGAGCTTGAGGAGTACGTCGAGGGCGTAGTTCCCTACGAGATAAGCTCCGCGTGGCCCGAGGAATGTCTAAAAGCGTTTGCTATTATGGTCCGCTCGTTCACGCTCTACGGCACGCGTCACGAGAGCGCGTATCAGGTCGATATATGCAACTCCACGCACTGTCAGGTATACGGCGGCAGAACCAAGGTAAACGAAGCCGTGATGAACGCCGTTCGCGACACGAAGGGACTCGTAATGACCTCAAACGGCAAGATCGCCTGCGCTTACTACAGCGCGGTTACGGGCGGCTACACCATAAGCAGCTACGACGCTTGGGGATATCAGCATATTCCCTACCTCGTGGCGGTAGAAACACCGTGGGAGAACTACAACAACCATTCCTACGGCGTGTGGACGGCGGAGGTCTCGCCGAGCACGCTGTGCCAGCATCTTAACTCCAAGGGCTACACTCAGCTAAAGAGTGCGATAAAGTCTATCTCCATCGACAAGCTCTGCGAGGGCTCGACGTACGTGCGCGACATCACGTTTACCGATATATACGGCAACAAGGCAACGATAAAGGCAAGCGCCAACGTGTATACCGCGCTTTCGAAATATTGCAAGAGTGCAAACTTCGTCGTCGGCAAGGGACAGGTCGAGGCGGCTCGCGCAGAGTTCTACACGACCTCGCTTGAAAACGTAAAGGCGCTCACCGACAGCGACTCGTACAGCCTTACCGACGCCCAAACGGTAACCGTGCTCACCGCAGACGGTGAATACGAAACCGAGCTTAACCACAGCACCGTGCTGAGCGGTAGCGGCGAGTACGCGCTCGGCGACACGACGGCGGTAAGCAAGACCGAAACGGTCTATGCCAAGAACAGAGAAAACTTTATTTTCGCGGGACTCGGCTGGGGACACGGCGTAGGCGCATCGCAGGTAGGTCTGCGCGACCTCGCGAAGCTCGGCTATACGGCAGAGGAAATTCTCCCGAAATATTACACCGGCGTTGATATCGTAGATTGGCGCGAGGTAAAATAAAACGGCAATCAGGCAACCGAATGAACGGTTGCCTGATTTTATTTATACAAATTTTCGCGAGCCGTCAAATTGCGACACGCATCGCGGCGTATACGTGGTACAATTGTAATCGAAAATATAAGAAAAAGGAGACTAAAAAATGGACAACAGCATCGAAACAACCCTCGTCGGCTCACTGCTAACTGTAAAGATTTCGGGCGAGATAGACCACCACAGCGCGCGTGTGCTGCGTCAGAAGATAGACGAGGCGCTCTACTACTACAGAAGCCGTGAGGTCGCGCTCGACCTTTCCAACGTGGCGTTTATGGACTCGTCGGGGCTCGGGCTGATACTCGGACGCTTTACGCTTGCGCGTGAGCTCGGCGGCGAGCTTCGCGTGATAAACCCAAGCGAAAGCGTTTCAAGGGTGCTCGAGCTCGCGGGCACGGGCAGACTCATCAAAATTGAAAAAACAGACGTAAAAGGAGCAAAAAAATGAGGACGTTACTGAATGAAGTAAAAATGACATTTACGGCGATAAGTGAGAACGAAAGCTTCGCGCGCGGCGTTGCCGTAAGCTTCGCCTCGCAGGCTTCTCCGAGTATAACCCAACTCGCCGACGTCAAGTGTGCCGTCAGCGAGGCAGTCACGAACGCTATCGTCCACGCATACCCAGACACCCCCGGCAAGGTATATATGACGCTTCGCCGCTATACGAACGGGCAGATAACGATAAGCGTAAAGGACACGGGCATCGGTATCGAGGACGTAGTTACCGCGCGTCAGCCGCTCTATACGACCGACACGACGGGCGAGCGAAGCGGAATGGGCTTTGCCATTATGGAGAGTATGACGGACAGCCTCACGGTGCGCTCGGCGAAGGGGCGCGGTACGACCGTCACGATGCGCATAAAGGTCGGCGTCAATACATAACTGTAACAGAGGTGTTAATATGGCATCAGCCGACTACAAGGATAACGCCGAGCTGCTCCTGCGCGTGCGCGAGGGCGACGCGAGCGCAGAGGCAGAGATAATCGAGGCGAACGCCGGGCTCATACGCAGTATAGCCGCACGCTTTCGCGAGCGTGCCGCCGAGGGACACGGGTGCGACTTCGAGGACCTTATACAGATCGGTACTATCGGTATGATAAAGGCGATAAAAAGCTACGATCCCGCGTTCGGCACGGTTTTTTCGACGTACGCCGTTCCGCTGATAATCGGCGAGATAAAGCGCTTTCTGCGCGACGACGGGCCCGTTAAAATAAGCCGTACGACGAAGAAGCTTGGCGTGCAGGCGATGCGTGTGCGCGAGGCGTTTATGCTTCGTGAGGGGCGCGAGCCGTCGGTGGACGAGCTGTCGGAGCTGTGCGGCGTGACGTGCGAGGAGCTTTGCAATGCACTGCTTTGTATGAAGGCACCGCACTCGCTCTCCGAGCCGATAGGCGACGACGGCGCACAGCTAGGCGAGCTTATATCCTCGGACGAAAACGAGCTCGACGGGCTTTGCGACCGGCTTGCTCTGCGCGAGGCGATACGAGCCCTGCCGAAGGAGCAACGCGAGATCGTGGTGCTGCGGTATTTTTGCGATATGTCACAGCAGCGAACGGCAGAGATGCTCGGGCTTACGCAGGTGAAGGTCTCACGCGAGGAGAAAAAGATATTCGCCCGACTTCGTGCAGAGCTTTAAAACGTGAGCAGTTTTTTATAAAATCCGTACAAGTAAATTGGGGCGCCGTCTTGACTTGACGGCGCTCTGATGTTATAATTAGTTCAGAAATTCTAAACGCATAAACGGAGGATATATGAACTATTTAAAACAGATACACGGTTTTTCGCTTCGCCGTAGGCTCGAGCCGCTATCCGCGTCGGCTATCGCGCTATACTACGTGCTGCTTGAGATTTTTAACTCGGTCGGCTTCCCTACGGAGCTGTCGCTTCCGCTCGGGAGGCTGACGGCAGAGTGCTCGCTCGGCAAAACGGCGCTGTACCGTGCGCGCGGCGAGCTTGTGTCACGCGGATACGTAAGCGTGCGAAAGAGCGGAACGCACGCTCGCTCTGCGGTATATGCAATATGCCCCATTGAGCCGAGCGGAATTTACGGAGGTGAGAGCGTATGAGGACGTATTGCATACCGAATTCCCTGCTGTTTTTCTCGCGTTACACGTGGTATCTGCGTGCGCTCGGAACGAAAAAGGCGGAGCGGCAGAAGATACTCGCGGACATCAACTCGGGGCTGCTCAGCCGCGACACGCTTGAAACTGATTGGCAACGCTCGCTTGAGCGCGAAATAGAGGCTTTGCGAGCGAAAATGAAGGAGATAGAATACGTGGTCGAGTCTATCCCAGAAACGCCGCAGCTATTCCCTTGTAAGCTATTTTTGCGTCTTTATTTCATCGTAGGGCTCTCAATGACGGAAACTGCCGAAAAAATGAACGTGAGTATGTCCACGCTCCGCCGTATCCGCGACCGCGCCGCGCGCCATTTCGATGATTTTCCGCCCGTGTGAGGCGGCGCGCCCCGTTAACGAGCGCGTACCGCTCGCGTAACCTCGCGCGTCTTGCGCGCTCGGGGAGACGCAAGGGGCTTCGCTATCCCGGTAGGGGACGGCGCCCACATCGTCCCGTTTACGAGCGCATACCGCTCGGCTTGACCTCGCCGCCTTTCGGCGGCTCGGGGGAACGAAAAGGGAGAGGGAGTCCCTCAGTCGCCGGGACTCCCTCTCCCT
>JAZNBZ010000079.1:0-6412 GCA_045587285.1 Candidatus Flemingiibacterium sp. | reverse complement strand
AGCAATCCGTGCTTTTGAGCCCGCGCTCTCCTTCCGTCTTTGCCTTCGGCAAATCCACCTCCCTCCCGGAGGGAGGCTTTATGAAGTATGGCGGTAAATTTATTAAGGGACACTCCTCACGCAATTGGCAGACCGTAGGAGCGCGTTGTACGCATCGCGAGGGTAATAGGCTATGCCCGCATAAGAAAAACCACCCGCTTGGCGGGTGGATGTTTGTTATTGTATTTACAGCATATTTGCCGTGGAAAGCAGCTTGTATCCGGAATAGAGGAAGCACGCGTTCATAGGATCGCTGTCGGCAGGTCTGCAGTCGTAGCGAAGCTTGGTCTCCTCAAGCTCCTCGATTTTGTCAAGCTTTCCTGCAAGATACTGCTTCAGGCGAAGCTTAACGGTATCAAGGCGGTTGACCATTCCGCCGTAGCGGATATCCATAACCTCCCAGCCGAACGGCTTGTTGTACGTCATCCACGACTCGCGGTGAGCGTCACGCAGTGCGGTCGTCTTTTTGATAAGCACGTCGCACTCCTTCGCGAGCTCTGCAAGCGCCTTCTTGTCGTCCTTGTCGTACGCCGCCTTGAGGCGCAGACCGTAGTCAGCCTTGTTTTCAAGGAGGGATGTGAGTGCCTTTATTACCTCAAAGCCGCCTGTGAAGTAGCCCTGATCCTTGGGAAGATTCTTGTATTCCTCGGAGATCTCGCGGTAGTAGCCGCCGATATTCTTAATGTGTGCAACCTGACCGTCGATAACGCCAACGATCGGGTCGTTGTAGGTAAGCGCGCGGGTGATCGGGTAGGTCGCGCCGCCGAGAAGCTCGGGCTTTTCGAGAGAGTAGAAATCGTCGTAGTTGAGTCCCGTCGCATTCTTGAAGGTCGCGCGAACGTCGTCCTCGTCAAAGAAGCCCTTGTAGTCCATAGTCGCGTACATAGCGAGTCCGAACACGGAGAGGATTCTGCTGCACTCGGAGCCGTTGTGCCAAACGCACGCGAGAACCTCGCGTACACCCTTGTTGATACAAGCGGTGAGCGCACCCTCTGCGTTCTGCTTCGAGCGGGTGGAGAAGATGCAGTGACCGGACCAGGTCCAGATACCGCCTGCGAACATAATGTCGCTCGTGAACTGATTGTGCTTGTCGATACCCGTTTCAAAGAAGTCGGTGCTGTAGTTTACGTACTCCCAGAATACCTGCTGTACTCCCTGCGGAACGACGTCGCGGAAGTTCTCGGGGAACTCAACGCGCATATCGTAGTCGCCCGTGTAGTCAAGAAGATTCTTGCCTGCGAGGCGGAAGAACATATCCGACCACATCATCGGCTTGAAGCCGTACTCCTCTGCCATAGCGAGCACCTTCTTGAGGTGGGTGAAGTAAAGCTCGGTGCGCTCGCGGTAGCCGTATATCTTGAGCGCGTTACCCGTGCCGAGGTCGAAGGTTTCGTCAAGACCGAGGTGGATACGCTTGGTGGTGAAGCACTCGCTTACGCTCTTAAACATAGCGTCGATGAGCTCGTAGGTCTCGGGCGCGTCAACGAGCAGCACGTCTGCGGTATCTCTGTAGGGAACAGCCGCCTTCCAGCGAAGGATGCCGTTTAAGTGACCGAGCGTCTGAATGCAGGGGATAAGCTCGATGCCGAGCGTGAGCGCGTACTTGTCAAGCTCCTTTAGCTCGTCCTTTGTGTACTTTCCGCGAAGGTATCCGAAGTACGGATGGCCGTCGATCTCATACACGTCCTCGGTGTAGAGCATAAACATATTCTGTCCCATAAGCGCCATCTTGCGAAGAATAAACTTAACGGTTTCCACGTTCATAACGGCGTTGCGCGACATATCGAACATCGCGCCGTTGGTATTAAAGTGAGGCGTTTCGGTAACTGCCTTGTCGGTGATGCCGTCACGAAGCCAGCCGTTAAGGGTTGCAAGTCCGCGAAGGAATCGTGCCGTGCCGCCGCCGTAGGTGATGGTTGCGTCCTTGCCGTTTAAGGTGACGGTAAGGGTGTCGCCCTCAACCTCGTTTACCGTTACGGTAACGTTCGCACAGATCGAAACGACCTTGAGCGAGAGGTCCTTTGCGACAAGCTCGATTGCGTCCGTGAGCTTGTCGGCGTTAAGAAATTTGTACTTCATTGTGTATCTCCTTTAAAATAAATTGCTTTAAATTAAATTACAGCTTGTTGGCAGTTACCACACGGTTATAGGGAAGAAGCATAAATCTCGGTGCTAAAAGTCGGTAGTCGTCGGTGCGGCAGTCGTAGCGCAGACGCTCAGCCTCAAGCTCCTCGAGCTTATCGACCTCGCCCACAAGATATGCAGTAAGGCGCTTCTTTACCGTGCCGAAGCGGTGCATAAGACCGCCGTAGCGAAGGTCGAGAGTTTCCCAACCGAAGGGCTTGTGGAAGGTGTACCACATCTTGTACTGTGCTTCTGCGTAGGTGTTGATCTTTTCAATAATAATATCGCACTCGTCACGCATCGCCGCGAGAGTGTCGCGGTCGTTTTTGTCGTACGCGCGCTTTAAGCGAACGCCGAAGTCTGCCTTGTTTTCAAGCAGCGAGGTGAACGCCTTGATTACCTCAAACACGGGTGTGAACTCGCGCTGATCGGTCGGAAGTGATGCGTAGTCCTCGCTCTTCGAGCGGTAGAACTTGCCCGGATCGAGATGCTCGATGTGCTTGTCGATAAGACCGATGAGAGGGTCGTTCCAGAAGAGCACCTTCGACACCGCGAACTTGGTGCCGCCGAGATGCTCGATGTTGTCGAGAATGTAGAAGTCGTCGTAGTTGAGTCGCATCGCGTTTTTGAAGGTTTCGCGTGCGCCGTCCTCGTCGAATGTGCCGCGGTAGTCGGTGTCGGCATACCACGAGAGTGCGAGCAGAGTGAGCATAAGGCATCCCTCGCCGCTGTTGTTCCACGCGGTAACGAACACGTCGCGAACGCCGTTCTTGAGTGCGGAATTCATAATTGCTCTCGCGTTGTTAAGTCCGCGGTAAGCGTTTACGGTAACGCCGCTCTCCGTCCAGATACCGCCTGCGATAGCGACCTTGTCGCAGAACTTGTAGTGGTTTTGAGTGTTGATGTCGAAGAACTCCTCGTCCGCGTGGTCGTAGTTCCAGAACACCTGCTGTACGCCCTGCGGTACAAGCTCGCGGAAGCTTTCGGGGATGGTGACGCGAATATCGTACTCGGCCATATCGGGAAGGTCCTTGCCTGCGAGGCGGAAGAACATATCAGACCACATCATCGCACAAAGTCCGCGCTCGCGAACCATTTCTGCGACCTTGTTAAGGTGCTCCATAAAGAGCTCCGTACGCTCGCGGTAGCCGTATTTGTCGAGAGAAGCGCCCGCACCGAGGTCGTGAGTTTCGTCCATACCGATATGTACGCGGCGGGTGGTGAAGCACTCGCTAACGGTGTCGAGCATCTGTCCGATAAGCTCATACGTTGCGTCCGCGCCGACGAGCATAACCGAAGCTGTGTCGCGGTAGGGTGCTGCACAGTTCCAGTGAAGCATCTTGTCAAGGTGTCCGAGCACCTGAATGCAGGGAACAAGCTCAACGCCGAGCATTAGCGCGTACGCATCCATCTCGCGAAGCTCGTCCTTTGTGTATCTTCCGCGCATATAGCCGAAGTACGGACGGCCCTCGATTTCGTAGGTGTCCTCGGTGTAGAGCATAAAGGTGTTAAGTCCCATAAGCGCCATTTTGCGAAGCATAAGCTTGACCGCGTCAACGGTAAGCACCGCGCCGCGCGATACGTCTACCATGGCGCCGTTCGTATCAAAATGAGGCGTTTCGGTTACGGTCATATAGGTGACACCGCCGCGAAGCCACGCACTGAGCGTTGCGAGTCCGCGAAGGAAGCGCGACGCGCCGCCGCCAAAGGTGATAGCAGCCGCGCCCTCCTTTAAGGTCACGGTGAGCGTGTCAGTGTCGAGCTTTGTAACCGTGACGGCAAGACCGTCGTCTGAGAGCTCGAAGCCGAGGTCGTCCTTGACTGCATCGACAGCCTCGACGGGCGTGTCGGCACCGATAAATTTGTATTTCATTAGTACACTCCTTGCCAAATATTTGTTATTAAGTCAAGTATATCACACGCGCACGCGTAAGTCAATGGAGATTTCTACGAACTCTATGAGTTTTTTACGCATTTTTTGTAATTTTGATACGCTTTTTGGGACTGTAAGGTGCAAGGCTATCCGTTGGCGGACGCGAATATTTGCCGTAAATAATGCGGAAAATGTGAAAAACGCGAGAAAAATATACCCGAAAGCGAAAAATGCACCAAAAAATACTTCGATTTTCAATGCTTTAATGCGGTAAAATGAAGAAATATTTCGGTGTAAAAGAAAAATACGCAAAATATTGGGTAAGTTGACGCTCGATATTTACTTTTTTTAGGATTTTGTGTATAATTTTATTTGTAATAATTTTGAGGAGAACTGCTATGGATAATTTAGACTACGAAATTTTAGCCTGCCTTAAAGAAAATTCAAGAGAAAACGCGACTAATATAGGAAACAAGGTGAACCTTTCCACCTCCGCCGTTATCGAGCGCATCAAAAAAATGGAGGCGTCGGGGCTTATCGAGCGATACACGGCGCTTATCAATCAGAGCGCGCTCGGACGCGAGCTGATGGCGTTTATCTACGTCAGCCTCGAGCACCCGAAATACTACGACGGCTTCGTTGAGAGCATCAACGAAAACGACGCTATCGCCGAGTGCTACTACATCGCGGGCGATTACGATTTCATACTCAAGGTCGTTACCAAAACGGGCGCGACGCTTGAGGAGATACTCAAGTATATCAAGTATATCAGCGGCGTGTCGGGTACGCGCACGTCGGTAGTGCTCTCGACCAATAAGCGCGACGTTTGTATGCTCCCCGACAGAGAACAAAAGTAACGGGGAATAGACAATGCAGATAATAAAATTTATAAACGATAATATAGTATGGGGACCCGTGATGCTCGTGTTGCTCGTCGGCACGGGACTTTATCTGTCCGTAAGACTTCGCTTTTTGCAGTTTTCCAAATTCGGTCATATGATGAAAAGCACCATTCTCGGTGTTTTCGGAAGGCATCATCACGAGAAGGACGAGTCTGGTGTAAGCCCGTTTCAGGCGGTCGCCACGGCTATGGCGGGAACAATCGGCACGGGAAGCATCGCAGGTCTTGCGACGGCTATCACGACGGGCGGTCCCGGCGCGATATTCTGGATGTGGGTAAGCGCGCTTCTCGGTATGGTAACGAAATATTCGGAGATAGTCCTTTCGCTTCATTTCCGCGAAAAGAACGCAAACGGCGAGTGGGTTGGCGGTCCGATGTACTACATTCGAAACGGACTTGGGCTCAAATGGCTTGCTGTTCTGTTTGCCGTATTCGGAATGCTCGCCTGTCTCGGCACGGGTAACGCAACGCAGTCGAACTCGATAGCGGTCGCCCTTGAGAGCACTATGGGCGTTGCGCCGTGGATAACGGGCATCGCGCTTACGGTGCTCGCGGCGTGCGTAATTCTCGGCGGTTTGCGCAGAATTGCGTCGGTAAACGAGAAAATGGTGCCGTTTATGGCAGTGTTTTTCGTGGTGTGCTCCATTGTGGCGCTTATAATCAATATTAAAGAGGTTCCCGCGGCGTTCGCGCTTATCTTTAAGGAGGCGTTCAATTTTAAGGCCGCGTTTGGCGGTATTGCCGGCTTTGGCATAATGAAGGCTATGCAGTACGGCTTCTCGCGCGGCGTATTCTCGAACGAGGCAGGTCTTGGAAGCGCGCCTATCGCGCACGCGGCGTCGAGCACGAAGGACCCCGTAAAGCAGGGACTTTGGGGTATGTTCGAGGTGTTCTTTACGACTATTATCATCTGCACTCTTTCGGGAATCGTCGTGCTTACGGCGGGGCAGTGGAGCAGCGGCGAGTACGAGGGCGCAGCGCTCAGCATCGCGTCGTTCAACAGCATCGTACCGCACGTCGGCGGTATCGGCGTAACGCTCGCGACGGTGTTCTTCGCGCTTTCGACCATCCTCGGCTGGGCGTATTACGGTGAGGTGTGCATCGGTTACCTCACGAACAAGTCGAAGGCGGCGGTGTGGATATACAGATGCGTATACGTTCTGTTCGTATTCATCGGCGCGGTTGCGGAGCTTGACCTCGTTTGGGCGGTGTCCGAGATGATGAACGGACTTATGATAGTTCCGAACCTTATCGGTGTGCTTGGACTGTTCAGTGTAGTTAAGAAGCTCACGAGCGGGCATTTTGAGAAGAAATAAACCAAAAGGGAGGCATTGGCGTGTTATCCTTAACGGAGAACACGCAGTCAAATCCGTCTTCGACGGATGAAATCCACCTTTAGTGGGTGAAATCGCTTACGCGATGAAATCCTGCTTCGCAGGGAGAAGGAAGACGGATTTGATTTCATCCAAGGCGGT
>JAZNBZ010000078.1:0-1881 GCA_045587285.1 Candidatus Flemingiibacterium sp. | reverse complement strand
TTTAGGCGGCGTAGCCAAGAGGAGAATGAGGGTTGCAGTTGCCTGCGGCAACTGCTCGGAGGAGGAGCTGTCGGCGACTGAGATAGTTCCTCCTCCCCCTTTTCGTTTCCCCGAGCGCGCAGAGCGCGCGAGGACAAACCGAGCGGTACGCTCATATAAAAAACCAAAGCCTCCCTTGTCGGGAGGCTTTCCGCTTTAATATTCAACCTTAACCGCTTTGCCCGTCGCCATCGACTCGTTGCACGCAAGCACGAACGCGAGCGTTTTGTACGCATCCGCGTACGGCGAGCGTATCTTCGACGCGTCGCCCGTGAGCACCGCCTCAATAAACGTACGGTCGCAATCAAGTCCACTGTCGCCCGTGGATTCAATGCTTATCTTCTCGCCTGCCGCGCCGAGCGCACCGTCGCCCTTGACCACGAATTTAGCATCGTCATCCTGCTTGGTAGGCTCCTCGCCGTAAATGTCAAGCTGCTTGAAGTATTCGATTCTCTTGTCCTTTGCAGAAAAGATAACCTTGGAAGCATATGAGTTGCCCGACTTCGCGTAGCAGCCACCTGCGAATACACCGAGTGCTCCACTCTTAAACTTAACCGTCGTCGCGGTGCAGTCGTCGGTATCATAAGGTATCGGCGACTCTTTTACAAAGCCACGCGTAGAGTAGGAGAACACCTCATCAACATCGCCCACACAGTAGCGGATAAGGTCGCACTCGTGTATAGCCGCCTCAACAAGCTGACCGCCGGAAAGGCTCTTATCGCCCCACCAATCTATCTTCGGGATACCGCCGATACGCGTGCCGTTTACGAATACTATCTGATTTTCCTTACAGAAATCGCGCGCGTAGTCCGACTTGTTGGTGTAGCGCATCTGGAAGCCGACAGCAGTGATAAGTCCTCGCTTTTCAATCTCGTCGCGAACCCATTTAGCGAACTTAATATCAAGGCTCATCGGCTTTTCGATGAAGAAATGGATATTTCTCTCAAGAAGCTCCCTTTCTACGTCACCGTGGCAATACGGCGGAATGCAGACGAATACCATATCGGGCTTTACTTCATCGAGCATTACGCGAAAATCGGTGTACGCCTTGCCACAGCCCGCCTTTTCTACAAACCTATCCGCCTTCTCGGGTATAAGGTCGCAGAAGCCGACCAACTCGATAAGGTCACCGTACTGCATAAAGTGACCAAGGTGATAGTCGCCGATGGTTCCGCAGCCAATCATTGCAAGCTTGTTATTCATAACTCATAACTCCTTTTGGAATTTATTGTTCTACAAACAGTATACCGCGCCGCGCACTCACCTGTCAAGTGACAAATCGACGGTTTTTATGGACAAATCAACGGTCACTCAAGCAAGCCGCTCCACGTCTTCGCCGCCCGATACGCCACGGCTGATAAGCCCACTCGCGTCGAGGTTCACTCCGTCCATCGTGAGCGCACGGATACGGCGGTTTTCGTACGTGGTGAAAAAATACGCTCGTGCGGACACGTCAACGCACGAGGCGTAAAGCGTGAAAAGGCTTTCGCCCGACGCATTTTTCTCGCATCCCTTTGGCACGCTGACCGTGTCCAAGGCGTGAAAAAACGCGCTCACGCGCTCGCCCTGCGTGCCGTCGAGTGCCGTGTGACCTTTCGCGAACACCGCGCGCACGAACCGCGAGGGCGACGAGAAATCGCCCGGCAGACCGACAGCGCCAAGTCCGCCCGAGTACGGCGTCAGCGCCACGCCCTCGCAAAGCGTGTTTTCGGGATAGCGCGAGCTCATATGCATAAAGTCGCACACGCGCGTCGCGTGATACGGGAACGGCGGATTGTTGGTAAGCACGCCGAGTGGGTTTTCGTATATCTTCAGCCCGTCTGACACGCTCTCGGCGACTAC
>JAZNBZ010000077.1:0-3779 GCA_045587285.1 Candidatus Flemingiibacterium sp. | reverse complement strand
ATGAGGTCAAGCTCGCTCTTGGAACGCGAGAAATTGAGGTACTTACAGCCGTACAGAAGCGGCGGGCACGCCGTTCTTATGTGAACCTCCTTCGCACCGCTCTGATAGAGAAACTCGGTCGTTTCGCCAAGCTGTGTGCCGCGGACGATAGAGTCGTCGATGAGTAAGAGATTCTTGCCGCGAATGAGCTGGTCTATCGGAACGAGCTTCATTTTCGCGATAAGGCTTCTCTGCGCCTGTATGGTCGGCATAAACGAGCGCGGCCAGGTTGGCGTGTATTTTATAAACGGTCTGCCAAACGGCACTCCCGACGCGTTTGCGTAGCCTACCGCGTGAGCCGTACCCGAATCGGGCACGCCTGCTACGAGGTCGGGAGATACGATTCCCTTATCGCGCTCGGCAAGCTTTGCGCCGCAATGGTTTCTCATTATTTCCACGTTTACGTCCTCGTAGTTCGAGGTCGTGTAGCCGTAGTAAACCCAAAGGAACGTGCAGATGCGCATATCCTCCTTCGGTTCGGAAACGGTCGTGCAGGAATCGGATGTGAGATATACTATCTCGGACGGACCGAGGTCCTTGTAGTGGGTATATCCGAGGTTCAAGTAAGCGAAGCTCTCAAACGAGGCACAGTACGCGCCGTCCTTTTTGCCGATAACCACGGGCGTGCGTCCGAGTCTGTCGCGCGCGGCGTACATTCCCTCGGGAGTGAGCACGAGCATCGTCATCGAGCCGTCAACGAGCTCCTGAACGTAGCGTATACCCTCGACTATCGAATCCTTTTGCGCTATAAGCGAGGCAACGAGCTCGGTTGCGTTGATGTCGCCGCCGCTCATTTCGAGGAAGTGGCTGTGTCCCTTGTTAAAGCAGATATCAAGGAGCTCTGCTTCGTTATTTATGCGTCCGACGGTTGTTATAGCGAAGTTTCCGAGGTGCGAGCGCACGATAAGCGGCTGCGGCTCGCTGTCGGAAATACAGCCGATACCAAGCGTTCCCTTCATT
Source organism: Candidatus Flemingiibacterium sp. (assembly GCA_045587285.1). Lineage (GTDB taxonomy): Bacteria > Bacillota > Clostridia > Oscillospirales > CAG-272 > Flemingiibacterium. The sequence continues at coordinate 2,780 of JAZNBZ010000077.1, read as the reverse complement.
TCTCCGACGTCCTTGTCGAACTTGGTTCTGAACGGTGAATTTTCAATATTGTGAATAGCGCGCTCAAAGCCGCCCTCGCCGAAAACAGCCATACCGCCGCGGCGCGTGCCGAGGTGGGAATGGTAGTCCGTGCCGAAAAAGAGGTCGAACACGCAATCTTCCTTTGATACAACTCCGAATAATCCGCCCATATGTCATATCCTTTCAACATCTGTGTGATAAAATAATTATAACACAAGGCGCGTACTTTTTCAAGTAGAAATAGTGATAAAAATAGAATAATGTAAAAACGCGTATTTTGTACGCCTCGCGTGCTTTGACGGCGAGACGGCTTTTAACATAAACTGTAATGCGCCACCTTTGGCGCAGTTATACATTGTTTGGAGAAAGCTATGACAAAGAATAAATATAAAATTGCCGTTATAGGCGGTGACGCGCGCCAGCTTATCGTCGGCGCCGAGCTCGTTGCGGCAGGGTACGAGGTGTCGCTTTACGGCTTTGGCGGTGAGGTGCACACTCGCTTGCCCGTCGTCGATTCGCGCTGCTGCTCGCACCCGAGCGTCAGCGTGCGAGAGGTGCTGGCGGATACGGTGGGCGGCGAGCTCGACTGCGGTGAGATAGCGTCAACTGCTATCGAAGCGGTGCGCGGCAGTCTTGCCGTTATACTGCCGCTACCGAGCGCGGCGGACGGCAATACGGTTTCTATGCCGCTTGGAGGCGTGCCGCTCAAGTTTACGACGCTTGCTGAGATAATGTCGCAAAACGGCGTGAAATACGTTTGCGGCGGCAAGCTTACGGGGGATTTTGTCGCGCTGTGCAATGAGCGCGGCATCAAAGCCTTCGACTACTACGAGTCCGACGCATTTTCTATAGCCAACGCAATTCCGAGCGCGGAGGGCGCCGTTGAGATAGCTATGCGCGAGCTTAACGTAACGCTTCACGGCGCGAAGGCTCTCGTCATCGGCTACGGGCGGATAGGTAAGGTGCTCTCGCGCTTACTCTCACGGCTTGGAGTTACGGTTACGGCGAGCGCACGCAAGCCCTCGGACGTCGCGTGGATACGCGCCGACGGGCATATCCCCACCGAAACGGGCAAGCTTTGCGAGCGGCTTAAAGAAAGCCGCTACGACGTGATATTTAACACCGTGCCGCACACGGTGCTCGGCGAAGCGGAGCTTCGCGAAATCCCACGCGGTACGCTTATCGTTGACCTTGCCTCAAGACCGGGCGGCGTGGATATTCCCACCGCAGACAGAATGAAGCATAACGTCGTCTGGGCACTCTCACTTCCCGGCAAGGTCGCGCCCGTCACGTCGGGCAAAATAACCGCCGATGCGGTGATAGAGCGTATCAAAGAGTGGGAGGCGGAGAAATGCTGATAGGCTACGCGCTTTGCGGCTCGTTTTGCACCATTGCACGCAGTATTCGCGTAATGGAGTCGCTCGCAAACGACGGGTACGGGCTCGTCCCGATAATGAGCGAGTGCGCGTACACTACCGACACGCGATTTGGCAAGGCGGCGGATATACGAGAGCGTATCGAGAAAATATGCGCAAGGGAGATAATCCACACGGTAAAGGACGCCGAGCCGCTCGGTCCCGATATTCACCTTGATATGCTCGTCGTCGCGCCGTGCACGGGCAACACGCTTGCAAAGCTGTCTCGCGGTATCACCGACGGCGCGGTGACGATGGCGTGCAAGGCGCATCTTCGCTCGGACAGACCGCTTATTTTAGCGCTCGCAACCAACGACGCGCTCTCGGCTAACCTTGAAAATATCGCGCGTATGCTAAAGCGCCGCTCGGTATATTTCACTCCGATGCTTCAGGACGACGTTACGCGCAAGCCGCACTCGCTCGTGGCAGAGCTTGAGATGATACCCGACGCAATACGCGCGGCGAGCGAGGGACGGCAGCTGCGACCAATATTTTTGCAGGGAAAATTTTGATAGCAGCGCACACTTGAAATGCTGCGAAACTTGTAGGGCGGGAGCAAGCCCCGCTCTACGCTCAATGTCATTAAGTTGAGCCTCACGCATTGTCATAATCTATAAATGTAGGGGCGGTCAGTGACCGCCCGCGGGCGACCAATGGTCGCCCCTACAGAAAGATTGTATATTACGACAGTTGATTTTCTTAACTTAATGATATGGTCCTACAATAAGGCCTAATAGTAAATAAACATTGACAAAACGCATATTGTGTGGTATAATTATTTGTAATTGTACTACAGTATAATTACATTCCGCGAACCTCGGTTTGCGGAATGTTTTTGTGTAAAAATACGGAGGAAAATGTTATGAACTACGACGTTATAATCGTTGGCGCAGGACCCGCAGGCATTTTTACCGCACTAGAGCTTATCAGAAAAAAGAGCGACAAGAAAATACTTTTAATCGAAAAGGGCTTTCCCGTTGAAAAGCGGCACTGTCCTAAAATAAAGACCAAGGAGTGCGTGCAGTGTAAGCCGTACTGCCACATCACGACGGGCTTTTCGGGCGCGGGTGCGTTCTCGGACGGCAAGCTTTCATTATCGCCCGACGTTGGCGGCGAGCTTCCCGAGCTTATCGGTTGGCAGAACGCAAAGGAGCTTATCGAGTACGCTGACTCAATATATCTCGAGTTCGGCGCGGACGAGCACGTCGAGGGAGTGTCGAACGATCCGTTCATCAAGGAGATACGCAAGCGCGCCATTCAGGCAGGTCTGCGACTCGTTGACTGTCCGATACGCCACCTCGGAACTGAGAAGGCGCAGAGCATATACCACTCGATACAGGAGTA
>JAZNBZ010000076.1:0-2684 GCA_045587285.1 Candidatus Flemingiibacterium sp. | reverse complement strand
AACCACAAGGGCGGCAGCTATTGGTCTGACGGCTACGCTCGTATGATGGAGAAGATAAACGCCGGCAGACCGACGGACGCCTTCTATTTCAGCGAATCCAACGGAGAGCCTTATATGAAGGCGTTTGACGGATTTCTCACGTGGCTTTGGACTATGGGCGATGCCGTGCCCGCCTTCCCGGTCATCTACGCAGGTTACATACAGATGATCGGACGCTACACCGACGGCGTGCACCGCGATGATGACGAGTTCTTCCGCTATCACCTCGCTCAAAGCCTGCTTTTCGGCCAGCAGATAGGCTGGCTCAACGCATACGTCGTATATAACGATAAGCGAATGGCATTTCTTGAGAAGATCGTACATACCCGCGTCGAAAACGCACCGCTCTTTAACAGCGGACGCCCCCTTCGCCCGCCGCACATCCAAGCAGATGCCGCGCCTATCCTCTCGTCGGGCATAAAAATGGAGCGCGCTCTATGTGCCGTTTGGCAGTCGGACGATAAAAAAAGGACGGCGCTTTTCACAGTTAATCTTTCCGACACGGCAAATACCGTGCACCTAATGCTTTATCCCGATGAGTACGGTGTCCCCTGCCCCGATACGCTCACGCTAACGCTTGAGCCGTCGGAGATCAGAGTGCTCGAGCTTGGCTGTATTCATCGCGGCTCTTGAAGCCGTAAACGTAGAACTCGCGCATATACGCGCGAATTCGTTCAAAATTTTTTATAAGCTCGCTGTATGACGACATAGTATGCACTCCCTTCTCTGACGTGAACGGTAAAGCAACGCATTATACCGTCGCTTGTATTACCGCGCAAAAATATTATATCACAATACCCGCTTTTTTGTCAACGCAGCAGCTATAAAGCGAGCTCTGTCTAACTAAACGCAACGAAAACGCACGGTCAGCGAAGGCTCGCTGACCGTGCTCTTATTTCGAGTTAATCTGCGTACGGTATCTGTCCCGCCACTATAGCGTACGCGACGGGGTTGTAGCTCGCGTCGATGCCTATAAGAAGCACCTCGCAATACGTGCCGCACTCCTCGGGGAATACGGGATGCGAGCACCATACCTCAAACGGCATACCGAGATCGGGCGCGACGGATATACCTTCCGCCTTCCAGAGGTCCGCGTAGAATTTCGCTTCCTCGTATATCGTCCTTGCCGACCAAGTGGAGATGTCGGAGCCCCACGATCCTATCAAAACGTCGCGTACCGTAGGCGAGGTAACGAATCCGGTTACGGTCATTGCACCGACAGAGCCGGGGTTCATAGCTATTATTTGCATATCAAGCTCAAAGCCGCAGCCAAGCTCCTCTATCGTCATCCTGTCAAGCTCGCGCCAATACGCGGTGGTCTCTGCCGTAGTTTCAGCCGTGGTTTCGGCGGTGGTTTCCTCGGGCTCGGTCTCCTCGGGCTCGGTCACCTCAGGCTCGGCTTCCTCGGGCTCGGTTTCCTCAGACTCGGTCACCTCGGGCTCGGTCACCTCAGGCTCGGTCACCTCAGGCTCGGTCACCTCAGGCTCGGTCACCTCAGGCTCGGTCACCTCAGGCTCGGTTTTCTCAGACTCGGTTGCAAGCTCCGTATCAGTGTCGGTGACCTCGTCGGTATCCGCCGCCACTTCGCTATCCTGCGGTGTGCCCTGTACGCCGAGTATATCCGCGGGCACCTCCTCACAGCTTGCGAGCACTAAAAGGCAAGCGATAAGCATCGCTGTAATTCTTTTCATAAATTACTCTCCTTATCAAAAGCTTTATCCGTTACGTCGATTGTACCACAAAAAACGCGATATGTCAATAGCACAAAAAACACACCAAATTGAGAAAACTTTCGAAAAAATTTCCGAAAACCCCTTGACTTTATTCTTGTAAAGTGGTATAATAACCACGGTAAATGCTACGATCAAAAACAAGTAAGCTTGGCGTGAGCCTTCAGAGAGTTGTCGGTTGCTGCAAGACAATGGGGAACGCCTTGCCGAATTCATTTTGCGAGCAGTGCGCTGAACGGAGATTTTTCTCCCTGTAGGATGCAACGGGCGCTCCCGTTACAGAGCTAAGGTATGCTTGTACCTGACAAGGCCGTCATCGTGAGATAACGGCGAACTGAGGTGGTACCACGGGAAATGAATTCTCGTCCTCTGCAATTAGATGCAGAGGACTTTTTTGTTTTCCTTTGCATACGACTTTATTTTTAAGAAAGGTATGTGAAACAAATGGAACAGCGTTACTATCAAAAAGAAATCGAAACGATGCCCTACGAGCAAATGAGGGCGCTTCAGTCCGAAAAGCTCGTCAAGCAGGTGCGTCACGTGTACGACAACGTGCCCTACTACAAAAAGCTTATGGACGAAAAGGGCGTAACTCCCGACGATATCAAGTCTATCGACGACCTTCACAAGCTCCCCTTCCTCTCGAAGGCGGACCTTCGTGATGCGTACCCCTACGGCCTGCTTGCAAAGCCGCTTTCCGAGTGCGTGAGAATACAGTCCACGTCCGGTACGACGGGCAGACGCGTCGTTGCGTTCTACACGCAGCACGATATCGACCTTTGGGAGGATTGCTGTGCACGCGCCATCACTGCCGTCGGCGGCACGAACGAGGACGTTTGTCAGGTCGCATACGGCTACGGTCTGTTCACGGGCGGTCCCGGTCTTAACGGAGGCTCGCACAAGGTTGGATGCTTA
>JAZNBZ010000075.1:0-4965 GCA_045587285.1 Candidatus Flemingiibacterium sp. | reverse complement strand
GTGTGTATCAAGATTACGTCAATTCTGCACATTATTTTCTTGCTAAAATGTATTATGCAGGATCAATACCACGAGAAGGTCAATCCTACTTTAAAGCATTTGAACATCGAAAAGAGGGCGAAGCTGATCTTGGCAATGCAATACAAGTAGCCTACATGCAACGCGAGGGATTAGGTTGCGAATACAATTATACAAACGTTATTGAATATTATAATTCTGTGGTATTAGTAGGCGATGATATCTCAAAAGGCGCATATGCTCAATATTTATATAAAATCGGTAAGTTTAAAGATGCAATCAAAATATTTGAAGCTATGCAGCATTTATCAGCTGATGCCGCATATTATCTTGGAATAATGTACAGAGATGGTGTGCACACTTTTGTTGATTCAGAGGACACAACTAAAGCAGTTGCTCCTCAACCAGATTATTATAAAGCGAGTTATTATTTGCAAGAAGCCGCTGACAGAAACCATGCCGCAGCTGCTTTTGAATTAGCGTTACTTAATTTTCGACCGTTTGAGAATTACAGAAAAAACTTTCCCAAGGCTTTGAGATATTTCAATATTGCAGCCGATAGAGGAAACTCAGAAGCACAGTATATGCTTGGTTATATGTATGAAAATGGACATGTTGGTATAAATAAAGACAGGGCTATTGAATGGTATGAGAAAGCAGCGAGTCAACATCATGCTTTGGCATCACTGCAGTTATCATTGCTATATCAGCAGCCGGAATGTAAGAATTATCATAAAGCATATCAACACGCATTAAAAGCTTCAAATAGCGGTGTTGCCGAGGCTGAATACATATTAGGAACCTTGTTACTGTTTGGACGAGGATGCAGGTGTAATGTAAATGAGGCGTATAGACATTTTGAAAACGCCGAAGCACAGGGTATTTTTCAAGCGAAAATAATGTTACATGAAATAAATGATATTAAAAACAAAAAATGTTAGCAAATAAAATTCACGGTATATACTTGTTTTAGCAATAAAGTAGAAAGTCTTTTTGATATTTCCTTATGTAATAGCTAGAACCGAAAAACAGTTAATTGAAATCAAGTTTACCTATTCAATTAACTGTTTTTTGATGCATTGACCTCAATCTGATTATATAAAAGCTGATACAATCTTCATGTGCTATTCTACATTATCATTTTTCCATTTGCATTTTGTTGTTATAATTATGTCTACATATTATGCTCCCTATACCAGTCGTTTCAAAAACATTGGGAAACATGCCTGTTTTTATACGTATTAAATTATTCATACAACGCTTCAATCCCCATCCGCATTCCAAGTATAAAAGCATATTCAAATATCGCTTCTTCTGTAAGACTCGCGTACTCGATCCAACATGCGTCGAACTTCTCGAATATCTCTTTCTGCTCATCAGTCAATGTTTTAAGTAGATCATCGTGATGCCTCGCAATATATTCCATCAGCTGCTTCATTTCCGGGGAATTGTTCCGACTGCCGTCCTGCGGTACGATATTACCGTGCCATAACTCTTTTATCACACTATTCATAGGCTGTGCCTCCTTTTCTATCAGCACAACACAATACCACAGAAAAGAGTAAAAGTCCAGACATTTTGTGAAAATAAAATCACTTTTCTCCGGACGTATTCTTTGATTTATGCGGCGCAAATTTTGAGTATCCACCATAGGACAACACCCATGGTGGATACTGCTTTTTCATCCCGCCCGACGTACTCTCGTCACTATCGGCATAGCCGGATTTCTCGCAAGCACATCCGACATCTGCTCCATCACTCCGCGCCGGATGGTTTCCTTCTTCGATAACACCGCTACCGGCTCAAATATCCGTCTGCAGTACGGCTCATCGAAGCTTTGCATAGCGATGTACTCGCGGTTCCCGATGCCGATGCTCGCGATCCTGGCGTCCTTCACGGCACTGCGAATCATCTTCTCGCTAATGCCGATTTCGGGACGGCTTCGCTTCAGTTCTGCTACCGCACCTCTGATTGTACGTATTTGCGGAAGCTCTGCGGTTTCCTCAAAGCCCAACATCCGATTCAACGTAGGCGCAACCGCCTCTGTATCGGCGACCAACCGATTGCCGCGATATGTGTACGGAAGCTCATTTCCTTCAATAAGCGCCGCAAGGAACGATTCGCCTACCACCGACTCGGGATCGGCTGTGCGTATTTCATGTGCAATTTGCGTTAGCGTTTTTAATCTCAACAAGCTACCTCTCTTTCCTTGTTCGTTACAATATCGGCGAGCATATCTGCCGCACGGCGTTTGGACTCGTCATACGGTGTCAGATACTGCTCGGTTGTGCGGATGCTCTCATGCCCGAACACCGCCTTGACCGTTTCAAGATCCGCGCCGCCGCTCACCATAAGCGAGCCGCAGGTGTGGCGAAGTCCATGAAACTTCAGATGGCGCAGACCGCACCGTTCTTCGTAATCACTGCATAATGTTGTGAGCGAGTATAGGCTGACCAAATTGCCGACGGCATTGGTGAAGATAAAGCCTTGCTCATTCCATTTTGTGCCTGCTGCTGACCGCTCAGACTCCTGCTCCGCACGCCATTCCAGGAAAACTTTCTTATGCATCTCGGAGAAATAAACCTCGCGGATGCTGTTCACCGACTTCGGAGCTTTCAATGCCTGCGGTTCGCCCTTTTTCTTGTATGCACTTTTGTTTATAGCTATCGCCCGATTCTCCCAGTCTATATCTTCCCATTTCAGCGCGACTACCTCGCCACGGCGAAGCCCAAGCAAAAGCGCGGTCATAAGCATCGCCCTTGTTCTCGTCGTTTCGTTAGCTAACCCCTCGATGAATATCGCCGCTTCCTCACGGCTGTATGCTTTCACCGGCTCTTTTTTTATTTTCGGAAATCGGACCGAGCCGTTGCGGAGTGGGTTCTCCTCAATGTAACCCATGCGCTGTGCCTCTGTCATCAGCGAGGAGAACACGGTTGCGTACCTCTTGACCGTAGATGCCGACAGCGGTTTAGCGTTGTTTTTATCCGTCCTCGCACCGGGCGATGCGAGGTAATCCACCAACGCTTGTTGATGCTTGGCGGTTATGTCTGTCAATCTGATATTTCCGAATGACGGAATGATGATATCCTCAATCACCGCATTGTAAAACTTGACCGTGTTCGGCGACAGACAAGTTTCGATGGATTTCATATAGTGCCCCTTTGCGAACGCTCCCACCGTCATTCCAAACAGGTTCACCTCTGACTTTACTCGCTTGCCAGGCACATATATTCCGCTGTGTACCGATGCCTCAAATAGTTCCGCGAAGGCTTTCACGCCGCGCTGAATCTCCTTTTCACTGTGATTTTTCGGAGGCTTGTACGTCGTTGATATCAGCTCTTGCTTGCCGTTCTTCATTCCGTTTGATACACGGACACAGTATGTGCCGTTGTCACGTCTATAGTATGATGCCATTTTTACACCTCCACAATAAATTCTCACATCGAAATATCAAAGCCTTCGTCCTCATATTCATCTTCGTCAACATCCTCGGTGTCATCGCCCATCCCAATCGCAAGTCCCGCCGCGATACTAACGACAGCACCGAGAGCAGATCCGGCGTTTCTTGCTTCGCGCTCACGCTTTTCTTCCTCGGTTTCCTCACCGTTTTCGATTACGTTCCCAAGGTCGTGAAGCCCACGCACGCCCATAACAGCAAGACCAATATCGTCGGCAGTGCCGTGAGTATGAGTCGCAGCCACCATAGCGCTTCGTCCCGGAAGATGCGGCGGTCGATCACTTCGGAGACTTTCTCGCTCTCTCTCCCAACCTGTTTCATAGCTTTGGTTGAAATCTCTTTGATCGCCGCTTCCGCCGCCCGTGTCTGCTCCTGTGCCGATTTCATCATCTCTTGGGCATACTCGTCTGCTTCGTGCTTCAAGCTCGCTCTCTGCTCCTTCAAATCGGCTGACAGCACGATCAAACGCTGCATTGCTTCCATCAGGCGCACCCATTCTTTCTGGCTGATCTGCACGGTGGGAATCGTTTCCGCCGGCTCCTCCGATTGAAGTGTCGGCGGTATATTCTTCGCTTTCAGCTTGTCCATATAGTTCTGCCCGGATTCTGAATTCATTTTCCATGTTCTCCTTTAAGTATTTTTCTTCGTGAAGCTTGATGTCTCGCACACGTTTTTCTTTGCCATCCTCGCCGCGCAAAATATATGTGATGTACTTCCGCTCGGGTGTCCACACCATATCGTAGCCAAGCTTCTTCATCTCACGGCGGAACTCTGACTTGTTTTTGCATCTTTTCATGCAATGGTCGATAGCAACGCAAAGCTGTATCTTCCAGCTGTTGCCGTTCACAGCGGCGCGGTATTCCTTCGGATCGGGACGTGAGGATTTCTTCTTCGGATCATATTTCTCAAGCACCGACAGTCCGTGTGCCATACAAATCTCATCGCTATGATCTCGAAGCTCGCCGAGGAAGAACTTATTGTTATGCAGTTTGATGCCGCTTGCGAGGTCATAAGCACACACAACCAAGTGATTATGAATGTGCTCACGATCAATATGCGTAGCGATTAGTACCTCACGATTGCCGAAGCTTTTCGCAAACTCCATGCCAATCTCGTGTGCTTCCTGCGGTGTGATCTCCTCACCGATCTTGAACGACTGCACATAATGATAGAACCGCACACCGTCCGGCTCGTGAGCGAACACTTTCTGTGTGGCAAGGAACGACTCATTTGCCAGCTCCGGTATGCAGTTGTAGCCTGAAACATAGGCAAGCTGTTCCTCATCGTCATAGATTTTCGACGGCTGTATGCAGTAATCGATCACGCCTTTCTGCGCACTCGGCGTTTGCTTTTTCTCGGGAATGCACTCAACGACCGCCATCGCTATCACCTCCGAGTGCGAGAAGAATCTTTCGGTAGAGCGAAACCAGCTCCGCAAGATTCACCTCGCTGATTCTTCCTTGATGGGCAAGACGCGTGAGCTGATTCAG
>JAZNBZ010000074.1:0-13231 GCA_045587285.1 Candidatus Flemingiibacterium sp. | reverse complement strand
CTGTGCCAAGGAGGTGCCTGCGTGGGGTCACCTATAAACGGGCTTGAGTCCCTTGTAGATGTAGCCCTTCTTATACATCTCACCGAACACCTTAACCTCGCGTGCTTCGAACTTGGGATCCATAGTGAGATAGGGATTGTCCCAATCGCCGAGAACGCCAAGACGCTTGAAGGAGGTCATCTGAATGTCAACGAAATCCTTCGCGAAGTCGCGGCAAGCGGTTCTGAATTCGGAAACCGACATATTCTTGTGGTCAAGCTTGTTCTTCTTGATGATAGCCGACTCGATAGGCATACCGTGGTTGTCCCAGCCGGGAACGTACGGAACCTTGAAGCCGTTCATCGCCTTGTACTTATTGATAAAGTCCTTGAGCACCTTGTTGAGTGCGGTACCCATATGGATGTTACCGTTGGAGAAGGGAGGACCGTCGTGAAGGATAAAGAGCGGCTTACCCTCGTTTCTCTCGAGCATTTTATTGTAAATGTCGTCGTTTGCCCAAACTGCGCCTATCTCGGGCTCACGCTGAGGGAGATTTGCGCGCATAGAAAAGTCGGTATTCGGAAGGTTAAGTGTTTTTGAATAGTCCTGTGGCATTTATGTTTGCTCCTTACTAAAAATATATTGTATATACTTATTTTCTTCTTCGCTTGTTGCCCTGATCGTCGGAAAAGAGCATTTCGAAGTCATTGTCCTTGCTTACGGTCGCCGCGGATTTGCCGGTTACGGATTTCACGAAATCCATATACGACACGTCGTCGGCGATATCGCTGTCGGGCGTGTTGATAACGTCCTCGGCTTCCTTGTATTGGCGGTTGAGCTGTTCAATAGAGCCTTTAAGCGCGCCCTTGGCGGCAACGGGCGTTCTCTTAACCTCAAAGGTGTCGCTTTCAGCCGCCGTGGTCACAAAATCGAGCACCTCGAGCTCGCCAGCACCGTCGCTCGGGGTATAAGCACTTGCAATCGAGTCTATCTCTGCGTCAACGCTGAGCTCGTCCTCTGCCTCGTCAGCAGCCGTCGAGGGCGTCATACCGGAAATGCTTTCCTTTAGGCGCTTTATAGCCTCGCGGTGAAGCTCGCTTGCCTCGGGAATCGCGGACTCGTCCATACCCTCGGTAAGCTTGTCTATAAATGCGATGTGCTCGCTGTATCTGGCGAAAAGCTCTTGCTTTAATTCAAACGCATCGCGCTGCATATCCGCCATAGTTTCACGGCCGAGCTCGATCTTTTGGTTGAAGTCGGCGAGTATAGTGTTGCAGGAGTCCTTCGCGCTTTTTATTATTGCCTCGGCGCGCTCGGTCGCATCTGCCTTGATCTTGTTTGCCGCACGCTTTGCGTCGATAAGCGTGCTTCTTATGGAATCCTCGTCCTCTTTTATATCGTCAAGACGTGTGAGTGCCGCGCGCAGCTTGCGCTCAAGCTCGTCGTTCTCGCGGTAAAGCTCCGTATACTTTTCTATCAGAAAACCGATATATTCGTCAACCTCAACGGGATTGTATCCGCGCATCGCCTTGCCGAACGTTTTGTTTCGCAGTTCATGCGGAGGAAGCATATTATACGTCCTTTCATTCGTAATTTTATATATCGCGCCGTGCCGCAAGGCGGATACGTCCCTTCGCGGAGCGTTCATCTATCCTGTCAACGATGAATTTTCCACCCTTGGCAGCGCTGCTTTTTCGTATGGAAATAACGTCGCCGTTCGTGACCTCGCGGTCGTAACGCGTGGCGGTGAAGTGGTTGTGCTCGACGAAGCCGCTGTCGATAAGCGATTTCGCAGCCTCGCGAGAGGTGCGTGCAAGCTCGGACACGACTGCGTCAAGCCTTGCCGAGGCGACCGTTCCGCCAACCCTTTCAAACTGCCTTAAAAAGGCAAAATCATCGGGAAGCGTAACGTCGGTTGCCTTTACCTTGTCACGCCCGATGTAAGTGAGTTCGTTTTTAATAAACGCGGCAACGCTCGGGTTAACGAATACGATAGCTCCGTCGTCGTTTGGTAAAATATCGCCCATAACCGCGCGGTCTATACCAAGACCTACGAGTGCGCCGAGAAAATCGCGGTGTGCGAGCTTTACGTAGCCGCTTGTTTTGATTTGAATGGGTGTGATGACCTCGGAGAGCTCCTCGCGAAACGCCGTACCTAAAGCGGCGCCCTCGGGCAGGGAATACCTACAGTACGCCGGCATAACGCAAAGCACTGCTCGCTCGGCGTCGGTGTAGCCGCCCCAGAAAAAAGAGAGCGGCGAGGTGTCGTCACCCCTTAAAATAGCGTGACGCTGATTTTCGATAATAAAGCGTTCACGCATATTGAGAAAGCTTGTAAATCCGATAACGCCGCCGTCTGCGCGCTCGTAAAGCTCGTCAACGCGCTTCAGTAGACGCTGCTCGCCGTCGGACAATAGGGAAGTGAGATTTATAGCCATATTAGATCAGGGCAGCATCATCTGCACGGCGGAGAGAAGAAGGAACGCAACGAAAAAAGAAAGGTCGATGGGAAGGCTTCGCACCGTTTCGGAGCGCTCGAGTATTATTCTCACGGGAGCGATAACGGGCTCTGTCATCGTATAGACGAATCTAACGATAGGCGAATCGTCGTCAACGGGCATCCACGAAAGGACGACTCTTATGAACATCATCACCTCAAGCGCCATCAGAAAAAAACTCACCAAATTGGTGAAAACATAAACAAAATTCGTCACGTTAAAATATCTCCATATATGACTAAAAAGCCGACGGCGGGGAGAGTGCTCCGCCGTCGGCTTATAAGCTTAAACTTCGTTTTCGTAGTAATCGTCGTCGCTCTTTTTCTGCTTGTCGTGGATAGGACCGTCGGAAACGTCTACGTTGCAGGGAGCGATTACGTAAGTATTGTTAGCAACGCGCTTGATGTTGCCGTTGAGGGAGAATACCACGCCGGAGAGGAAGTCGAGAAGGCGGCGTGCGGTCTCCTTGTTGGTAGCCTCGAGGTTGAGAACTACGGTGCGGCGGTTGAGAAGGTGGTTAGCGATCTGGGGAGCGCTGTCGAAGCGCTCAGGCTTTACAACCTTGAGCTCGAGCGCGCTGCCGCTCATCTGCATACCGTCGTCCTGAGCCATATACTGATCGCCTGCCTGATACTGCTGAGTCTGGTAGGGAACGCTGTCAAAGCCGCTGGTGATCTCCTGCGTGTATACGTCCTGTACGTCGTATTCGCTTTCTGCATCGGGATTGATGCCGTTTTTGATCTTGTCAAAGAATCCCATTTGTTTGTACCTCCGTTATTTTATCTTGTTTTTAATTTTCTTTATTTGGATAACTGCGTGCTCCGAATATCGTCGAGCCGAGGCGGACCTCGCTCGAGCCGGCGATCACAGCCTCTCTGAAGCTGCCGCTCATACCCATAGAGAGCACGTTAAAAAAGTCCCTATCTATATTATGCAACTTTTTTTGCGAAATGTCAATGAAATATTGATAAGTTTTTTCAAAAAACATTAAATATTCGCTTTTTTCGTCACATTTCGGGGCAATCGTCATAAGTCCGCGCAGGCGCAGGCTTGAAAACTGACCGAGAGCCTCGATAAACGCCGGAAGCTCCTCGGGCATTACGCCGCCCTTTTGCTCCTCGCGTCCGATATTCACCTCAACGAGGATATCCATCGTAAGCGAGTGCTTTTTGGCTTGCCTGTCGATCTCCGCCGCGAGCTTTATGCTGTCAACGGATTCTATCATATCGACCTTGTCGATGACGTACTTGACCTTGTTCGTCTGAAGCGAGCCGATAAGGTGAATCTCAAGCTTGCCGTCCTTCGGATGATGAAGGCTGTCGTACTTTTCGAGTAGCTCCTGAACGCGGTTCTCGCCGATGGCGGTGACTCCGAGCTCGTCGATGGTGTAATTGATAACGTCTACGGGAACCGTTTTGGTAACTGCGAGCAGCTTTACGTCGCGCCCCTTTGCGAGCGCTTCGATTTCGTCCCTTGCCGCATCGAGCCTTGCTTTAATGAGCGAGGGCTCAAATCTGTTTTCTTCGAGTGTCTGCATTTTTATCTCCCATCGGCTATTTGATTATCTTTCCGACGTAAAGGTTTCTGCCCGACGTGATTATAACGTCGTACAGTCCGAGCTTCGTGTGATACTCGGGATCGTTCGCGGCGTCACGCGGCGCGGCGATGTAATATCCGTCGCACTCGAGTATAACGTCGATGTATCTGAACTCAACGGTCGTACCGACGAGGATATACACGCCCATCCTGCCGTCTACGAGACGCACGGCGGAAATCGGCACCTTGTAGCCCGTGTAAGAATTTTTGACGATCTCGACGGTCTGCATACGCATAAAGCTGAAATCCTCGGGTACCTCGTACGACGAGAATACGAGCAGTATACGCTCGCCCGCGTCGGGTGCAACTATATCCGAAAGCTCCATTTTGAGCTGCTTGTCGTTGTTGTAGGGGAAGATTATCTGATAGCTGTATCCCTCGTTGTAGAAGCGAAGCTCCTCGCGCGTTGCCTCGATGACTATGTACCAGCGGAAATCCGTTGCCACCTTGCCGATGGCAGTCGCCGTATATTCTATAGGCTCCGTTTTCATCATCGCATCGAAAAGATCAAGCGTCAGCGCGTCAACGACGTCGCCTGTAAATATCGCCTCGTATCCGTCGAGCGACGAATAGAAGAAGCCGGTTGCAGGGGAGAGCACGGTTTCGCTTACCGAGTCCAAATCGGACGTCAGCGCTTCACGCGAGGCGCGAAGGTCCTCGATGACGTCGTCGAAGCTTTCAACTCTGCCCGTAATGACCTGACGCTTGTTGAGAAGCGTAAGAAATTCGTCGCGGCGCTTGGGTAAGCTCGTATAAACGCCCTGCTCGGCGCTTTGGCGAATAGTCATATAGTAGTTGTCGATACGCGCGTCAAGCGTTTGCGTATCCGCGGCGGAGAAGCCGTCGGTGGAGTTGCTTGAGATAAGCAGGCTGATCTCGCGGTCTATCGCGATTATCTCGTCGCGCGTTGCGTCGTGCGCATCGGCAGTGCCTCCGTAAATGTTAGCGAGCTGTGAGCCGACGGAAACCTTGGTGCCGTCCGAAAATACGTATCCGATGCCTCCGGTTTCGGTGGAGTGTATAACTGTCTCGTTCCTGAAAACGTACGCATCGAATTCAGCCACGTCGTTTTCTGTGACCTGCAGAGAGTGCTGCGTTATAAGCTCGTCGCCGAGTCCGCTGAAGAAGTGATAGCCGAGGTACACAATAACTATGACAGATATTACGATAGATAAAACGTACCAGACGAACCCACCGAGCGGATTTTTATTTCTGTTTTCCGTAGTTTTTTGCATCCTAAAGCCTTCGTAAAATTTTGGTTTTATATTTTATATATCACTTAGATATTATACCACACATCGCGTGTCAAGTTAATAGTTTTTTCGCAATGTTTACAATATCTTTAAAATTGCCGTCGGCGCTTATCCAATTGACCGATGTATCGCGCTTAAACCACGTTAGCTGACGCTTGGAATAACGGCGCGTTGCCTGCTTTATTTCGGCTACTGCCTCGTCAAGCGCAGACGTGCCGTCAAGGTAGCTTATAAACTCCTTGTAGCCGATAGCCTGAGCCGCCGTGGACGAGCGGGGAAGTCTGCCGCTTTCGATAAGCGAGCGCACCTCGTTTTCGAGCCCCATCTCCATCATAACGTCAACGCGTCTGTCGATGCGCGCGTACATCTCCTCGCGGCTTCTCTCAAGCGCGATTATTACCGCATCGTAGGGCTTCGGACGAAGGCGCGAGCGTTTGTCCCATTCGGTTTTTGTGATGCCGCTCGAGAGGTATAATTCGAGTGCGCGGACAACTCGCTTTACGTTGTTTTCGTGCGTAGCTGATGCCGCCTCGGGATCGACTGCGTTAAGACGCTCCCACGTAGCGTGCGCGCCGTCGCGCTCTGCCTCTGCCATTAAAGCTGCGCGAAGTGCCATATCGGTTTCAACGTCTGCATAGTCGTTGTCCGTCAGCACAGCGTCGAGATAAAGTCCCGTGCCGCCGCAGAAAATCGGCAGCTTGCCGCGCGCGATAACGTCGTCGCACACCGCCTTCGCGCGCACGCCGTAATCGGCGGCGGAGAAGGACTCGCTCGGCTCGATTATGTCGATCATATGGTGCGGTACGCCGCATTTTTCCTCCTCGGTCGGCTTTGCCGTACCGATGTCCATACCGCGGTAAATCTGCATAGAGTCGCAGGAGATTATTTCGCCGCCGTAAAGCTTTGCAAGCTCGATTGAGAGTGCGGTCTTACCCGACGCGGTTGGTCCGACGACGGCAAGCACACGAGGCTTTTTGTTTTCGTTTGTCATAAACTTATACCTTGATTTTAGTATATGAACGATGCGTCGCCGAGGCTTGCAGGAAACGCGATATTTGCATAAACTTTGTGATTATGAATAATTATGCGCACTATCATCCTTTTACCCCATACTCTCTCTGCATAGCTTCGATAGAAACAACCCATTGCTTGCCGAATTTACATACATCTACTCCGTTCACGAGCTTGCCATATGAGATAGCTTTCCGAAGGGTGCTTTCGTTAAGCCCCCAAAGCTCGGTTGCATCGCTAAAAGCTAAAAGCCCGTCAAACGGGGTTTGAACCTGTACTCCGTTCTCCCATAATTCGTCACATGAGAGGTCGAGCTCATCGTTCCATACGATGCCGTATCCGCCTACGTCAACAGATACACATGCGAACTGTTCGGGGTGCTCGCGGAGCCATTGGAATACATGAAGCTTTTCGAACAGCGGCTTTACATCATACAACTTGGTTACACCTTCTGCGAATTGAACGCTCAAGCGATAGTCCGGCAGAGCAGATACGTTCTTGACTTTGTGAAACATAAGATACCTCCTTATTCAAGCGGCGGGAGCTTTTTGAACTCCTGCGTTTCCCATATTTCCTTCAAAGCATCTCTGTGAAGGAAAATCCATTCTTGAACCATATCCATTGCCTTTGTCGGAAGATGTCCTTCAAGAACTTTTCCGGTCATAAAGTCGATAGCGGCTACATTATCGTTATAAATTGCGTGTATGTGCGGCGGATTATGCTCGCTTTGTAAAAAGTACATACGGATTATAATTCCGTAAAAAGTTGATAAAACAGGCATAGCTTAACTCCTTTGACTTATTCTCTAAGTTTATTATATCACGTTATCGTGATTTTGTCAATGGATTTTAAATTGTTATATTTTTTATTTTGCGTGTTATTATAAACTTCGGCTTTCAAACTTATCACTGATTTCTCAAAAAAAGATTTTTTTACAAACTTTCTTTGCGCTCGGAACTCAAAAAAGTGCCCATTTCACGGCAAATCCGCCGATTTGGGCACTTCCCGAGCATCCTTTAATGTATAAAGCACGCATCGCCGAACGAGAAGAAGCGGTAACGCTCGCGTATAGCGACGTCGTACGCATTGAGCATTATCTCACGGCTTGACAGCGCGGATACGAGCATTAAAAGCGTGCTTTCGGGAAGATGGAAGTTCGTGATAAGCGCGTCTACTGCCTTGAATTTGTAACCGGGATATATGAAAATTCCCGTATCGCCGTGCATCGCGTGAACGATGCCGTTATCGTCCGCCACGCTCTCAAGCGTGCGGCAGGACGTTGTTCCTACGGCGATGATACGTCCGCCGTTTTTGCGGCGCTCGTTTATGATGCTCGCCGCCTCCTCGGACACGGAGAAATACTCCGAGTGCATAACGTGCGCCGTTAGGTCGTCCACCTTAACGGGACGGAACGTGCCGAGCCCGACGTGGAGCATAACGGGTACTACCGCGATGCCTTTAGCCTTGATTTTTTCGAGCAGCTCCTCGGTGAAGTGAAGTCCCGCCGTGGGTGCCGCCGCCGAGCCCTCCGTTTTTGCGTAAACGGTCTGATATCGGCTCTTGTCTTTAAGTCGCTCGGTGATGTACGGGGGAAGGGGCATATTGCCGATTTGGTCGAGAAGATCGTATATAGAGCCCTTCGAGCGGTCGTAGACGAACCTCACCATTCGGTTGCCGCCCTCTAAAATTTCGTTTACCTCGGCACGAAGAAGTCCGTCGCCGAATATAATGGTACTGCCGGGCTTCACACGTCTGCCGGGACGCACCATAACCTCCCACGAGTCAAGCTCGTGCTGACGCAGAAGCACGAATTCTATCTCGGTTTCAACGCCCTCTTTTCTGCCGTAAAGACGTGCGGGGATAACCTTTGAGTTGTTTATGACAAGCACGTCTTCGGGGTTTAAATGGTCGATGATATCGCAGAAGGTTTCGTGCGAAAGCTCGCCCGTTTTCTTGTTTATCGTGAGTAAGCGCGAGCGGTCACGCACTTCGCTCGGATGCTGTGCTATAAGCTCCTCGGGCAGGTCGTAGTAGAAATCCTTAGTCGTGAGTGTCGTGTTTTTGCGTTCGTTTGTAATCATAGTATAAAATTATGCTCCCTTTAGCTAAAAAGTTTATGTTATAGGGTTGACAAGTCGGGGTAAATGTGCTATCATAGTGTCAGTGAAGAATATTTATGATAGAGGTGCACTCCCCGATGAGTAAGCAGCGTTAGGTTTCGCCGCCGTTTGAACGCTGTCAAAAGGCAGAGGGTGCCGAAGATGAGCCTTTTGGCGAAGCTTGGCTCGTCTGGTTCTTTTCGAGAATATCGGAAGAACTGTCATCATTAACGTGATGGAGTGCTATCTTACGTATTAGATTATTCGGGCGAAAACGCCTGTATATATTATAGTACATAGATAGCCGGTTTTCAACCGGTTTTTTGTTTTTTTTACTCCGAGTGCGAATTTTCTCACTCCGTATCAATAAGCACCGAAAAAATTTGGCGCGAATTGTACATAATTTCCCACAGTACGAATTACGAAAGGATTTATTGTTATGTCTACCAAAAACACCGTTTTCACCGGCGCCGCCGTCGCCATTATCACTCCCTTTACGAACAATCAGGTTGACTACGATAAGCTCGGCGCTATGATCGAGCGCCAGATAAACAATTCCACCGACGCAATAGTTATCTGCGGTACCACGGGCGAGGCTTCCACGCTTACGGACGAGGAGCACCGCGAATGTATTCGCTACTGCGTTGAAAAGACCGCAGGGCGCGTTCCCGTTATCGCAGGAACGGGCTCGAACGACACCGATTATGCTATCGAACTGTCGAAATATGCGTGCGAGGCAGGCGCAGACGCGCTGCTTCTCGTAACGCCTTACTATAACAAGGCAACACCCAAGGGACTTATCAAGAGCTTTCTTGCCGTTGCCGACGCGACCGACAAGCCGATAATTCTTTACAACGTGCCCTCGCGTACGGGCTGCAACATTACGCTCCCCGTTTACCGCGAGCTTGCAAAGCACGAGCGCATCGTTGCGACCAAGGAAGCAAGCGGCAATATGAGCGCAATCGCAGAGCTTGCGGCAGAGGTGCCCGAGCTTGACATCTACTGCGGCAACGACGACCAAATCGTGCCGATGCTCGCGCTTGGCGGCAAGGGCGTTATCTCGGTGCTCTCCAACGTTGTGCCGAAGGAAACTCACGATATCTGCCGGCTTTGGTTTGACGGCAAGGTCAAGGAGTCGGCGGAGCTTCAACTGAAGCTTTTGAAGCTCGCAAACTCGCTGTTCTGCGAGGTCAACCCGATTCCTGCAAAGACCGCTATGGCGATGATGGGATACTGCTCCGAGGAAATGCGTCTGCCTCTTTGCGAAATGGACGAAAAGAACAAGGCGTTCCTCGAGTCCGTGCTTCGTGAATACAAGCTCATCTGACAGAAATCCCCAAAGTGATTACGTAATACGGGCTGTCGTGGGCGCCAACCCCTTCGAGGGTATGGCTTCTGACGGTCGGGGACGGGGCCTTCGGCGTCCCGCAGTAAATCATTAGGATAAAAACAATACGACGGAGAAACAAAATGAAACAGACAAGAATACTTTTCTCGGGCATTTCGGGACGTATGGGTAAAGCTACCCGTGCGGCGGCGGATGCGAGCGAGGAATATAAGATAGTTGCAGGCGTTGACGTCGCGCCGAGCGTTGACACGATTCCGATATTCGCGACGCCCGACGAGGTGAACGTCGAGGTCGATGCGATAATCGACTTTTCGCATCACAGCGCAACTCCCAAGCTGCTTGAATTTGCAATCGCAAAAAAGATACCCGTAGTCGTTTGCACGACGGGACACACCGACGAGGAAACCGCGCTTATTGAAGCGGCGGCACAGAAGATCCCCGTATTCTTCTCGCGCAATATGTCGGTCGGTATAAATCTGCTTATCGAGCTTGCAAAAAAGGCGGCAGAGGTGCTCGGTCAGGACTACGATATTGAGATCATCGAAAAGCACCACAACAAGAAGCTCGACGCGCCATCGGGCACGGCACTTATGATAGCCGACGAGGTGGCGGAAACGGTTGACTTTGACGCCGAGTACGTCTACGAGCGTCAGTCAAAGCGTGCGGCGAGAGGGAAGAATGAAATCGGAATCAGCTCCGTTCGCGGCGGCACTATCGTCGGTGAGCACGACATTATGTTCTGCGGTGCTGATGAGATAATCACGATAAGCCACAGTGCGGCATCGCGTGACGTTTTCGCAAGAGGCGCACTCCGTGCGGCGGCGTACATCGCAGGCAAAGCCCCCGGCTTCTACGATATGTCCACGATGATAAAGGGTGAATAAAATAAAATCTCACGGTGTAAAAATCGTGAGATTTTTTATTTTAGCGACACGCTTCGACAAAATCCGCGCGGCGCGTGTGGTATAATTAAAAAAGCAGAGGTCGAAAACTCTCGCTCTGCTTCTGACGGGGATCTCGCCGCGAGGGAGCTACCGAAATCGGCGTTGCCCAGATACAGTCCCCCCGTCAATATCAGTATAGCAGATTTGATGCAAAATGTCAAGGCGGCTGATGCCCATAGAAATAAAGAGTCCTCCACCCGGCGGACTTTACATGCCGACGTGAACACCCGTAAGGGTGCCAATGGAGAACTCTTTACAAGAACATTATACTATACAAAGCGAAGTTTGTCAACCCAAAAAAATTCACACCACGGAGAACCAAATGAACTATAAGAGCCTTTGCGCCGTATTCGGCGAGAATCCCGACGAGCTTGAGTTTGGCTATGATGAAGAATATTACACCTGCTCCAAGATGAAGCTGCGGCTCGTGCTCGCGATGCAGAAGGCTATCGCCGACGGCTGTGACGGCTTTATAACCACCGTGGATCAGGGGGCGGCTATGTGGGGCGCGGAGGCGTGTATTGCGATGCGCGAGAGCGGCGCGGCCACGTCGCTTGTGTGCGTGCCCACCTCGGAAACGCAGGCGGCACGCTGGCACCCCGAGCGGCGCGAGCGATATTACGCCGTCCTCGAAGCAGCGGACGAGGTGGCGGAGGATAGAGGCGGTATGAGCGCCGAGGAGTACATACTCGACACCGCCGCGTGCGCTATCGTCCTCGGTGACGCGTCGAAGGAGCGGCTCGCGGCGCTTATCCTGCGTGCACGCGAAAAGGGCGTTGCAGTGACGGTGGTTTAGCGTCATAACGCGATGCGCGAGTGCATATAATCAATTTAAGGACGTCGATATATTCGGCGTCCATTTTTATTTTCGGAGAGTTTTATGCTTGGTATCGTTGAGATTTTATCGCGGCTTTTATTCGTATTTCTTCGCGTTCAGAGCGACGGCGCGTACGGCGGAACGTTCCCCGAGCCGCTGTCGTCGGCGCGCGAGAGGGAATGCTTCGAGCTTATGAAAAAGGGTGACAAAAACGCTCGCAACGAGCTGATAGAGCACAATCTGCGCCTCGTTGCGCACATCGTTAAAAAGTATTATTCGACGAGCAAAAATCAGGACGACCTCATTTCAATCGGCACGATCGGGCTTATAAAAGCGGTGGATTCGTTCAATCCCGACAACGGCGCGCGCTTCGCGACCTACGCCGGAAAGTGCCTGCAAAACGAGATACTTATGTACTTCCGCGCGCAGAAGAAGCTCGCGGCGGAGGTGTCGATGAACGAAACTATCGACGTTGACAAGGAGGGCAACCCTCTGACGTGGGGCGACGTAATCGCGACCGAGGACACTATCGCGGACGACCTTGATATAAAGGTGCGCTCGGCACGTGCTATTTCGATAATCAGCAGTGAGCTTACACCGCGCGAGAGGCAGGTCATATCTATGCGGTACGGCATCGGCGGCGCAGAGGCGGTAACACAGCGCGAGGTAGCCGAAAAGCTCGGTATATCGCGCTCGTACGTCAGCCGCATCGAGGGCGCGGCGCTCGACAAGATACGCGAGGGGCTCGAGCGGTATTCGATGTGAAGCGCGGCGGCACGGATCTTTGAGTTGGTAATTTTAGCGCTGTCCTCACCGATCGGCGCGAGGTCGTTGCTAATGTCTGCGCTCTCCATCGTAGGGACCGGCGTCCCCGACGGTCCGCTTTCCCGCGTCAAATCCTCACGCACGGGCGCAAGGTCTTCGTCGATGGGAGAAAGCGATTTCTTAACATCGGCATCAAAAAAGGCACCGTCATTTGACGATACCTCTTTTATAGGTGCTGCATTTTCTATCTCTTTTGTTCCGCCGCTATATGTTATTACTATACTTCCATCTTCATTGAAGTCCCATCTTTTCGGCTTCCGGTAAGCATTAGTCCTATTTTTTGAATATCCTGCTCCGTTACTTCGCCTTTTTCTCGATACAAGGTAATTATCATTTGTATCATCTTTTCGCGGTTTTCGTCCGTTTTCGCCAATATCGACAAACCTACTGTTGTTTCTTTGTCCAAGCCAAAGCTCTTCAGTAATCGAATCAAGTTTTTCTCCGTTTGCGTTATCATACTCTGCTTTCCTTTCGTGAATATTTACCGATGCTTCCCGACTGTAGATGTGTACAATTCCGTCATCATCAATCACATATTGGTATGTGATGTCATTAGATAATGTTTGCGTGATAAGTTGATTCCTCTTATTCGCATACCAAGTCAACGCTTCGGACTGCGCCCTATTTCTTTCTGCGGTAGAAAGCTCTATCTCATTATACCACGAATTGTCAAAATTTTCAATATATTTTGAAATAGAATATTGCGCATCACTATCTGTCTGCGTGTTGCTCTGCGCTCGGTACACCTTCTCAAACGTATGCTTTACCGCCTCGAGCGCACGCGCTTCCTTGCTTCCTGCGGTGACGAGCTTTGCGAGATACTTGATCTCGTCGTATATCTTCTCAAATACGTTGCGATGC
>JAZNBZ010000073.1:0-12574 GCA_045587285.1 Candidatus Flemingiibacterium sp. | reverse complement strand
ATCGTCGAGAAGGTTCGGCACGAGCCTTGAAACGGACAGCTTCGAGGGCAGCCTCGACGCCGCCTCGTGCGGATACTTAAAGTCGAAGCGCTCGCGAACGAGCGCGCGAAGCCCGTCCGTCGCAGTTACCTCATCAACCGTGATAGCCTCAGTCTCGGCAGGCTCGTCACCCTCCGCAGCCATCGGCAAAACGGTTTCGATAACGTACGGCGTATCGTCACGCGTAAGCTTATGATGCTCGAGCGCGGTAAGTATCCAGCGCATAAAGCCGCCGTTTTTCATCACAGCGTAGCGCGATAGCCATTTCGCACCCGTTTTAGCCTCATCGAGCACCTTTTCGGTATCCTTGACGAGTCCCGTAACGTAGAGCCGCTCGCGTGCTCTTGTCATCGCAACGTAAAGTATGCGCATTTCCTCCTCAAGCTGACTGTCGGCAAGACGCCTGATAAGTGCCTGACGCACGGGCGTGTCGTAGCGTGCAAAGCCCGTTTTGTCGCCAAGCATCGGCGATATACCGAGGCTTCGCTCGATAACGATGTTTTTCTTTAAGTCCTGATCGTTGAAATTCTTGCCCGTTCCGCAAATAAAGCACACGGGGAATTCAAGTCCCTTGGAGTTGTGCATCGTCATAAGCTTGACAGCGCCGAGCTCGCCGCTGTCTATCTTTGCACATTTAAGCTGTGCCTTCTTGTCAAGCACGTCGTTTATGTAGCGTATGAAATTGTAGATACCCCTGAACGACGACGCCTCGAACTTACGCGCGTACTCGTAGAGAAGCATCAGGTTTGCACGGCGCGTGGAATTGTTCTTGTCGTAAACGAGCGAGAGAAGGTCGGTGTCCGTGTAAACGTACCAAAGAAGCTTGTCAACGGGCATACCGACTGCCTTGTCCTGCCAACGCGCGAGCGTGTCAAGAAAGGCGCTTCCCTTTTCAAAGTCGTTATCCTTGCAGTACAGCAAAAGCGCGTCGTAAAGCGAGCCGTCCTTCGTAGCCTTGCGTATATTCACGAGGTCGTCGAGCGTGAAGCCGAACACGGGGCTTCGAAGTGCACCTGCGAGGTAAATGTCCCTCGTCGGGTTGTCGATTACGTTGAGAATGCAAAGCGCTAAAAGCACCTCGGCGTTTTCAAAGAAATCGCCCTCGGTTTCGCTGTGATACGGTATACCGCGAGCGCTGAACGCCGCGCCGAACGCCTCCGAATGCGCCCTCTCGCTTCGCATAATTATAGCGACGTCGGAGGGCTTTATCGGCTCTCCGTTATTCTTTTTGCCCTCGCGCAAGAGCCGCTCTATCTCGGCGGCAACGTACTGCGCCTCGCGAGCGGAAACGTCTGAGCCATCCTCGTCCTCCGCGCCGTCGATAAGCACGACGCGCACGGGCTCGCCGCACTCGGTATCAACCTTCGAGTGTATGAGTAAGTCCTCCTCGGTAAAGGGGATGTCGCCTCGTCCGCTCGTAAAAAGACAGCCCGACACGACGTTTGAAAAGTCGATGACCTTTTCGTCACAGCGGAAATTGTTAGACAAGAATATCGCCGCGCCCGTGTCCTTCCCGTCGTCAAGCGTTCCGAAAATACGGCGGTAGCCCGCGAATATCATCGGCTCTGCGCCTCTGAAGGAGTAAATAGACTGCTTTATATCGCCGACCATAAAGCGGTTTTTACCGTTTGAAACTGCGGCAAATATCGCGTCCTGAACGGCGTTTACGTCCTGATACTCGTCGATGTATATCTCGTCGAAGCGCTCGCGTACGTCGCGTGCAACGTCCGTCGGCTCGCCGTTTTCATCAACGAGCAGCTTGTATGCATATCGCTCGAGGTCGCCGAAATCCACGATGCCGCGTCGGCGCTTTTCCTCTCCAAAGCGCTCGAGGAAAACCGAAAGCAGTGTGTAGAGCTTCACAAGCGCGTCTGCGATGCTTTTGCAGTTGTCGGTGAGCTGCTCACGCGACAGCGAAAAGAAATCAACCGCCGCCTTTTTGACGAAAGCCTTATACTCGTCGCGCGTGCCCTTAACGTACAGCGCATCCTCCGAAAGCACGTCGCCCCGAACGCTTCCAAGCCGCGCAGGCTCAAACGAATTCATAAGCGCAGACACGGCAAAATAGTCCTCGCGCTCACAGGCGGATACGATACGGTCCATATAGTCGATATCATCCGAAAAGGCGCCGTAGTACGCTTTCGTAAGCTTTTCGTCGGAGAGCAGCTCCGGCAAGATCGAAGCGAACATCTCGCGGTACACGGAAAGTCTGCCGCGAATATAGCCGAGTATCTCCCTGCCGCATTCACTCTTTCCAAAATCGTCGCCGCAGCGAAGTGTGTCGGCGAATTTTTTAATAAACTCAATATGCTCCGTGAAGCTTGAAAGCTTGTTTTCTATGCCGAGGAATATCTCGGCGAGCGCGTCGTCGCTTTTCGTACCGACGAAAGCGTCTGCGAAGTCCTCGAAGCTTTCGATCGGGTGCGACTCCACTCCGCCCGAATAGTAGTCCTCGATTATCTCGTCCATTATACCGACACGCAGAAGCTCTATCTCCACGCTGTCGGCTATACGAAAGCCTGACGGCAGTCCTGCCTCAGCGGCGTTCTCGCGTAAAATATCAAGGCAAAAGCTGTGTATGGTGGAAATTTTCGCACGGTCGAGCGACAAAAGCTGACGCGCGAGTCTGCGGTCCCCGGGACGCTTTGCGATAGCCTCGGTAATCGCCGAGGAAATGCGCTCCTTGAGCTCGGCCGCCGCCGCGTGCGTAAAGGTAACGACAAGCATACGCGAAAGCTCGGCGGGATGCTCTGAATCAGTCAGATGACGGATTATGCGCTCGGTTAAAACGGCAGTCTTACCCGAGCCTGCGCCCGCCGAGATAAGCAGGTCGCGTCCGCTCGCCTCTATTGCCGAGCGCTGTCCGCTCGTCCATTCTCTTGCCATCAGTCCTCACCCACCCTTCTCTGCTTGCGGCAAATCGGGCGCATAGCGCAGTATTTGCACGCGTCGTGTTTTTTATCCTGTATCGGCTTTGCCGAGGCGTTGCCTCGCTTTATCTCCTCGCCGATGCCGCTAACGGTTTCTTCGATAGACGACAGAAGCGTTTTGAAGCCCTCAAGCGAGGTAAGGCTCGCGGCACCGGAAAACGTGCCGTCCTTTTTTATCTTGACGGGCAGATATTTACCCGTAAGCTCCGTGTCCATTGCACGAAGCACGGCCTCGTCCTCAAGAAGCAGTCCGCGGCGCGAAAGCATACCGCCGACCATTCCCTCGACGTCCTCCGGAGCCGCCTCACGCTCAAGCGTTACCGTCGGCACGCCTGCCTTAAAATAAAGTATACCGGCAGGAACGATCTCGGCGGCATCGGGTATCTTCAGCGCACTTCTCGGGCTCTGTCCGTTCTTCCATATCGAAAAGAGATAGAGTAACATTTGCATATCGAGTCCCATCGACACGTTTTCAAGCGAAAACTCCTTCGAGCCCGTCTTATAGTCAACGACGCGAACGTAGTATTTGTCCTCGGTCTGCAAGACGTCCACGCGGTCCGCAACGCCGTAAACGTATGCGCTCGTGCCGTCGGAAAGCTTTACGGAAAGCGGCTCGACGGTCGCTTCGTCAGGCGACGGGAAGCGTATCGGCAGCTCAAAAAACGCAGGTCTGAAGCGGCTCTGCGAAAACTCGGCGGCGAGATTTTTGCAAAGTATTCTCGACGAGCGGCGAAGGCGCTCGAAAAGGTGCGCAAGGCGGCTTCCCGAAAAGTTCGGCGCTATGCGGCATATCGTCTGCATATAGTCTGATACTATTTTTTCAACCATTTGGTCAACCTCGTCGTCGCTGATATCGGCGAGAGTACCCTCTTGCTCGGCGCGCGAAACGAACGCCTCGAGGATATGGTGCACGAACGTGCCGATATCCGCCGCACTGAAGCTCGCCTTTTTCATCTCGTCAAGCTTCAGCACGTATTTGCAGAAATACGAGAAGTGACAAAGCACGTACGCGTCAAGGCGCGACTGCGTGAGCGCAAGGTCACCGCCGAAAAGCTTTTTCGCCGTAGCCTCGGTGAGGACCTCACCGCCGTCGGAAAGCGGCATAGCTATACGCTCGGCACGCGCGGACAGCTCTCCGTCGCCCTTCAGATATTCCATTATAGCCGCGCCGAGCGGCGTGCCGTCGGTCTCGGCGGCAAATTCAAGCAGATTGCCGCGTCCTTCAAGTCGCTTTTCAATCGGCTCTGTGGCAAAGCGCACCGCCTTTTTCTTCGGGAACAACGCGAGAAGGCGCAGGGCTCCGAGCGACGGCTTCAGCGTATCGCCTGCAAGGTCGGACGACGACCACACGACCGTCAGCGATTCGGATGCACTCGTCAGCGCACGGTAGAACGCAAAGCGCTCGTCCGTGGCGCGGCAGTCCGTACCGGGCGCGAGGCAGACGCCAACGCCTGCCAAAATATCGCGCTCGAAGTCGCGGAACACGCCCTCGTCCGTAGGTGAAAGCGGAAACACGCCCTCGTTTGCGCCGATGACGTAAATATGCTTCGCGGCGGCACGCAGAAGCGTCGCGTCGCCCGAAACGACCTCGTCAACGGTGCTCGGTATGCGTCCGATGTCCGTGGTATCAAATATAAGTCCGAGAAGCTCGGCGAATGCCGCGGTGTCAACCTCAAGCTCGGGCATAAGCGCCGTAAGCTCGTCAAGCGCGTCGATAAGCACGCTCCAAAGCTGCTCGTATTCCTTCGCGCCCGAGGGATCGGAGATGCGTTTTTGTCTTGCAACGGCGTCAAGTTTCTCGGGGATATTAAGCGCGATAAGATAGCCGTAAAGCGCGCTCGCATATTCGCGCACGTTTTTCGCCTCACGCAACGTGGCACGAAGGTCGGCAAGCGGTATCATCACGCGCTCGCGCACGTCGTTTACGGTATCGAGCACACGCGCGGATTTTTCCGAAAACGCGGCGGTGTAGCCGTCGGGATTCATCGTGAAATCCTCGCTCCAACGCGCAAAGCCGCGTATAGTCCACGCGCTCGCATAATTTTCAAGCGCGCACACCTCGTCGGGCGTAAGTCCGCAAAGTCCCGTCTTTATGTAGGAGATCATATCCTCCGTGCGGAAATTGGTTGAAATTAAAGTAAGCGCGAGGAGAATAAGCCTGATAAGCGGCTTGTTTTTTATATCGACTCTGTGCGCGGCAAAATGGGGTACGCCGTACTTTTCGAGCATAACGTCGAGTATACCGTCGTATCGGTCGATACCGCGCGTAACCACGGCAAAGTCGCGCCATTTCGCGCCTTCGCGTACGCGTCTGCATATATCGGTCGCCACGGCCTCGCATTCGGCGAAAAGACTGCCGCATTCCACAAGCGAAAGCGCGGGAGCATCCCCCTCGAACACAGTTTTTTCGGCAGCGTCGAGCGACCAGAGATTTTTTTCGATAAAGCAAAGCTCGGGAATATCCGTGCGAAGATTTTCGGTCAGCGTTTCCTCGCGCACGTCCTTCCCTGCGCGCGCGGCAAGCTCTTTAAGATATTCCGCCGTTTTCGCCTGATTTTCAAACGTCGCGTCAGACTCGTCAAGACAAAGCGAAACAGTTACGCTGTCCGCGCCCCTCATCATCGCCTCTATCACTCGGTACTCCTGCGGCGTGAAGCCGTAGAAGGAGTCGAGATAGACGTCCGCGCCGTTAAAGAAATCGTTCTCGTCAAGTAAGTCTGCCGCCTTCGTCAGGTCGTCGGATGCGTCGTCGGCAGTCTGCGCGAGCAGGTTTGAATACGCCGCATAAACGAGCGAAAGGTCGTAAAGCTTGTCCGCAAGGCGAGTGTTTTCGCCGTCCGTTGCGATAGCGTCCGCCGCCTTCTCGAGTGCGCGAGGCGTGATGCAGTACGACTTTAGCTCGGAAATTGCCGAAAGCATATCGGCAGCTGTATTTTTGTCGGCAACGATACCGCTTTTTAGCATCGGAGCAAGCTCCGAGAGCTCGCGCCACATCATAAGCATCTGTCCGCTTTTGGTCACGTAGCTGTAGGAAATTCCGCCGTATTCTCTGAATATTCGGTTACAAAGTCTGCGGAAATTTAATATCTCAAGCGACAGCGTCGGCGCGTCGCCGATAAGCGCGGTCATACGCGCTTCCGTCGCAAGCGCGGTCTGCTCGGGCACGATAACGAGCACGCGCCGTCCCTCACGCACCGCAGCCGATGCAAGAGAGCATATACGCGAGCTTTTACCGCTTCCCGCTCTGCCGTATATAAAATTTATCATAAAGACACCTCTTTCAAATAAGATAAACGGTCTTGTCTGAAATTTGCGATAATTTCCTTCGTTTAAGGCGAAAGTAGAACGCGTGACGGATATACCAGACTCCGTTCAGCTCTGCGGCACATATAAAGCGCCGCGTCGGCGAGGCGGTTATCACGAACACCGCCGCACCGCTATCAGCAAGCTCACGCGCAAAGCCCTCGCCAAATACGCCTATTCCCGATATGATATATACTCGCTCACGCGCAAGCGCGTTTTCGAGCGCTTCGCCCTTTAATATACGCTTACCGATAAAATAGTCAAGCGCCGCCAAAGCGGCAAGGATTATTAGGATAAGCGGTATCAGTGCGACAGTCATCGCCGCAAAAAGTATCAGCACCGCGCTCGTTTCTATTACGGTGACGGCGACGCGTGTATAGGTTAAAATGCGCGTGACTAACGTAAATCGCCGCGCTACCTTGGAAACCCTTTCGAAAACGCCGTAAGCGGAGCTTTTTCTCATTTTGGAATAAAGATATGTGATAAGTGTTTTACAGCTTATAAGCTCGGGCATAAGAACCTCACCTTAGGCGTAATTCGTATCACATTTATATTATAACACAATCGGTGTCCCAATACAAGGACATTCAAGGAAATTTATGCCCATTATATTTTTTGACGGAAAATTTCAAAAACCCCTTTACAAACAAAAGGTTTTGTGATACAATATTTTACAGAACAATTGTTTGGAGGGCTATATGACACCTACTGTTGAAAGCTCCTGCTGCTTCACGGGGCACCGAAAAATCGACAGCGCCAAGCTTCCGTCGCTCGTTGACAAGCTTTATTTTGAGATAAGCTACCTATCCGAGCACGGCATAAAGAACTTCTACACCGGCGGCGCGCTCGGCTTTGACACGATAGCGGCGCTGACCGTCCTTCGTCTGCGTGGGCGCGGCGACGACATAAAGCTGCATCTTATGCTTCCCTGCCCGGAGCAATCCAAAAATTGGCATCAGCGCGATATCGACATATACAACGACATTCTCGCCCGCGCCGATTCCTCGACTATCCTTTGCGATCACTACCACGCAGGCGCAATGCACGTACGCAACCGCGCTATGGTCGATGCGGCAGGACACTGCATCTGCTTTTGGGATAAAGAGCTTTCAAGCTCTTCCAAGTCGGGCGGCGGCACGCTCTATACGGTAAACTACGCAAGGAAGCTTCATCGGCGCATCATCAACCTCTGCGACGAGCCGCCCGAGGACACGCAGATCGAGTTTGATTTCGAGCCGTTTTTTTGAAAACAAGGTTGACATTTACGGCATTGGGTGGTATACTGTTTTGTGGATAACGTATCCGCAAAATTAAGGTTTTGCATACCAACATAACAGGAGTACTTTATTATGAAAAAACAGATTCGCGCTCTTTTTATTGGCGCACACCCCGACGACTGTGACTTTGAGGGCGGCGGTCTTGCACTCAAATACGCTCGTGCAGGTCACGTCGTAAAATTCATCTCCGTATGCGACGGCTCCGGCGGTCATCACGAGATGACTCCCGAAGAAACGAAAACAAGACGCAGAGGCGAATCGCGCAGAGTTGCCGAATTTATCGGCATCGAATACGACGTTTGGGATATTCCCGACTGCGAGGCAGTAAACGACCTTGAAGCACGCAAGCGTATGACACGCGAGATACGCAAGTTCAACCCCGACATCGTTTTCTGCTGCCGCTCCAACGACTATCACGCAGACCACAGAAACTGCGCGGGTATGGTTCAGGACGCTTCGTATCTGCTTATAGTTCCGCACTTCTGCCCCGATACTCCGGCAATGAAGCAGATGCCTATCATTCTCAACTTCTACGACCGTTTCCAGAATCCGCCCTTCAAGGCTGACGTTATAATCGACATTGGCGACGTGCTCGACGACAAGATCAAGATGCTCTCCTTCCACGAGTCGCAGATGTTCGAGTGGCTTCCCTACACCAAGGGCAGACTCGCCGAGGTTCCGAGCGGCGAGGCAGAGCGCCTCGAATGGCTCCACGAGCCCCGTCTCCCCGAGGATATAAGCAACGTTTCCCAAGAGGATATCACCAAGCCCTACACCGGCTCTTACTGCGAGTGGCGTGACGCCGTTCCCTCGTTCAAGTACCGCGACCTTCTCATCAAGCGTTACGGCGAGGAGCGCGGCAGCAAGGTTCGCTTCTCCGAGGCGTTTGCAGTATGCGAATACGGCAGACGTATGACTCCCGAGGACGAAAAGGTATTCTTCCCGTTCTGATTACATACGAAATACACCCGCACGGCAAGCCGTGTGGGTGTTGTTTTATTTATGCACGTTAAACGCCTCGTCGATCGCCGCGCGGATCTCGAGCATCGTGTCCGCGTCAACCTTCACGACCTGTCTGTCGTAGGTCACAAGACCGTTTATCTCATCCTCAACGTCGCTGACCTGCGTCAGCACCGAGCCGCAAAGTCCTCGCTTTACGAGCGGAACGACCTCGTCAAGGTACAACCGCTTCAGCGCCGCAGACAGCGCCGCACCGTCGCTTATCGACTTGTAGCCGTACGCCTTGTCGGGATTAAAAACGTGTCCGTCAACACGGCAGGCGTATCCGCCGAACTCGGAGAGCACGGCGGGGCGCTCGCCAATCTTAAAATCCGCCTTTTTAAAGTAAATATGCTCGCTCTGCACGTCGCTGATTTTCTCACAAAACCATCCCGAGGTCGCATCCCATACGCGAGTGCCGTCAAGCGCCTTCATCTCCGTGCAAATGCGGTCCGCGTCGTACTGTCCCCAGCCCTCGTTAAAGAGCGTGTAGCAGCACACGCTCGGGTAATTGTAGAGGTGTCGCACAGTTTCGGCGCAGTGTCTCTCAAATATCTCGCGTCTGAGAGCCGATGCCTTATGCGTGATACCGCGGCGCGGTCCGACAGTCGGCAACGCGGTGTCGATGAGGAAGCTGTATTTTCCGCTGTTGACCATATCCTGAAAAACGATCATACCGTATTTGTCGCAGTAATAGTAAAATATCTCCGGCTCGATTTTAATGTGCTTGCGAAGCGTATTAAAGCCGAGCGATTTCATCGTTTTTATGTCCCAAAGATAGCCCTCGGGCGATGCGGGCAGATATATTCCGTCGCTGAAATAGCCCTGATCGAGTAGCCCGTGAAAATAGTACGGCTTGCCGTTAAGAAGTATATTCTTGCCGTCCGCCGTCACAGTACGAAGCGCGAAATACGAGCGTATTTTATCCTCGCCGCAGTAGAGCGTGAACTCATAGAGATACGGCTCCTCGGGTGTCCAAAGCCTCGGCGTGGGTATCGCGATCTCGCATACGCCGCCGACGAAATCGCGCACGATCACGCCTTCGGGCGTTTCTACCTCAACGCGCTTTTCCGCCGTGCCGCCAACGGCTTCTATCGTAACCGAATCAAGCGTCGGCGTGATGCGAAGCGAGGAGACGTACTCGCGCGGCACGCTCTCCAGCCAAACGCTCTGCCATATTCCGCTTATCGGCGTGTACCACATTCCGCCGCGCTTTTTCGATTGCTTGCCGTACGGAATATCCGTATCAAGCTCGTCAACGACCTCTACCGCGAGGATGTTTTCGCCCTCGCAAAGAGCGTCCGTTATATCGTATTCAAACGGCAGATAGCCGCCGATATGCTCGCCGAGGTCAACGCCGTTCACGCACACACGCGCAACCTGATCGACCGCACCGAAATGAAGCAGTACGCGCCCGATATTAAATCCGTCCGGCAAGGTAAAACGGCAGACGTACTTCCACGCCTCGCCGTCGCCGAGCGTACGCGATATTCCCGACAGCCGCGACTCGGGCACGAACGGCATATTTATATTGCCAACGAACGTGACCTCCCCGTCCTTTGCAGCCCACAATTCCCAAGCCGTATCAAGCGGCAGATACGAGTCGCGCACTAACTGCGGGCGCGGATAAACGCCCCACGCGCCGACGCGCCCCTCAAACGGCGTCGTAAGCTCGCAAAAGCGGTTTGATTTATCCTTTCGGCTCACCGTTTTACCCCCTCTTGTAAACAAATCTCCGCCGAGAAACCAGCGGAGATCTGCGTGAAAATAATTTATCTGTTGTTGATCATCTTGGTAAGCTCAACGGGCTCAACGATCTTGCCGTCCTTGTAAACTCTCATATTACCGGAAGCGATCTCGTCGATGAGGATAACTTCGCCGTTGTTGTAACCGAACTCAAACTTGATGTCCCAAAGGTCAAGTCCGATGCTCTTTAAGTCGTCAGCGACGATCTTGGTGATCTTTAAGGTCTGCTCCTTCATAGACTCGAACATAGCGGGAGTCATAACGCCGAGAGCTGCAAGGCCCTCGCCGGTTACGAGCGGATCGCCCTTTTCGTCATTCTTGAAGGTGCACTCAACGTAGCCGCCCTCGAGAGGTGTGCCGTCCTTGATGTACTCGCCGTATCTGCGAACGAAGCTGCCCGTTGCAACGAGGCGGCAGATAACCTCAAGTCCGTTACCGCCCTGCGCCTTACCGAAGCACTCAGCGGGAAGAACCTCCATAGTAGCCTCGTCGATGTTTGCACTTACGTAGTGAGTCTTGATGCCTGCCTTCTTGAGAAGCTCAAAATAGTGTACGGAAGAGATAAGGTTTGCCTTACCGATACCCTCGATGGTGAGTCCTACCGAGTTTTCGCCGGGATCGAACACGCCGTCCTTACCGGTGCAGTCGTCCTTGAACTTAAGAAGAACGTTGCCGTTGTCAAGAGAATAAACGTCCTTGGTCTTGCCTGAATAAATCTTTTTCATAGATCAGCACTCCTTGTATATACTATACATTATCGTTTCGGTGAATATTACTACAGATAATATTGTATCACAGTCAGCGGCAAATTTCAATAGAAATTTTTTATTTTCCGCGCAATTTGTCATTTTTTAGCATTTTTTATAAAAACCGCCGTGTATACGGCAAATTTTTTTCAATAGTTTTGGTGAAAAAATTCAGTTAAACTATTGAAAAAGTTGCAACCGTGTGATATAATATATAATCGGTATGATTGTGGTGAATAAAATTCATCAAGCTTAACGGTCATATTAAAGGAGTAATAATTTATGAGTCGTATGATTGGCACTGTATCCCGTGGCGTCAGAGCACCTATTATCAGAAGCGGTGATGACATCGTGGAGATCGTAGCTTCGTCTGTTCTCGAGGCGCAGAAGGACGCAGGCTTTGAGTTTAATGACCGCGACATCGTGGCTATGACCGAGGCTGTCGTTGCAAGAGCGCAGGGTAACTACGCATCCGTCGACGACATTGCAGCAGATATTAAGGCAAAGTTTGGCACCGACACCGTCGGCGTTATCTTCCCTATCCTCAGCCGTAACCGCTTCGCTATTTGTCTGCGCGGTATCGCAAAGGGCGTTAAGAAGGTAGTTCTTATGCTCTCTTATCCCTCCGACGAGGTCGGCAACCACCTCGTTTCGCTTGACGCACTTGACGAAAAGGGCGTAAACCCCTATACGGACGTGCTTGATCTCAAGAAATACCGTGAGCTTTTCGGCTACGAGAAGCACAGATTCACGGGCGTTGACTACGTTGAATACTACGAGAGTCTCATCCGCGACTGCGGTGCAGACTGCGAGATAATCTTCGCTAACAACCCGAGAGCTATCCTTCCCTATACGAAGAACGTGCTTTGCTGCGATATTCACACCCGCGCACGCACCAAGCGTATTCTGAAGGCAGAGGGCGGCGAGATCATACTCGGTCTTGACGACATCCTCACCGCACCCGTAAACGGC
The DNA here is from genome assembly GCA_045587285.1 of Candidatus Flemingiibacterium sp. Taxonomy (GTDB): domain Bacteria; phylum Bacillota; class Clostridia; order Oscillospirales; family CAG-272; genus Flemingiibacterium. The sequence continues at coordinate 562 of JAZNBZ010000073.1, read as the reverse complement.
AGCGGCTACAACGCTGACTACGGTCTGCTTGGCTCCAACAAAGCGACCGAGGATCAGGTCAAGCTCTTCCCTCGCGACTGCCAGCCCGTCGTTGACGCTATCCAGAAGAAGCTTTACGACGCAACCGGCAAGACTATCGAGGTAATGGTTTACGGTGACGGCGCGTTCAAGGATCCCGTAGGTAAGATATGGGAGCTTGCAGACCCGGTAGTTGCACCTGCATACACCAAGGGCCTCGAGGGTACTCCCAACGAGCTCAAGCTCAAGTATCTTGCAGATAACGATTTTGCAGACCTTTCGGGCGATGCGCTCAAGGAAGCGATCAAGTCGAAGATCACCGCGAAGGATGCTGACCTCTTTGGTAAGATGGCATCCGAGGGTACTACCCCCCGTCAGCTCACCGACCTTATCGGTTCGCTCTGCGACCTGACCTCCGGCTCGGGCGACAAGGGTACGCCCATCGTATTCATTCAGGGTTATTTCGACAACTACACTACCGAATAATAAAGGCAAGGAGGCGCGCAAAAGCGCGGCTCTATTTTTTGTTGTAAAACGCAAGGCG
>JAZNBZ010000072.1:0-13010 GCA_045587285.1 Candidatus Flemingiibacterium sp. | reverse complement strand
CCGTTAGGCTCGGGCGGAAAACGGGTGTGTACCGCGTCTACCTTGCCCTCGGCGAGGTCTTCGTTTATAAATTCTTCAATAAAATTTGATGCTTCTATCATTGTTTTTTCTCCTTGGTTTTGAGAATGTGTATCGCTTGCGTATAGGACGCGGTCGCTTTTTGAAAAAAGCTCCGCAAAAACTTTATATAACGCTTTCGCTAACAGAGTGTTTGGCTAAACTGTAGTCTACGCTCTCGGTGCTTGCAGATTGGCTTCGCCAACTGCGCGAGTCACAAGTGAACTCGCCGGGGCCTCGCCGACACCCGTGTCGGCACCCCAACGACCGTTTTGCTGTAAACGGTTGTTTTGCCATATCTTTGGCGTTTGCGCCTTTTGTAGGGGGCGACGTCCTCGACGCCCCGCTTCCTCGGTTATCTTAAAGCGCGCTTATCACGCCGTTAATTCTCACCGTGGTACGCTCCTTGCCGAGAATCTGCATAACTGTGTAAAGGTCAGGCGCGTTCATCTTGCCCGTTACGGCAACGCGGATGAACATACTAACGTCTGCAACGCTGCCCTTGAATGCGGTAGGATCAGCCTTGTACGCCTTCATATCGGAAGCGAATCCAAGCTCGTCTGCAATTGCCTTTACCTTGTCAAACCATACGTTCATATCGTCCGCCGCGTCGTAAGTTGCGAGGAACTTTTCGAGTGTTGCCTTGATGTCCGCTTTATTGAAATTATCCGGATAAGCGTCCTCGAGCGAGTAGAACTCGTCGTAGAAGAAGCCCATATAAGGCTTTGCGTCTGCCCACGTTGCGAGGTCCTTGCGCGGCTTCTTGCCGCCGCGGCCGATAGCGAATATCTTTTCGGCGTAAGCAGGATCGGCTGCAAGCGCCTTGCCGAAGCTCTCGTCAAATGCGAGCGCCCACTCGGTCACCTTTTCGGTAACACTCTTCGCGTCCATACGCGAAATCACGTTCTTCGATACGTCGTTAAGCTTATCAAAATCGAACAGACAGCCCGAGGTGGACATCTTCTTGATGTTGAACGGGAAGTCGGTGTAGGGCTTGTCGGGGTTTTGCATATGCCACTCCTCGTAGTTCGAGTTGAGAAGCGTCATAATGTATTCGCACACCGCCTCGGGGCAGTAGCCCATACGGGTGTAGTCGTCCATATTCGCGCCCATATCGCGCTTGGAAAGTTTCTTTTTGTTGCCTGCCTCGTCAAGCTTCATTATCTGCGCGATGTGCATATACTTGGGAAGCTTGAAGCCGAGCGCGTTAAAGAGCTGAATGTGCTTGGGAAGGCTCGGGAGCCACTCCTCGCCGCGGATAACGTGCGTCGTACCCATAAGGTGATCGTCCACGGCGTGTGCGAAGTGGTAGGTCGGGATACCGTCGGACTTTAAGAGAACGAAATCCTCGTCGTTTTCAGGAACGTCGATTGTGCCTTTAACGAGGTCGGTGAACTTCATCTTCTTCTCGGGGTTGCCGAGAGCGAGTATACGAAGCACGAACGGATGACCTGCTTTGAGGTGATCTTCAACCTCTTCTATGGTAAAGCTGCGGCGAGCGAGCATCTCTTGACGCTTCGCTTCTGCCTCTGCCTGCCAGTCGGTGTTTTTAAGCTCTTCCTTCTTGTTTACCTGCGCGAGCTCGTCAAGCTCATCTTCGGTTGAGAAGCAGGGGTAAGCCTTGCCCTCGCGCACAAGCTGCTTTGCGAAGGTCTGATATATCTCTGCGCGCTCGGACTGACGGTACGGACCGTATATGCCCTGATCGGAGATGTTTCCGCTCGCGTCGAGTATTGCGCCCTCGTCGAAATTGATACCGTAGGCTGCGAGAGTCTTGATAAGTCCCTCAGCCGCGCCTTCAACCTCGCGCTTTGCGTCTGTGTCCTCTATTCTAAGGTAGAACACGCCGCCGCTCTGATGAGCAAGGCGCTCGCCGACGGTCGAAGGGAAAAGTCCGCCGAAGTGAACGAAGCCCGTGGGGCTTGGAGCAAATCTCGTTACCTTTGCGCCCTCGGGGAGCTCTCTTTTAGGATAGCGTGCTTCCATATCCTCGGGAAGCGTCTTTATATTCGGAAACAGCAATTCCGCTAAATAGTTGTAATCCATATCTATTATCCTTTCTTACTGAAGATGTCGTATATAGAAATTCGTCTGTCGCTGTCGCTCCATCGTGGTGGTGCCGCCGTGGCCGGGGTATATCTTGTAGTCGCCCTCAAGACGAACGAGACGCTTCAGCGATCGTTCAATAGCGTCCTCGTCGCCGCCGTAAAGGTCACACCGTCCGATGCTACCGCCAAAGAGCGTGTCACCCGTGAAGATGACGCCGTCCGTTTTGTAGCAAACCGAGCCCATCGTGTGACCGGGGGTGTGCATAACGGTCAGCGTGTGTGCGCCGAGCGTTATTTGGCTGCCTTCGTCAAGAAGCATCTCGGCGGGGCTGATATCCTTGCTGACACCGCCAAACTGAGCCATATACGTGAGAGTCGGATCGCAAAGCGCATCCGCGTCGTCCGTGTGGATAGCGACGGGGACGTTTAGTGCCTTTCGAAGCGCTTCGAGCGAGAGTATGTGGTCGAAGTGTGCGTGCGTTAAAAGGATATATTTGACGCTTACGCCGAGCGACTCGCATCTCGCGGCGATAGCATCTGCGCTATCCTCACCGCCGGGATCAATGACCGCGCCCTCGTGCGTATCCTCGTCGTAGACGATATAGCAGTTGACGCTCATACGTCCAAGTGGCATAATATTGACTTTTAACACAGTAGCACCTCCGTTTCTTCACTATAATATATTATTATATCACACCAAATAGCGTTTGTCTACATCTGACGGCGAATTTTTAGCAAAAATTCTTGAGATAAAAGCTTTTCGTAAAACAAAAACTCCCGTACCGAGTACGGGAGTTTTCGGTTAAGATGGTTTTACGCGCTGTATACGCTAACGGCCTTCTTGCCGCCTGCGATGTGCTCGAACTTGACCTTACCGTCAATGAGAGCAAACAGGGTATCATCCTTGCCAATGCCGACGTTGTTGCCGGGATGTACTGCGGTACCTCTCTGGCGGATGATGATGTTGCCTGCCTTTACAGCCTGACCGTCGGACTTCTTAACGCCAAGACGCTTTGCTTCGCTGTCGCGGCCGTTCTTAGTCGAGCCGACGCCCTTCTTATGAGCGAAAAACTGTAAGCTGAGCTTTAACATAGTTAACATACCTCCGTTATCTTATTTGAGAAAAAGCGGTTGAATTACAAGTCAGATGAGTTCTTCCACCACGTCAACCTCGAGAAATTCATAATATTCCTCAATAAGGTCGTTTAATTGGTAGTAATAAGCCTGGATAAGTCCCGATATGGCAAAGCGCTTACGCTCGTCCTCCTCGTATTCAGGGAGAGCACCGTGAGCGATAACCTTAATATCGGTCGTTTCTTCGTCGATCGTATAATCAACGTCGGATGCGTACGCAACCTCTATAGTGTTGATTATGAGCATAGTCATTGCGGAAATGGCTGCGCAGAGCGGATCGCTTCCTGCCTCGCCGTATCCCGTGTGTCCCTGCTCCGAAAAGCCGTAGAATACGTTATCCCACTTGTGAAAAACTATCTTTGTCATTTTGTCGGATTAGCCAACGATCTTCTCGATCTGAACCTTGGTGTAAGGCTGTCTGTGACCGATCTTCTTCTTGGAATCCTTCTTGGGCTTGTACTTCAGGATGTGGATCTTGGGGCCCTTGCCGTTCTTAACGACCTTAGCCTCAACAGTAGCACCCTCAACATAGGGAGCACCTACGGTGAACTTGTCACCATTGGAGAGAGCAAGCACCTTGTCGAAAGTAACCTTGTCCTCTGCTTCAACATCGAGCTTCTCGATGAAGATAACGTCGCCTTCGTTAACCTTGTACTGCTTTCCGCCTGTTACGATAACTGCAAACACGAAAAGCACCTCACTTTCTGAATGGCTTATAGCCATGAACTCGCTGACGTCGGTATTTTGCACTTTTGGGCGCAAAAATTTAGACCGTACAAATCAAGCGGCTTCTCATTATAACATATTACGGCGGCAATGTCAATAGTTATTGCGAAAATTTCTTTGTATAATGTAACGAAAAACGCGGCGCATATGCACGGCTTACTTGTAGGGGCGGTCTGCGACCGCCCGCAGGCGACTGATAGTCGCCCCTACGTTTAGTCGAAAAAAGAAACCGCCTGTGCGACACTTCTCGACACGCTTCGCGCACCGATTGTCGAAAGTAGTGTAGGGTGCATAGGTTTCGACTTTATTCGAAACCAAATATTGGAAATGTGCCCACTCGAAAAGTATTGCAATTTCTGTAAATAAATGGTATAATATGGTAGCGATGACAAATACCGCCGAAAATGGCGGAATAATAACAATACAAAGGAGAATACAATGATTACAGAAAAACAAAGCCGACTTTTAGTATGTGCCGCCGAGGACGGCGTTCGCCGCAGTATGATAGACCTGCTGGAGCGTATCGGGTTTTGTGCGATAGACGAGGCGCACGACGCTGACGGTGCGGAGCGTATGCTCGCCGAGCGCACGTACGACCTTGTGATACTCGATGCATCGCTCGGGAGCGTACAGATGATGCAGACCGCGTACAACGAGAACCGCCGCGCCGAGAGCGGCGTATATCACGCGACGGCGATGCTTCTCATAGGCGAGAGCGCGTACGCGGACGTGCTCCGCGAGGTGTGCCGTATGGTGAACGCCGCGGCGCTTATCAGACCGTATACTATTTCCTCCTTCTGCGACGCGGTGCTTGGCGCGCTGGCGGACGTTAAGGGGCGCACGAACGCGAGCGGCGGTATCACGGGTGATAATATTCGTCAAGGCGCGACAAAGTCTGCGGACGACGCACCGACGGAGTCGCAGATAACGGAAATACTGCACACGCTCGGCATACCCGCGCACATCAAGGGCTTTGCGTATCTGCGCTGTGCGATAGGGATGGTGATAGCCGATCCCGATATGATAAATTACGTAACGAAGTCGCTCTATCCGAGCGTGGCGAAGCGGTTTGGTACGGCGACCTCGCGCGTGGAGCGCGCTATCCGCCACGCTATTGAGGTCGCGTGGGACAGAGGCGACGTGGAGGTTCTCAACCGCTATTTCGGCTACACGATAAGCCGTCAGCGCGGCAAGCCCACCAACAGCGAGTTTATCGCGATGATCTCGGATAAGCTCAGGCTTGGTGTTGGGGTGTGAAGGGGACGCGGTCGCTTTTTGAAAAAAGCTCAGCAAAAACTTCAAATTGGCTTCGCCTTTCACATCTTGTCGGCAAGCAAAAAATCGTTGTTTAGCGCTCTCGATAGGCGGCGTTAATCTTGCGCTTCGAGCATCGTGTATCGTGCTCTCGGTAGCCGGGCCCCACATCCCGGCAACCGTTTATCGGCAACCGTTTGGGTTGCTATATCTTGAAGCGAGGGAGATTACAGGTTAGCGAAAGCCGCGTTGAAAAAATGATAAGAGGTCGGCATCCGGTTGGGTGCTGACCTCGTTAATTTTAATCAATACCCCCTTGTGCCGGTCCGTTTAACAGCTCTCCGTCCTCGGAAAAACGCGAGCCGTGACACGGGCAGTCCCACGAGCGCTCGGCGGAGTTCCATTTAAGCGCGCACCCAAGATGCGGACAGCGCTTTGCTGTCGGTGTGAGATAATCGACGAGTGTCGAGCCGATATTTTTGAAAAGCTGCGCAGAGAGCATACTTCTCGAGGGATCAAAAAGCTTTGCTGCGGCATTTTGGCGTCCGAGCACCATATCGGAAAGAATCGTTGCCGACATCATCGAGCCGATAAAGCCGTTGCCGTCGAATCCTGTAGCGACAAATACGCGCTCATCGTTTTTCGTGAGCCGCCCGATATACGGAAGCCCGTCGAGGCTTACCGTATCCTGCGTTGCCCACGACGTTACGACCTTTGCACTCGGAAAATGCGCGTTTTTGTATCGCATAAGCGCGTCCATACCGCCGCCCGGTTTGCCCGTGCGGTGGTCGCCGCCGCCGAGCAGGAGATATCGGTCGTACATTCGCATATAAACACCGTCCTCTGCGATGTCCTCGTACGTCGCACTGATGTCGGGAACGCCTTCGAGCGCGAGCACGTACGAGCGCTGTTGATATAATTTGAGTGCAAAAAGCCCCTTTAATTTGGGGAGAGGGAAGTGCGTTGCGATTATCACGCGACGCGCTTTTATTTTATACTCGCCCGATTTGCTCTTTGCGAGCGCGCCGTACGGCGTAAGCTCGGTGACGCGCGTGCCCTCGCGAATATTTAATCCGTTTGCGATGCGCGCCGAAAAATCGAGCGGATCGAGCTGTAATTGTCCTGCGAATTTTAATGCGGCGTTCATCGGTACGTCGAGCGGCATTTTCGTAAGAAGCTCTGCTTCAAACCCAAGTTCTTTGAGAAGCTCGTGTTCGCAAACGAGCTTTGACGGCTTCTCGGTCGTATACAGATAGTAGTCGCGCTCCTCGTACTTGCAGCCGAGCTTCTTTGCAAGCTCGCGGTAATTTTCAAGCGCGGCACACCGCTCTCGCATAACTGCCATAGCCGCCGCCTCGCCAAAGCGTTTTGCGATATCGTGGGAAAGCACGTCCTGCCCTGACGTTATAACGGCGGTCGAACGTGCGGTGGTCGCATTCGCGATGCCATCCGCCTCGCAGACCAGAACGTTTGCGCCCTTATCTTTGAGATAGTACGCGCACAAAAGCCCGCAAAGTCCGCCGCCGATTATGAGCACGTCGCAGTCCGTGTCCTTTTCGAGCGGTGGAAAGCTTGGCAAAGTGGCGCGGTAAATGTTTTTCGATGACATAACGGTAACCTCAACATATGATTTTACTATTATGATGCACCAACTTGCCGTCGATAAACGGCTCGTATAAAAATTTTGCGGCTTTTACTTGCAATTTCACACGAAAAATGGTATCATTATTGTAACTGTATATTAGTGAAAAGGGGAAACCTGATGATAAAAGCAAAAAAAGCCCCGGAGCTACTGTCCCCGGCAGGCAATTTCGATAAAATGAAGGCCGCCATACTGTACGGCGCCAACGCGGTGTATCTCGCAGGCGACGATTTCGGTATGCGTGCCGCAGCGGACAATTTCACGCTCGACGAGCTTCGCGAGGCAGTAAAATACGCACACGAGCGCGGCGTACGCGTAAACCTTACGCTCAACACGATGCCGCATACAAACGAATACCCGAAGCTTACGGAGTTCGTAAAAAGCCTCGACGGCTTTGGTATAGACGCAGTTATCGCTGCCGATCTCGGCGTAATGGCGCTTGTGCGCGAGTATCTGCCGAGCGCGGAGATACACGTGTCAACACAGCAGAGCACGGTCAGCGCGGCGACCTGCCGTGAGTGGCACAGACTTGGCGCAAAGCGCGTGGTCTTGGCGCGCGAGCTGACACTTGATGAGATTCGCGAAATACGCGCAAACGTTCCCGACGAGCTTGAGCTTGAGGCGTTCATACACGGCTCGATGTGCATTTCCTACAGCGGACGCTGTTTGCTCTCACAGCATTTCGTCGGACGCGATGCAAACCGCGGCAAATGTGCACAGCCCTGCCGTTGGAATGTGTCCTATGCGCCGAGCGAGGTCGCAGGCGAGGGCGTTGCCGCTTACGAGGTGACGGAGGAAAAGCGTCCCGACAACCGTATCCCCGTTATCGAGGGCGAAAAGGGCACGTTCTTCCTTTCCAGCAAGGACACCTGTATGATTGAGCATATCCCCGAGCTTATCGAGGCGGGCATTGACAGCTTCAAGATCGAGGGCAGAATGAAAAGCGAATACTACGCCGCCGTCGTCACCAATATGTACCGAATGGCGATCGACCGCTATATGGCAGACCCCGAGGGGTACGAGTACGATCCCGCGTGGAAAAACGAGCTTGAATCGGTAAGCCACAGAGAGTATCACACGGGCTACTACTTCGATAATCCTATGGAAAACGCCAATACTACCGCACAGCCCGGCTATATGAAGGAAAAGGCATATCTTTGCCGCGTCACGGCATACGATGAAGCAACCGGTGTGGCGCATTTCGTACAGAGAAATAAGGTTTTCGCGAACTCCGACGTCGAGATAATCACACCGGGCGCTATCGGTCGCGCGATGCATCTCGGCGAGCTTTATAACGCACAGGGCGAGGCTATCGAGTCCGCGCCGCATCCGTATATGGAATTTTATGCGAAGGTGCCGTTCCCCGTTCGCGTGGGCGACATTATTCGCGCGGTGTAAGGAGGACATAAATGATATTTATAGAAATGCTGAAATCGCTCCTTTTCGGTATAGTCGAGGGTATCACCGAATGGTTGCCCGTTTCGTCTACTGGACATCTCATTCTGCTTGAGGAATTTGTCAAATTCGAGGGCGTTTCGGACGGCTTTTTCGAGATGTTCGAGGTCGTGGTACAGCTCGGTGCGATAATCGCCGTTGCGGTAATATTCTGGAAAAAGATATGGCCGTTCAAGAAGGGCGGAGAAGTGATTGGGATAATCAGCAAAACGAAGCTCTCTATGTGGCTAAAAATAGCGGTTGCCTGCCTTCCTGCCGCAGTTGTGGGACTGCTTTTTGACGATTATATCGACGCGCTGTTTTATAACGGCTGGACGGTCGCCATTATGCTCATAATTGTCGGCGTCGCGTTTATTATCGTTGAAAAGCGAAACAAGGATAAAAGGTTTTCCGTGACGGATATAGACGAGCTCACCTATAGGCACGCGCTCGGAATCGGAGCGTTCCAGCTTTTGGCGGCGATATTCCCCGGAACGTCGCGCTCGGGCTCGACCATACTCGGCGGACTTATGCTCGGTGTGAACCGCACCACCGCTGCGGAGTTTACCTTCTTTCTCGGTATTCCCGTAATGTTCGGCGCGTCGCTTTTGAAGCTTGTCAAGTACGGCTTTGCGTTTACGGCGATTGAAGCTGCGATACTTATTGTCGGTATGGTAACGGCGTTTGCCGTGTCGATGGTGTGCATAAGATTCCTTATGGATTTCATCAAGAAGCACGACTTCTGCGTGTTCGGCTGGTACCGTATAGCGCTTGGCGTTATCGTGCTCGCGTATTTCGCTGTGAGAGCGCTTGTTTTTTAATGAAATACTGTCATTTTGTATTATAATTGTGCCGATTTGGGACAAAATATTGTAACTGTAACAAAAATTTTTGAAATTGACGAGAATTTCACAAATTTGTGTTGATAAAATCCCTTGAATATGGTAAAATATTCTTTGATTGTGGATACAATCGTGAAACCGTAAAAATTTTTATAGAGGTGAAAATAAATGTACAACAAGAAATCCGTAGAAGATATCGCTGTTGCAGGCAAGAGAGTTCTCTGCCGCTGCGATTTCAACGTACCCGTAAAGGACGGCAAGATCACTGACGATAAGCGTATCGTCGGCGCTATGAAGACTATCAAGTATCTCGTTGACAACGGCGCGAAGGTTATCCTCTGCTCGCATATGGGCAGACCCCACAACGTTCTTGACGCAGAGCTCAAGCTCTCCAAGAAGGATAAGAAGAAGATCGAGGCTCTTCCCGAATCCGAGCAGGCAGCGGCTACCGCAGCAGCTCTCGAAAAGGCGAAGGACGACATCACCAAGCTCTCCCTCAAGATCGTTGCTGACGACCTTACCGCGAAGGGCATCAACGTAACCCTCGCAAAGGACGTTGTAGGTCCCGACGCAAAGGCAAAGGCTGCGGCACTCAAGGACGGCGAGGTTCTCCTTCTCGAAAACGTACGCTTCCACGCGGCTGAAGAAAAGAACGATCCTGCATTTGCAAAGGAAATGGCAAGCCTCGCAGAGATCTACGTAAACGACGCGTTCGGTACCGCTCACAGAGCACACGCTTCCACCGCAGGCGTTGCCGATTACCTTGACACCGCAGTTTGCGGCTACCTCATCCAGAAGGAGATCGAGGTTATGGGTAAGGCACTTGAGGATCCGGTTCGTCCGTTCGTAGCTATCCTCGGCGGCGCGAAGGTTTCCGACAAGATCGGTGTTATCAACAACCTTCTTAACAAGTGCGACACCATCATCATCGGCGGCGGTATGGCGTACACCTTCTTCAAGGCTCAGGGGCTTCCGATCGGTACGTCTATCTGCGAGCACGACAAGCTTGACCTTGCAATCGAGCTTATGGAAAAGGCAAAGGAAAAGGGCGTAAACTTCCTTCTCCCCGTTGACAACAAGATTGCTCGCGAGTATAAGGAAGATGCAGTTTGTATGGAGATCTACAGCGATTCCATTCCGGACGGCTGGATGGGCCTTGACATCGGCGAAAAGACAGAGGAACTCTTTGCAAAGAGTCTTATCGGCGCAGGTACTGTTATCTGGAACGGTCCTATGGGCGTTTCCGAGTGGGAGAACTTCGCATCCGGTACCCGTTCGGTAGCAAAGGCTATCGCAGAGTCGGGCGCTATCTCCATCATCGGCGGCGGCGACTCCGCGGCGGCTGTTGAAACCCTCGGCTATGCTGACAAGATGAGCCACGTTTCCACCGGCGGCGGCGCATCGCTCGAATTCCTTGAAGGTCTCGAGCTTCCCGGCATTGCATGCCTTAACGAAAAGGAATAATTAAATAAAAAATCGTAGGGGCGGATTCTATATCCGCCCGCGGTTTTGTAAGTATATCGAAAGGAACATAATAAAATGAACAAGGCTACCCGTAAGACAGTTATCGCAGGTAACTGGAAAATGAATATGACTCCCGCAGAAACCACCGCATTTATCACTGAGCTTGCTCCTATGGTTGCAGGTAAGGACGGATGCGACATCGTGCTTTGCGTACCGTTCGTTGACATCGCTTCTGCTGTTGAGGCGGCAAAGGGTACTAACATCAAGATCGGCGCAGAGAACGTACACTTCAAGGAGTCGGGCGCATACACCGGCGAAATTTCCGCGAAGATGCTCACCGCTTGCGGCGTTGAGTACGTTGTAATCGGTCACTCCGAGCGCCGTCAGTATTTCGGCGAAACCGATCAGACTGTTAACCTTCGCACTCTCGCGGCTGTGAACGCAGGTCTTACCGCTATCGTTTGCGTGGGCGAAACGCTTGAGCAGAGAGAGCTTGGCTACACCGAAACGCTCCTTAAGTATCAGACCAAGATGGCGCTCACTAACGTTAAGCCGGAACAGCTTAAGAATATCATCATCGCGTACGAGCCTGTTTGGGCTATTGGTACGGGCGTTACCGCAACCGCAGATCAGGCTGATGAGGGTAACGGCTACGTTCGCGCGGCTGTTGCAGAGATGTTCGGCAAGGATGCGGCAGAGGCTGTTACCGTACAGTACGGTGGTTCGATGAACCCGAAGAACGCGGCAGAGCTTCTCTCCAAGACAAACGTTGACGGCGGACTCATCGGCGGCGCTTCGCTCAAGACTGCTGACTTCACCGTAATCGTTGACGCGGCTCAGTAAAAATCACATTCTCAAAAGGACACAAAGGCATACCTGATCTATGGCAGGTATGCCTTTAACTTTATTGGTGAAAAAAACTCTCATAACGTGATATTGAATGTTTTCTTTCGGTATGGTAGAATATAGACAGAAAGAAGCGCTGATTTCAATTTTTTGTGTTGGAGGGATTCACTATGAAACTGTATATTGGTGAAACAATAAAAAAATTACGAAAAGAAAAGGAGATTACACAGGAAGAATTTGCCGAAGTGTTGGGTGTGTCCTGCCAATCCGTATCACGGTGGGAGAATAATTCCTGCTACCCCGACATTGAACTTATTCCCACTATAGCCGCATTTTTCGGGATATCAACGGATAGGCTCATGGGTATTGATGAGGCTGCCGAGAAAGCAGCCGTAGGCAACTATCTAAAAGATTTTCAAACAGCTATTAGTATTGGAAATATTGATGAATGTATTCGTGTTGCACGCGCGGGGGTTGCAGAATTTCCCAATAACTATGCTCTCCTAAATAAGCTAATGTATGCTCTTTTTGTGGCGGGCAGTGATGATGCAGACATACCTGATTGGGAAGAAAACAGGAAGAAATACGATGCCGAGATAGTAACGATTGGCGAGCGCATTATTAAATATTGCTCTGACGCGGAAATTCGATTTGAGGCAACTGATCGCCTTGCTTTTCATCATTGCGAAATGGGAAGAAACACAGTGGGGCGTTCCATTTACGAAACACTGCCGTCGATATGTAATTGTAAAGAAACAGCAATTTGGTGGGCATTGTCTGAGGAGGAAAAATTACCGCACACACGAAAGTATATTTTAAAAGCATACGATGTTTTATCAAACGGGCTTTGGCGCTTAATGAAATTGGTTTCTGATGAAGATGCAATTAGCGTGTTGAAAAAAATGTACGCTTTAGACGAGTTGATTTATGACAGCAACAGACCTAATTATACGTGGTGGAGCGCCAAGGGTCCCTTTCTCCACGCAAAGTATTGTGTTAGATTAAAACGCTACGCCGAAGCAATGGAACAGCTTGAAATTGCTGTACAAGCGGCGATTGAGTTTGACAATCGCCCTGATGAAACGAGAACAACATCGTTTTTGATTGGTGAAAGGATCAAAAAGAAAACCGATTTTGACACTGCCGATTCACGTCCGTTGCGCGAAATTCTCCGTGATACTTGGCTTGCAGAAAAAGATTTTGATGTTATTCGAAATACTCCAGAATTCAAAGCGATTCTGAAAAAATTAGACTAATCTTTCGCCACGCTTTGCGTACCACCGTTAATTCATTGCAACATTCTAAGGGGATACCCGAGGGTATCCCCTTTCCTTTTCTCCTTGACACACTCACTTAAATATGCTATACTATTTACATCAAAATCCCCACGAAAGGAGCGCAGAAATGCCCGATAAAATACTTGTTGCCATGAGCGGCGGAGTTGATAGCTCGGTCGCGGCGTATCTTATAAAACAAAAAGGCGTCAACGCTGTGGGCGTGACGCTCAAGCTCTTTTCAAATGAGGATATTTCGCTTGATACGGACAAGACCTGCTGCTCTCTG
>JAZNBZ010000071.1:0-22467 GCA_045587285.1 Candidatus Flemingiibacterium sp. | reverse complement strand
GATAAGGCTCCCTTTTACATATATTTGAGCCAAGAGGTGAAGGGGGATTAAAAGGGGGAGGAGGAGCTGTCGGCGACTGAGATAGTTCCTCCTCCCCCTTTTCGTTTCCCTGAGCCGCCGAAAGGCGGCGAGGTCAACTCGAGCGGTATGCGTTCGTTGGCGGGGCGTCGAGGACGTCGCCCCCTACGGGGTAACGGTAGCCGTTCGTTCCCCCGAACGCGCAAGGCGCGCGAGGACTAAAAACGCCACAGAGCATACACTCTGTGGCGTTTTTATCAAGTATTTCTATCGACAACCTTCATTTTCTTGAGGTTGCCAATTTTTTTCGAGCGGGCGTCGAGCTCGGCGAGCACGTCGTCAAGCGAAAGACCGCGCTCGTTCATCATCACCATAATGTGATAGATGAGGTCGGCGATTTCGTTCTTTAATTCCTCGTTGTCGCCGTTTTTTGCGGCAATTATCGTCTCGGCGCACTCCTCGCCAACCTTTTTGAGAATCTTGTCGAGTCCCTTTTCAAAAAGATAGCAGGTGTAAGAGCCCTCCTCGGGGTTTATTTTGCGGTCTGCTACAACCGCGTACAAGTCCTTTAATACGTTGTCGTTCATATTATTCACTCTCCAAATTCATAAGTTCTCTATAGAAGCACGTGCGCGCACCCGTGTGACACGCCGCACCCGTTTGAATGACCTTAACGAGAAGCGTGTCCTCGTCGCAGTCGTACGACAGTGACATCACCTTCTGCTTGTGGCCCGACGTCGCACCTTTGTTCCAAAGCTCGCCGCGCGAACGGCTCCAGAACCACGTATAACCGCTCTCAAGCGTGAGCGATAGCGACTCTTTGTTCATATACGCGAGCATCAAAACGTCGCCGTTCTCGGCGTCCTGCACGATTGCGGGAATAAGCTCGCCCTTTTTAAAAAATACGTCTAAATCAACACTCTTGTCTATCACGTCAATCTCACCGGTATTCCCTTCTCCTTAAGATGCTCCTTGACCTCTCTCACCGACAGCTCGCGGAAATGGAACAGGCTTGCCGCAAGCGCCGCATCGCATCCCGTTTGCTCGAACACGTCCGAGAAATGCGTAAGATTTCCGCCGCCGCCCGACGCGATAACGGGTATCTTAACGCGCTCGCATACGGCGCGCGTAAGCTCGATATCGAAGCCGTTTTTCGTGCCGTCGGTGTCCATTGAGGTGAGCAATATCTCACCTGCGCCGAGGCGCTCCGCCTCGATCGCCCACTCGATAGCGTCGATGCCCATATCCTTGCGTCCGCCGTTGATGTAAACGGTAAAATGACCGTCCTCGCAACGCTTCGCGTCGATGGCAAGCACCACGCACTGACTGCCGAACTTGTCCGCCGCGTCTGCGATTATACGCTTATTCAGCACCGCCGACGAGTTCACGGCAACCTTATCGGCACCTGCGAGAAGTATCTCGCGGAAGTCCTCGACCGTGCGTATTCCGCCGCCGACGGTAAGCGGCATAAATACCTCTTTTGCGGTGCGCTCGACCACGTCAACGATAGTTTTTCGTCTGTCACTCGATGCGGTAATGTCAAGAAAAGTAAGCTCGTCCGCACCCTGACCGTTATAAAATTTCGCACTCTCGACGGGATCTCCCGCGTCGCGCAGGCCTACGAAATTCACGCCCTTGACAACGCGGCCGTCCTTAACGTCAAGGCACGGTATAATTCTTTTTGAAAGCATTTTTAATTTCCTTTCGAAACTTCGATAGCTTCTCTTAAATCAAGCGAGCCCGAATATATCGACTTGCCGCAGATCGCGCCGTAGAGGTTCATTTTGGCAAGGTCGCGTATGTTTCCGATGTCGCGTATACCGCCACTTGCGATGATGTTTATATCAACGGCGTTTGCAAGTGCAGCAAGTTGCGTAAGATTCGGGCCTTCAAGCGTGCCGTCCCTTGAAATATCGGTGAAGATGACGTATTTCACGCCGACAGCCGCCATTTCGCGCGCAAGGTCGATGTAGTTTACGTCGGAGCCCTCAAGCCAGCCCGCGGTCTTAACCATTCCGTCAAGAGCGTCTATACCAACCGCGATGCGATCGCCGTACTTCTCTACCGCCTCTTTAACGAGCGGCGGATTTTTTAGCGCCGCCGAGCCGATTATAACGCGCTCGATGCCCTTGTTTATGTAGTAGTCGATAGTATCCATATCGCGAATACCGCCGCCGACCTCTATCGGTACGTTTACGCGGCGCGCCACCTCGGTGTAGATATCCGAGTTAACGCGGCTTCCCTCTTTTGCGCCGTCGAGGTCTACCATATGGATAAACTCTGCGCCGGCTCTCTCAAATGAAAGTGCGGTTTCGATAGGATCAGCCGCAACCTTCTCGGCTGTGCCGTACTCGCCCTTCGTGAGGCGCACGCACTTGCCGCCAAGTATGTCAATTGCAGGTAATATTATCATTTACTATCCTCCAGAAGCTGCGAAGAATGTCAAGTCCCACGCTTTCGCTCTTTTCGGGGTGGAACTGACAGCCGTACACGTTGTGGCGCGCGACTATTGCCGTGACCTCGTTGCCGTAGTCGGTAACGGCTACGAGATCGGCTCTGTCACGCACGTTAGCCTTGTAAGAGTGTACGAAGTACACCTGATCGCCTTCCTTCAGCGAAGCGGCTATCGGTGAGGGATTTACGAGCTTAAGCTCGTTCCAGCCCATATGCGGCACCTTTAAGCCCTCTTCTACAATCTTCACGACCTCGCCGCCGATAAGCGAAAGCCCGTCACACTCGCGAAACTCATAGCTCTTATCGAAAAGAAGCTGCATACCAAGGCAAATGCCGATAAGCGGCTTATTCTTAACATATTCTTTTACAAACTCATCAAGCCCCGTCGAGCGAAGTCGATCCATCGCGTCGGGAAACGCGCCGACACCGGGCAGGATAAGTCCGTCCGCTTTGGAAAGCTCGTCTATCTTATCCGACACAAACGAGTCCGCGCCGATAAAATCAAGCGCGTTTTTAACTGAATGGAGATTGCCCATTCCATAGTCGATTACACCGATCTTCTTCATAAAATTACAAAACTCCCTTTGCCGACAGCACGGTATCACGCGGCTTTATTGCATCGGCGAGCGCGTGCGCGAACGCCTTGTATATTGCCTCGACGCCGTGGTGGTCGTTTTTGCCGTAAAGAAGCGCCAAATGAAGCGTCGCGCCCATATTAAAGGCAACCGCGCGGAAAAACTCCGCCGTCATCTGCGTGTCGTACTCGCCTATCATAGGAGAGGTCGGTGTGTAGTCGCACACGATGTACGGTCTGCCCGAAACGTCGATAACTGCACGTGCCAACGCCTCGTCCATCGGGATAAACGACGTCGCGTAGCGTACGATAGGACCACGCGCCTTTATAATTTCGGCAAGCAGCTTACCGTATACGATACCGACGTCCTCAATAGTGTGGTGACAGTCAACGTGCAGATCGCCCGTCATTTGAAGCTCGATAACCGAACGCGAATGTACGGCTACGGAATTGAGCATATGGTCGAAAAAGCCGATGCCGCTCGTTCCGCGAAGCCCGAAGCCCTCGGTTACGCCGAAGTCAACGGACATAGTTATTTTCGTTTCAAGAGTGTTTCGTGTAAGAGAAGCCTTACTCATTTGATAACCTCCGAAAATTCAGTCAGGAATATCTCACATTCCTCGCGCGTGCCTGCACAAATGCGGATGTATCCGCCGCGCATACAGCGTATCGCCACGCCGCGCGCCATAAGAGCCTCAAACACCTCGCGAGCCACGTTGGCAGACGCCATCTTAATGTAAACGAAATTCGCCGCCGTCGGGCAAACTCGCTCAATTTTGTCAGAGCTTATTGCGATAATGCTCTCGCGCATATACGCGAGATTTTCGCGCATCGCCGCGACGTTTGCCTCGATTTCGCTATAATGCGAAAGTATAATTTTGCCGAACACCTGCGAAACCGTGTTGACATTGTAAGGGCTTTTGATCTTGCGAAGCGCACTTGCAAGCTCACAGCCCGATATGGCAAAGCCAAGACGAAGTGCCGCCGCACCGTACGCCTTCGACATCGTTTTTAAAACGATGAGATTATCGTATTTCTCGGTAAGGTCGATAACGCTCTCGTTCACCTCGGCAAACTCCATATAAGCCTCGTCTACGACGACGAGCGCGTCGGTCTTTGCAATAAACGCCTCAACGTCCGCACGCGGACACACCCAGCCCGTGGGATTGCACGGATTTGAGAAGATAACGAGCTTCGAGCCCGTTTCGCTTACCGCGTCGAAAAGCTTTTCAAAATCCACCTCAAAGCTCTCGCTCTTTATAAATTTAACCGATGCCGCGCCTGCGAGCGTCGAGTAAAACTCGTACATCGAAAAGTCGGGCAGCACGACCGTTACGGTGTCACCGCTCTCAACAAGACCGCCTGCGATAAGGCTTATAAGCTCGTCCGAGCCGTTGCCTGCGACCACGTTGTCGCTCTTTACCTTGTAAATCGCGGCAAACGCCTTCACAAGCTCGGTTGCGTACGGGTCGGGATAGCGGTTAAAGTCAAGCGAATACACCGCCGTCGCAAGCTCGTCAAGCACCTCTTTCGAGGGCAAAAACGGGCTCTCGTTCGCGTCAAGGCGAACGCGGCAGGGCGTCATATTGGGGCGGTACTCCTCGAGCTCGCGTACCTTTTTGGGGATGAGGTTTTCTATCATAATTTTCTCACTTTAATCTTTGCAGTATGGAATTTGCGTGTGCGGAAAGCCCCTCGGCGTTTGCGAAGGTGACTACCTTCTCGCCGACAGCCTTAAGCGCATCCTCGCTGTAGTAGAGGTAGCTCGACTTCTTAATAAAGCTGTCAACACCGAGCGCCGAGGAAAATCTCGCCGTGCCGTTTGTGGGAAGCACGTGGTTCGGTCCTGCGAAGTAATCGCCAAGCGGCTCGGGCGCGTTGTCGCCAAGGAATATCGAGCCTGCGTTTTTAACGAGCGATAATGCCTCAAACGGGTTCGCAAGCGCGAGCTCAAGATGCTCGGGAGCGATCTTGTTTGAAAGCTCGATTGCTTCCTCTATAGTGTCAACTACGATTATCGCGCCGTACGCGTCAAGCGAGCGGTCGATA
Source organism: Candidatus Flemingiibacterium sp. (assembly GCA_045587285.1). Classification (GTDB taxonomy): domain Bacteria; phylum Bacillota; class Clostridia; order Oscillospirales; family CAG-272; genus Flemingiibacterium. Next base: position 17,372 of record JAZNBZ010000071.1, on the reverse strand, counting down.
ATGTCACAGCGTGAAAGCGTTGCCTTCTGGCGCTCGATCTCGGCTATAACCTCGTCTGCAAGCGACTTCGAGGTGGTAACGAGTATCGACGCCGCCATAGGATCGTGCTCCGCCTGACTCATTAAATCAGCCGCCACGTACGCGGGATTTGCGTGCTCGTCGGCAACGACGAGAACCTCGGACGGACCTGCGATCATATCAATATCCACCGCGCCGAAAACGAGCTTCTTTGCCATAGCAACGAAAATATTGCCGGGGCCGACTATCTTGTCAACTCTCGGCACGCTCTCAGTACCGTATGCGAGCGCCGCGACAGCCTGCGCGCCGCCGACCTGTATAATATCGTCGATGCCCGCAACCTTCGCCGCGTAAACGACGGCAGGATTGATGCCCTCTTTCTTCGGAGGCGTGACGATTACTATTTTCTCAACACCTGCAACCTTTGCAGGAATAGCGTTCATAAGCACGCTCGACGGGTATGCCGCCGTGCCGCCGGGGACGTAAAGCCCAACCTTCTCGAGCGGACGCACGAGCTGTCCCATAACCTTACCGTTTTCGTTCATCATCCACGAGTTCTGCTTTTGCTTCTCGTGGAACGCGAAGATGTTCGCCGCCGCCTCGTCGATGACCTTCTTTAATTCGTCGGGCACCTTCGCTATAAGCGAGTCCTTTTCGGCGTCGGAAAGGTAGAAGCTATCAAGCTCGACCTTATCAAACTTCGCCGTGTATTCTTTAAGTGCCGCGTCGCCGTTTTTGCGTACGCTTGCGATGACCTCGGAAACCGTCGCCATTATCTCGGGTGAGATGTTCTCCGCCCTCTCGGCGAGGGACGCGAGAAGCGTATCCGTTTGTGTTTTATCGTAAAGCTTCATTTTGAAACCACCTTTACTGTTCGATCTGCGCCTTGATGCGCTCGACAAGCTCGTCTATCTCCGCCTTTTTGAGCTTTATCGCCGCCGTATTGACGATAAGGCGTGTGGAGATGTACGCCACGTCCTCGTAGACCTCAAGTCCGTTTTCACGGAGCGTTGAGCCCGTTTCGACGATGTCCACGATAGCGTCGGAGAGGTTGAGAAGCGGTGCGAGCTCGACCGAGCCCTCGATCTTTACTATCTCAACGTCGATGCCCTTACTATTAAAATAATTCTTCGTAACGTTCGGGTACTTGGACGCGATTATCTTGTGGGTATAGCCCTCGTAAAAATCCTTGCCCTTTATGCCTGCAAGCGCGAACTTGCACTTGCCAAAGTTTAAATCGAGCAGCTCGTGGAACCACTTACCGTGCTCCATAATCGTGTCCTCGCCGACGATGCCGACGTCGCACACACCGTGCTCGATGTAGGTTATAACGTCCGCCGCCTTGGCAAGCACGACCTCTATATCGTCCTCTCCGAGCTTAAAAATAAGCTTTCTGCCCTTTTCTAAAAGCTCCGAGCAATCGTAGCCTGCCGCCGCGAGCATCTCAACGGCCTTCTTTTCTATTCTACCCTTGGTAAGAGCTATTCTTATCATTCCTCTGCTCCTCTCGCAAGGTTTATGACCTTGCCTATGTTCATCGCCTTCGCGTACGCTTCGGTTTCCTCTAACGTATCAAACGCCGACAGCTCGCACACCTTGCCCTTCTCGGCATAGCTGTTTTTAAGACCGATCGCCGCGCCGAGGCTGTCCTTATCGTAGAACACCACGGCGTCGGACGGCTTATTTTCGGGAAGCTTACCCGACTTTATAAGCGCGTCGCACACCGCGCACACGTTTATCGCAAAGCCCGTCGCGGGAACGTCGTAGTCGAACTGACAAAGCAGATTATCGTATCTGCCGCCCTTGAGGACAGGCTCGCCCGCGCGGTCGATATAGCCGCGCATTACCGTGCCCGTGTAATAGTCGAACTTATGCACCATACTCATATCGACCATAATGTAGTCGCCGTAGCCCGCCGCGCAGAGTGCCGCGTAAAGCGAGCGCACGTAGTCGAGTGCCGCGAGTGCGTCGGTGTTGTCAGCGGCAAGCGCCTCTGCCTTTGCAAAGACCTCTTCGTTTCCGTAAAGGAGCGGAAGCTCGCGGATAACGTCGTTTTGCAGATTTTTATCGAACATACCGAGCGACACAAAATTTTTCGCTTCAACAAAGCTTCGTACGGTCATAACCTCGTCGTCGGTAAGGTTCATTTTGGAGATAAGCGCGTTAAAGTAGCCGACGTGGCCTATTTCGAGCTTGAAGTTAAGCCCGATAGACTTCAGCGCATCGAGTGCGGTCATAATGCAAAGAAGGTCGCTCTTTATACCGCCGGCACCGATAAGCTCGATGCCGCTTTGAAGCATTTCGTTTCGCATACCCGAGTAGTCGCTGTTTACGCGGTAGATATGCTGATTGTAGTAAAGCTTCTGCACAAGCGGCGCACTCTTTAGCTTCGTCGCAACGACGCGCGCGATAGGCGTCGTATTGTCGGGACGGATAACGAGCAGATGTCCCGTGTTATCGGTAAGCTTGTAGATATTCTCCTCACGGAGCGAGGGGTTGACCTTTGTGAAAAGGTCGTAATTCTCCACTGCGGGAGTGGATATACGCGAAAAGCCTCCGTTTTCGTATATACGGTTAAAGTCGGCGCATACGGCGTCATAAAGGCGTGCCTCGCGGTAGAGTAGGTCGCGAGTGCCCTCGGGAATTGTTAAGTTAAGCTTTGACATATAGGGTATTAACCCCAAGTGGGGCATCCTTTCGTAAAAATCGCATTCTAAAGTAATTGCTTCGAATGTGGGGGAAGCTGCGCTCGCAGGTCGGCGTAGCCGTCCTGCTGTCCGCATCCGCTCCCCCACGCCCCCTTGGCTCGGCTGCGGAAATCCTAAATTGTCAAACAACTGACAAAAAGATTTACAAACGAGTCGCATAGCAGTACTATTCAAGCATTTCACTTTAGCATAGTAATATGATACCACATTAAAACAAATCTGTCAACCGTCAGTATTGACAATAAAAGTATCACACCCTGAAAGTTTTTGTGATATTAGAAAAACGAGAGCTGATTCGTTTCGGTAAGGTCGCCGAACGCGCCGTTTTTGCGAAGCAGATCAACGACCGATTTCGACAGTCCCGCCTTGATCTGAAGCTCCTCGATTGAAAGGAGATTTTCGCGGTCGCGCACCTCGACTATCTTCTCCGCCGCCTTCTCGCCAAGTCCGCCGAGCGCCGTAAACGGCATACGAATCTTGCCCCCCTCCGGCTTGAACGCAAACGCGTCCGACTTGAAAAGGTCAACGGGCAGGAATTTGAGTCCGCGTGCGTACATCTCCGTTACCATCTGAAAGGTATCGTAAATTTCCTTTTCCTTTTGCGTTGCCTCGGTGCCCTTTTTCTTTATCTCGTCCATAACTGCTCTTATACCGGCGCGTCCGCTCATTGCGATCTCTGCGTCAAAGCCGCCGGGTGCAACCGACAGAAACGCCGCGTAAAACTCAAGCGGATAGTATATCTTGTACCAGCCAAGGCGTATCGCCGACATAACGTAAGCCGCCGCGTGCGCCTTCGGGAACATATACTTAATCTTCTTGCACGACGCGATATACCAATCGGGCACGCCGTGCTCGCGCATAGACTGCTCGTACTCGGGTTTCAAACCTTTGCCCTTTCGCACGTCCTCCATTATCTTGAACGCCTGCGCGTTTTCAAGACCGTACTGTTGCATAAGAACGAGCATAATACCGTCACGCGTACCGATAACCTGCGAAATGTCGCAAATGCCCTCTTTAATGAGGTCCTGCGCGTTGCCGAGCCACACGTCCGTGCCGTGCGTAAGTCCCGATATCTGCATAAGGTCGGCAAAGTTCTTAGGCTTCGCGTCAACGAGAACCGACTGAATAAAGCGCGTACCCATCTCGGGAAGTCCGAGCGTGCCGAGCGGACAGCCGACGTCCTCGGGGGTAATACCGAGCGGATCGGTGCTCTCAAAGAGTCGGTACACCGCGCGGTCGTTCATTTTAACGTCCATAACCGAGGTGTTCGTGTACTTTTCGAGCCACTTATATTTGGTCGGAATATCGTGTCCGAGCTCGTCGAGCTTTAGAATGGTATCGTGGAGATACTTGAATGCGAAATGCGTCGTGATAATGTCGGAGTTCGGATCGTCCGCCGGATGCTGTATCGGCGTGAAATCGTATACGTCGAACTCACGCGGCACGACTATAATACCGCCGGGATGCTGTCCCGTCGTACGCTTAATGCCGTCACAGCTCGCCGCAAGTCGGGCGATCTCCGCCTTGGGAAGCTTCTTCTGACGCTCCTCGAGATATTTGAGAACGTAGCCGAACGCGGTCTTTTCCGCGAGCGTACCGAGCGTTCCCGCCTTAAACACGTTCTCCGAGCCGAAAAGCTCCTCGGTGTATTTATGTACCTTCGCCTGAACCTCGCCCGAGAAGTTAAGGTCGATATCGGGCGACTTATCGCCGTAGAAGCCGAGGAAGGTTTCGAACGGGATATCGTGACCGTCGCCCGTAAGCGGCGTGCCGCACTTCGGACAGACCTTGTCGGGAAGGTCAAAGCCCGAGCCGACGGAGCCGTCGGTGAAGAATTCGGAATACTGACAATTCGTGCAGTAATAGTGTGCAGGGAGCGGATTTACCTCGGATATACCCGACATCGACGCAACGAGCGACGAGCCGACCGAGCCGCGAGAGCCTACGAGATAGCCCTGCTCCTCGCTGTATGCAACGAGCTTTTGCGCTATCATATAAAGCACCGCAAAGCCGTTTTCGATAATGGATTTAAGCTCCTTTTCGAGTCTTGCCTTAACGATTTCGGGAATAGGATCGCCGTAGAGCTTTCTTGCCTTGTCCCAGCAGCGCTGCTGAAGCTCCTCCTCCGCGCCCTCGAGGTTTGGCGTAAACGTGCCCTCGGGGATAGGTAATATCTTATCGTCGATCATATCCGCGATGAGGTTCGGGTTGGTGATAACTACCTCGCGAGCCGCGTCCTCTCCGAGATACGCAAACTCCGCGAGCATTTCGTCCGTCGTACGGAAGTAAAGCCCGATATCGCGGTCAGCGTCGGAGAACTTCTGACCTGCAAGAATTATCTTGCGCGTTATCTCGTCCTCTTTTTCGGCAAAGTGCGCGTCGCACGTCGCACAAACGGGCTTGCCGAGCTTTTTGCCAAGCTCGTAAATGCGCTTGTTTATCGCGATAAGCTCGCTCTCGTCCTTAACGAGCTCCTTTTCTATCATAAAGCTGTTGTTGCAAAGCGGCTGAATTTCGAGATAGTCGTAAAAGCTTGCGATATCCTCGATCTCCTTCTCGGTCTTATTCTTCAGAATAGCCTGATATAATTCGCCCGCCTCGCACGCTGAGCCGATTATAAGCCCCTCTCGGTTGGCTTCGATAAGCGTTTTGGGAGTGCGCGGATTTCTCTTGTAATATTTTAAGTAGCTGTCGGAGATTATGCGGTAAAGGTTTTTAAGTCCGACCTTGTTTTTAACGAGAATTATCTGATGGTAGCTCGGAAGCTTCAAGGGATCCGAGCGCTCGCTCATAAGCTGCTGCATCTCGCGAAGGTTGGACGCGCCCTCCTCGCGAAGCTTCTTAAATAAGCACACGAGTATCTTCGAGAGTATCTCCGCGTCGTCACACGCACGGTGGTGGTTAAACTCCTCGAGCTTAAAATACTTTGCGAGCACGTCAAGCTTGTGCCTCGAAAGCTCGGGGTTTACGTAGCGCGACATTGCCACCGTGTCCATATAGGGATTAGTGAACGGTATACGGAAGCTTTGCGCAACCTTGCGTATAAAGGATATATCGAACGACGCGTTGTGCGCGACGAGTATGCGATCGCCCGCAAACTCAAGAAACGCGCGTACAGCCGCTTCGTTGTCGGGTGCATCCTTAACCATTTCGTCGGTAATGCCCGTAAGCTCAACAATATTTGCAGGTATCGGCTCACCCGGGTTTGAGAAGGTGTTGAAGCGGTCGATGACCTCGTTTCCGCGCATAAGCACCGCGCCTATCTCGGTGATGTTACAGCTTTGGAAGGAAAGTCCCGTCGTTTCTATATCGAATACGCAGTATTCGCCGTCGAACGGGGTGGACATATAGTCTTCAAGCGTGTCGCCGAACAGCACGCGTGCGGTGTCGTCAACGTAGTAGTTTTCGATGCCGTAAAGCACCTTCATACCGAGCTTTGCCGCCGCGCCCATAGCTATCGGGAACGCCTGAACGTTGCCGTGGTCGGTTATCGCAACCGCCTTGTGTCCCCAGCTATGCGCGAGCTTAACAAGCTCCGCAGGCTCAATGATAGCATCCATCTGCGAGAGCTGGGTGTGACAGTGAAGCTCAACGCGCTTCTCCTCTGCCGTGTCCATACGGTACTTCTGCGAAATCTTTGCAACCGCCGAGGGGATAAGTATCGGCTCGTTGTCAAAGGTATCTATCTTCGAATAACCCTTGATAGCAACCGTCATACCGTCCTTGATATTCTGTAAATACGGCTCAAGCTGCTCCTTCGGCTGTGCCATTTTTATGTATATGGACGAGTCCTTATCGGTAACGGCGAAGGTTAAAATAAGTCTGTCACCGCGTCGCGTTTCCTTGGTTTCCGTGCCGAACACCTCGCCAAGCACGAGCAGATTTTTCTGCGGTCCGGTTATGTTTCTTATCGGTGTGGGATTATCAAGCGCAAACTCGCCGCCGATAACGAATTCGGGCGCGGAAATATCAAAGCGCTTGCCGCCAACACGCCAAACGCTGCCGTCAAGCTCACATCTTACCTCTGAAGCACCGAGCGTGAAAACGTGCTCGAAATCCTTATATTTGTCCTCCTCGACGGGCTTGTTCTCCGGCACACGCGACGTCACAGCTCGCTCCATATCGCGTTGCTGTGCACGTGCGAGCTTTTCCATCTCGGCGATCTGCTCGGCTATCGCGGGCATCGTTTCGCGGTACTCGCCATCCTGCGAAAGCTCAACCTCGAAACGAAGTCCGAACTCCGCGAAGATGATGTTCGAAATTATCTCGTTGGTCCTTGCCGAGTAAAGAAGCTCGATTCCGCCGTTATTCCACGATATTTTGATTGATATTTTGTTGTCCGTAAGCGAGAAATCGTACTCGTTGAAAAAGCCGCGCGAGATCGCGCCGACGCGGTTAAGCTCGAGCATTACCTCGGGTATGTACGAGGGCGACCAGAGCGCGCTGTCGTAGCGCGGCAAAATACGCACGACGGTAAGGTCGTACGCCGCGCGTATATTTTCCTCGATCGCATAAAGCGTCTGCTTCTTTATTATTTTATCAAAGCGCGCCGTCACCTCGACCACGCGTCTTTCCTTGTCAACGCGCGAGACTACGTCCTCGGCGGTGTCGAGAATAGCCTTCTCCGACGCCGTTTGAGCGTATCGCGCGAATATTTTCTCAAATTTGTTCATTAACGTCCGCCTTTAATAGGTTTACATCTTGTTTATCTCGTCGCGGAGCACGTCAAGAATAACGTCCTCGCCGTATTTTCCGACGGTTACGCCCTTCTTAAACAGAAGTGCCTCGCCTTCACCGCCCGCGATGCCTATATCCGCCTCGCGCGCCTCTCCGGGGCCGTTGACCGCGCATCCCATAAGCGCGACCTTAATTCTCCTTGAAGGACGAAGCGCGGGGAGAATTTCCTCCTCAAACCTTGCCACGAGGTCGATAAGACCGATCTTCGTACGTCCGCACGTCGGGCAGGATACCACGTCAACGAGCGACGCGCCGCCAAGTCCGAGTGCCGACAGGAGAGCCTTGCCCTCTTTGACCTCGAGCACGGGATCAGCCGTCAAAGACACGCGTATCGTGTCGCCGATACCGTCACAAAGAAGCGAGCCGATGCCAACCGCCGATTTAAGCGTGCCGATATGTGCGCTTCCCGCCTCGGTAACTCCGATGTGCAAGGGATAGTCAAACGCCTCGCGAAGCAGACGGTTTGCGCCTATCATCGTGCGCACGTCGGAGGATTTTATGGAAACGACTATGTCCTCGAAGTTTAATCCTTCAAGTATGCGAACGTGCTCGAGCGCGCTTTCCGCGAGCGCCTCGGCGCACGGTGAGCCGTACTTTTCGAGTATCTCACGGCGAAGCGAGCCGCCGTTAACGCCGATGCGTATCGGTATTCCGCCGTCGCTGCAAGCGGCGACCACCTCGGCAACCTTCGCCTTTGAGCCAATGTTGCCGGGATTTATGCGTATCTTGTCAACGCCTGCTGCGGCGCACGCGAGAGCTATTTTATAGTCGAAATGTATGTCCGCAACGATAGGCACGCGCACGTCCGACGCCTTGAGCAGGCGCACGCTCTCCACGGCGTCTATGTCGGGTACTGCAAGGCGTACGATATCGCAGCCTGCCGCCTCGAGGGCGCGCGTCTGCGCGAGCACCGCGTCGAAATCGTGCGTATCGACGTTCAGCATAGATTGTACCGATATCGGAGCACCGCCGCCAATAATGACGCCGCCCACGTTTACTTTTCTCGTCGTTTTCATTATAACCTCACATTTCCGCTCACGCGAACAGATTTACGATGTCCTTAAAGGTAATAACCACCATCAAAAGAAGCAGCAGAACGATTCCTGCAAAGTGGACGTATCCTTCCACCTCGGGCTTTATGGGCTTCCTGCGGATAAGCTCGACCGTCTGGAATAAAAGCCGTCCGCCGTCGAGTGCCGGAAGCGGCAAAAGATTAAACACCCCGAGATTCATCGCGATAACGACCACGAGATAGAGAAAATCGGAAAGTCCGCTCTTTGCGGCATCAGTAACCGCGCCTGCAACTCCCACGGGACCCGAAACAGCCTCGATTCCGCACCTGCCCGTTATAAGATCGAAAAGCGACTCCCAAATCATCTTGACAGTCGAAACCGAGCGCCAGAAGGAGTGCTTTATCACGGCAAGCGGCGTCTTTTCCTCTGCGAGCACGAAGAAGTCGGGCATACCGAAAAGCACGCCCTCGCTCGTTATAGTCGGGAACTCGACGTCCTCGAGGGTAACGAGCTCGCCGTCGCGGCGTACAACAAGGTCTATGGGCTCCGTTGCGCTGTGCATCACCTCATACGAAAGCTCCGCCGCGACGTGAACTCGCACGCCGTCAACGCGAAGTACCTCGTCGCCGATTTCAAGACCGTACGCAGAGCTCGTCGCGCCCTCGTCAAACTGCGCGATAGTGGTACTGCCGAGCCTTGGTGTCATAGTAACGACCACCGCCATTAAAACTATACCCGTCAGAATGTTCATAAGCGAGCCTGCAACGGTGATTATCATTCTCTGCCAGACGGGCTTTTTGTTTAGCGCGTTCTCCGCGTCGCTCGCCTCGTCCTCGCCCACCATTGACACGAATCCGCCAATGGGAAAAAGGCGCAAGGAATATACGATACCCGTCTTTTTCGAGCGGCGCGAGAGTATCTTCGGACCCATACCGACGGCAAACTCGTTTATGCCGACGCCGAACAGACGCGCCGTCGTATAGTGCCCGAGCTCGTGAACGAGCGCAAGGGCGGATATCGTTACAAGCGTGAGAAGAATGTAGAGAAAATTCATTTATAAAAACCTCGTTTACGTTTTCCGTTTGGAAGTACGGTACGGTCAGAGCGACGCTATTATATCCTCTGCCGACCTTCTGCCGAGTGCCGCCGCCGCGTATGCGTCCTCGACGGAGTTAAGCGGAATTTTTCCGCATCTATCGAGTGCAGATGCAACGACGTCGTAAATCTCACGAAAGCCTATCTTACCCCCGATAAATGCCTCAACAGCCGCCTCGTCAGCCGCGACGAGCGCCGCAGGTACGCCGCCGCCCGTGCGTATAGCCTCGTAGGCGAGCGCTAAAAGCGGGAACGCATCAAGATCGGGCTTGTAGAAGGTAAGCTTGCCGAGCGCCGTCAAATCAAGCCTTCCCATAATACCGGGAACGCGCTCGGGATAAGTCATCGCGTACTGCGCGCAAAGGCGCATATCGGGCAACGATAACTGCGCCAAAACGGCGTTATCATTATATTCCACCATAGAATGTATTATACTCTCGCGGTGTACGACCACCTCAACCTTGTCGGGCGTAACGCCGAAAAGATGTACCGCCTCGATAACCTCGAAGCCCTTATTCATAAGCGTAGCCGAGTCTACGGTTATTTTTTGTCCCATCCTCCACGTCGGGTGCGCGAGCGCACGCTCAGGCGTGATGCTCGCCATATCATCGCGGCTCATACCGAAAAACGGTCCGCCCGACGCAGTCAGCAGTATTCGGCTTACCTCGCTTGCCGAGCGTCCCTCAAGGCATTGGAATATCGCCGAATGCTCGCTGTCAACGGGAATTATTTTAGCACCCGTACGGCGAGCCTCGCTCGTAACGAAATCGCCTGCCATAACGATGCTTTCCTTGTTGGCAAGACCGATAGTCTTGCCTGCTCTGACGGCGCACATAGTCGGCTCGAGTCCCGCACTTCCGCCAACCGAGTTGAAGATAACGTCAGCACTCGTATCAGCCGCCGCCAAGAGGACCGCCTCGTGCGAGCCCTCGATTTTTATATCCGTATCTGCAAGACGAACTCGAAGCTCACGCGCCGCGCCCTCGTCCTCCATAACGCAAAGACGCGGTTTTAGTAGCCGCGCCTGCTTTTCCATTGCTTTGTAGTCACGCCCTGCCGCGAGCGTATCGACACGCACGCCAAGGTCAGCCGCGACCTCGACCGTCTGTGTGCCGACAGAGCCGGTAGAGCCTAAAATTACTATACTTTTATCCATATCACATCAAAAGAGAAAAAATGTCGGGATGCGAGCAAGCCAGCATCAATACGGGAGCGATGGCGATAATCGAGTCAAAGCGGTCCATTACGCCGCCGTGTCCGGGGAATATCTTGCCGTAGTCCTTGATACCGTACTGACGCTTAACGAGAGAAGCGATAAGGTCACCGAATATCGAAACGACGGCAACCACAACACCTGCAACGGCAAGCTGAAGGTAGTGTGGCTCAAAGCCAACGGCACGGCTTGCAATAAATCCGGTAACAACGAACGCAATACCGCCGAAGATCACTCCGCCGATAGCGCCCTCGACAGTTTTCTTGGGGCTTACGTCGGGGATCAGCTTGTGCTTGCCGAACGCCTTGCCGACGAAATACGCCGCGCTGTCGGGTATCCACGCGCCGACGAGCACGAGCGGAAATAGCCACGCGCCGATATCGTTTTCGCCCGAGCGTACGTCGCGCAGAACGATAAGCGACGTAAAGCCGACCGTTATATAAAGCGTCATAACGGCGGCAAGCGCCATATCGCCGACGGTCTTAGTGCCCTTCGACACGACCGCAACGCACATAAGATAAAAAATATAAAGAAAAGCGAGCGTCGCAAAGAGGGCTAAAACGTACGAGCTTCTTTCCGCCGCCAAAACGCCGTATCTGGCGGTGAAAACGACTATCGCGGAAACGGCTACCGACGGCACCGTAACGGATGGGTATTTGCGCACTCCGATACAGCCGAGCATTTCAAAAACGCCTACAGCCGCAAAAACAGCCGCAGCAACGGGAAGCACTACCGTGTGCGAAAAGATAAGCACCACGACTGCAAGCGGCAGCAAAAGCGCCGCTGTAATTATTCTCTGCTTCATCATCCTACCTCACATTCAATTAACCTACACGACTCCGCCAAACCGTCTGGTGCGTCCGTAATACGCATCAACGGCGGCGTCAACATCCTTTTCGCCGAAATCGGGCCAGAGTGTTTGTGTAAAATAAAATTCCGAGTAGACCGACTGCCACGTTAAAAAGTTCGACAGACGAAGCTCGCCCGCCGAGCGTACGATAAGATCTGGATCATCCTGCCCCCTCGTGTAAAGCTCCGAGGCGATAAGCTCCTCGGTAAACTCAGTCACACCGCGAGCGGCAAGCGCGTTCACCGCGCTGACGATCTCTGCTCTGCCGCCGTAGTTTATGGCGACGTTTAAGCGGTATTTGTTGCCCTCAGACTCCTTTTCGAGCTTTTCCATAAGCTCGCGAAGCTCACCCGAAAGCGGCGTTTTGTCACCGAGGAAGGTCACGCGGATATTGTCCTTCATCATCTCGCGTATGCCCTGATTTAAGTACGTTTTAAGCAGTCGCATAATAGCGGCGACCTCCCTCTCGGGACGCTTCCAATTTTCCGTGGAAAATGCGTATACGGTTACGGTGTCGATACCGCCGCGAAAGCAGTATTCCGCAACACGCTGAAAGGTCTTTGCGCCCTCAACGTGTCCCGCCTCGCGCATAAGTCCTCGCGACTTTGCCCATCTGCCATTTCCGTCCATAATAAAGGCGATATGCGAGAGTTTTTTCTTTGCGCCGTTTTGATCGTGTGTAATCATTTAAGGCTCCCTTAAATACAAAAATATGTGGGATACCGCATTGCACGGCATCCCACGTCAGATAACTCAGATCTCCATGAGCTCCTTATTCTTGCGTGCAGTGACTGCGTCGACGTTTGCTACGTACTTGTCGGTGAGGTCCTGAACTGCCTTATCGGACGCCTTGAGCTCGTCCTCGGTCATTTCGCCGTCCTTCTTCATCTTCTTTGCGGCGTCGTTAGCATCGCGGCGAATGTTTCTGATAGCAACCTTTGCATCGTCGCCGAGCTTTGCAACCTTCTTGGTGAGCTCCTTGCGTCTTTCCTCGGTAAGCTGGGGGAAATTGATGCGAAGCGTCTTACCGTCGTTCATAGGGGTGATGCCAAGGTCGGATGCGAGGATCGCCTTCTCCATATTTTTAAGAGTGGTAATGTCCCAAGGAGTGATGAGAATGGTGCGCGCGTCGGTAACCTTTACCTCTGCCATCTGGTTAAGCTTTGTCGGTGCGCCGTAGTAGTCAACCTCGATCTTATCGAGAAGCGCGGGATTAGCGCGGCCTGCTCTGATATCAGCGAGCTGAGATTCGTAGGACGCGATGGATTTCTGCATTTTTTCTTCAAAAGCCTTGCAATCGAGTTTCATAGTTGTGATCCTTTCTTGTTGTAAGTTTATAGCTTGTAGGGGCGCACTGTGTGCGCCCGCGGGCGATCAAAGATCGCCCCTACAAAAAATTCGTTAAACGTAATATCAGCCGTCGATGACGATAGTTCCCTCAACGTCGCCGATTATAGCGTTGTAAATGTTCTCGGGCTCTTTAAGCTCGAACACGAACGTCTTGATATGGTTCTCGTTGCCGAACGATGCGGCGGTGGAGTCCATAGCCTTCAGATCCTTTGCAAGGATCTCCTTGTACGAAACCTCTTTGTATCGGGTTGCGCCGGGATCCTTCTTCGGATCTGCTGTGTAAACACCGTCGATGTTCTTGCCCATAAGTATAACGTCTGCGCCAACCTCTGCAGCTCTTACAGCAGCCGCCGTATCGGTGGAGATGAACGGAATGCCAAGACCGCCGCCGAGAATTACGACTCTGCCCTTTTCAAGGTGCGACACGGCACGGTTGCGGATGTACGGCTCTGCGTACTGCTTCATCTCAACTGCGGTGAGCACACGCGTGTCGATACCGTTCTGCTCGAAAAAGTCCTGAAGCGCAAGAGCGTTTATGGTGGTTGCGAGCATACCCATATGGTCTGCGCGCGTTCTGTCCATATTAGTGCCCTGACGTCCGCGCCAGATATTGCCCGCGCCGACTATAATGCACACCTGCGTGCCGATGGCAACGCATTTCTTGACGACCTTGGCTACGCGGTCGATCATATCGTAGTCGAGGATCGGATGCTCGCCCTGTGCGGCAAGCTCGCGTCTTTTTTCCTCCGAGGGAGCAAGCGCCTCACCCGAGAGCTTTAAGAGAACTCGTTTAAATTTCGGTGTTGCTTTTTCGCTCATTGTGTTACACCTTCCTTGTTTTGATCTATGGGCAAAGCCCGATAATATTCCTTCTTATATTGTAACCTATTTTGCGCCGTTTGTAAAGGGCTATCGAGAAATTTTTACTAAAAATATTTAATTAAATTTCAAATTCGGCATTCCCCATCTTCCCGTGCAGCAAAAAAGCATAAAACAGAACCGTAGGGGCGATTCACGAATCGCCCGTTACAGTAGTTTAATAGGGGAAAAATGGGGGCATCGTGATGCGCCCCTACAAGCCATTATACTCGCCAAAAGCATCACAACTAAAAAAATACCACGAACCGAGTGTCGGTTCGCGGTACGGTAGTATTAAATTACTGACCGGAGGTGAGCTTTGCAACCTCTTCTGCAAGGTTGTCCTCACGCTTCTGGAGGCCTTCGCCCTTCTCGTACTTAACGAAGCTTGCGATCTTGATGCCCTTGTTTACAGATGCAATATACTTTGCAACGGACATAGAGTCATCCTTAACGTAAGCCTGCTCTGCAAGGCAGTTGTTCTCGTAGAACTTGCCAAGCTTACCCATTACGATGCCTTCCTTAACCTTTTCGGGCTTGGATGCAAGGTTGGGATCGTTAGCCATCTGAGAAAGAAGAACCTCCTTCTCCTCATCGAGAGCGGACTGGGGAACATCGGACTTGTTAGCGTAGGTTGCGTTCATAGCAGCAGCCTGAAGTGCTACGTTGTGTGCGCACTCAACGAATGCAGCGTCGTCAGCAGCAACGCCGTCAAGCTCAAACTTAACGATAACGCCGGTGGAGCCGCCGCCGTGTACGTAGGTGGAAACTGCGCCCTCTACGATAACGAAACGACGAATGGTGAGCTTCTCACCGATGATGAAGATCTGCTCCTTGAGAGCAGCCTCAACGCTCTGGTCGCCGAGGGTGCACGCCATAAGAGCGTCAACGTCAGCGGGCTTGTTAGCGATGATGGTTTCGAGAAGCGTATCAACGAATGCCTGGAACTTTTCGTTCTTTGCAACGAAGTCGGACTCGGAGTTGACCTCGATCATAGCGGCAACGCCGTTCTTCTCCATAATCTTAACAACGCCCTCAGCCGCGATTCTGTCAGCCTTCTTTGCAGCAACTGCAAGACCGCGCTCACGAAGAACCTTTACAGCCTCGTCAATATTGCCCTCTGCCTCAACGAGTGCCTTCTTGCACTCCATCATGCCGCAACCGGTCTTAGCGCGGAGAGCGGCAACGTCTTTTGCGGAAATGTTAGCCATTTTTTATGCTTCCTTTCGTATAAGATCGTTTAATCTAAAATTATTCAGCGTCTGCTGCCTCTTCGGTAGCTTCCTCAGCAGCGTCGGTAATCTGCTCGCCCTGTCTGCCCTCGAGAATTGCGTCAGCGATTGCAGAGGAGATGAGCTTGATAGCGCGGATAGCGTCGTCGTTACCGGGAATGATGTAGTCAGCATCGTCAGGATCGCAGTTGGTGTCAACGATAGCAACGACCGGAATACCGAGCTTCTTTGCTTCGAGAACGGCGATGTGCTCCTTGCGGGGGTCAACGATGAATACTGCATCGGGAAGTCTGTCCATAGTCTTGATACCGCCGTAGTTGCGCTCAAGATCGTTCATTTCCTTGAGAAGGCCTGCAACTTCCTTCTTGGGAAGGAGATCGAATGTGCCGTCCTCCTGCATCTTTTCGAGAGCGATAAGACGGTTGATGGACTTCTTGATGGTCTTGAAGTTGGTGAGCATACCGCCGGGCCATCTCTCGTTTACGTAGTACATACCGGAGCGGTCAGCCTCTTCCTTGATAGCGTCAGCCGCCTGCTTCTTGGTACCAACGAAGAGTACGGTGCCCTTCTCGGTGGAGAGGTCACGAACGAAAGCGTAAGCCTCGTCAAACTTCTTAACGGTCTTCTGAAGGTCGATGATGTAGATACCGTTTCTTTCGGTGAAGATGTACTCAGCCATCTTCGGGTTCCATCTTCTCGTGTGGTGACCGAAGTGAACACCTGCCTCGAGAAGCTGCTTAATGGTGATAACAGACATTTTTATGTCCTCCTTTAGTTTTTTCCACCACCTGCGCATATTCGGGAAACTCGCAAGCGAGAACTTCCGACCTCACGCGGTGTGTGTTATCGCGGCTGTATTTTGTTATCAGCGCCGCCACAGTCGCTGACCGATATAGTATACCATAATATTTATAAAAATGCAACCGTGTTTACAAATATTTTACAAAATATTTTCCGCACGGCACAACCGCAAAAAACGTCGTTTTTTTGCACAGATTTTATTGACAAGCCGACCTTTTTATGGTAAAATAAATCGAACAAAAAACATTTCCAAAGGAGAACTGTACTTATAAAAAAGAATTTCAAATCTACGCTCGCAACACTTCTCGCGCTTGCACTCGTCTTTACGATGGCAACGCCCGCGTTTGCCGCAGATCCCTACGCAATCGTTACGCAGCCCACGAAAGACTCCCCCACCGTTGAGGTAACGAGCCCCGAGGATGTAGTAAGCTACCAGTGGTACAAGAGAATCGGCTCCGAGGCAACAGCTTTCACTCCCGACTCCGACTTCTTTAACGGCTACTGTTGCGGTGAGTACAACAGCACGACGCGCACTTGGATGTCTTATTATTATTCCGGTACAATTTACCAGGCCGAGCTTGACTTATCCTTCGATTTTACAACTCCGGCTAAATTAAAGATCACCTTAACCAGCGACGATCCTGATTTCACCTCATACGTAGACGAATATTCCGGCAACGGCAATTACGTTTCTGTCGGAAACAACGTTTGGTTGTTTGACGGCGACTATCAGACTTGGTTAAATCCCGAGGTTTACGGCACTGCTCCCTTCACCGCTACTATAGAGGCTATTACCGCTAGTGGATCCTACACCGTGACCGAGTCTGAGGTTTACCACGTTTACGACGGCTCGTGGGACAGCGCAAGCTCCGTATGGACGGCTTACGTTTATCCGCCTTCTTCTCTCACCATCTATGATCAGATCGACTTCTACCTTGACGGCGTTTTCCCGGGTATGATCATTAAGTTCACTCCCGACAATTACAGCGATGAAGCTACGTTCACAATAGATTCCTACAATCTCTACACTACATATCAGATAGGCGACTCCTATTATATCGAGTATAGTGACGGTGCATCTTCCTACGACAACCTCTATTTTACATGCGAAACGCTGACCGAAAACGCTGCCTTCACCGCAGACATCGAGATCCTTACGGCAACCGGTAATATACCGCTTCTCGACCAGACTACCGAAACCCTGACCGAGTATGATCCGGGCGCAACATATTTCTGCGAGATCACCTACTATGACGGAACCGTGCTCACCACCGACACTATTTCTTACGGTGCAGGCGGTGCGTACGCAGGTATGTTTATGGTGCTCCTTCTTAAAAAGGCACAGGCTGCCGAGGCTGAACAGCCCGAGGATACCACCACCGATACCGAGGTAGAGGTTGAACAAGAGGTAACCGAGGAGCCCGCAGAGGAAACCGAGGACACCACCGAAGCTGAGGACACTACCGAAGCAACCGAATAAAGCATAGCTAAAAGACC
>JAZNBZ010000070.1:0-2415 GCA_045587285.1 Candidatus Flemingiibacterium sp. | reverse complement strand
GCTTTTTCGATGCGCGATACCTGCGCCTGCGAGATGCCGATCTCGCTCGCTATCTCCATTTGCGTGCGCCCCTTGAAGTATCGCATATCGATGATGTTTTTCTCACGTGGTGAGAGCTTTTTCATAGCCTCACGAAGTGCGATATCCTCGAGCCACGCTTCGTCGGTATTGTCGGTGTCGCTGATTTGGTCCATAATATATATCGAGTCGCCGCCGTCGGTGAATATCGGCTCAAATAGGCTCACGGGCTCGACTATCGCTTCAAGCGCCGCACCGACTTCTTCTTTGGAAACGCCGAGCGATTTTGCGATGTCCTCGACTGTCGGCTCGCGATCGAGTGTACGCACAAGCTGCTCGCGTGCACCGAGTGCGCGGTACGCGAGGTCGCGTACGGAGCGGCTCACGCGCACGGCATTGTTGTCGCGAAGATAGCGGCGTACCTCGCCAATGATCATAGGAACGGCGTATGTGGAAAACTTCACGTCGAGCGTCGTGTCGAAATTATCTACCGCTTTAATAAGCCCGATGCAACCGACCTGAAACAGGTCGTCGAGGTTTTCGCCGCGCGATGCAAAACGCTGGATTATCGACAGAACAAGGCGAAGATTTCCGTTTATAAGCTCGTCGCGAGCGAAGGTGTCGCCGTCCTTGGCGCGGATTAAAAGCTCACGCTTTTCGTCGGCGGTGAGCGTTTTGAGAGTAGAGGTATTAACGCCGCAAATCTCTACCTTGCGGCCGTAGGTTGATGACTTCATAACGTATGGCTGCCTTCCCATTTACAAGACTCTATTGGTAGTATTGCCGCAAGGTCAAAGCCGTTATGCAGTCATAATTTTGTATTGTTTTGGTAAATGGAAATCTTACAGGGAAGAATATTTTCTGCGAGCGTGGGAACAATACCTTCGAATTCAAATTATGGAGGGTAACTATGTTTAAACACGAAAAAATGTTATTTGAGCCCGTCGAGGTCGAACGGGCAAATCCGCAGTACGCGGTGCTTTTGCAGGAGCAGCTCGGCGGCGGAAACGGTGAGCTTAAGGCGGCGATGCAGTATATGTCGCAGAGCTTTCGCATAAAGGATCCCGAGATCAAAGATCTCTTCCTTGACATCGCCGCGGAGGAGCTGAGCCATATGGAAATGGTCGCACAGACGATAAATCTCCTCAACGGTCACGACGTGGACGCCGCAAAGGTACAGTCGGGCGAGGTGCAGACGCACGTGCTGCTTGGTCTTAACCCCGGACTTATCAACGCGTCGGGATACTCGTGGACGGGCGATTACGTCACCGTTACGGGCGACTTGTGCGCCGACCTGCTCTCTAACATCGCGTCCGAGCAGCGCGCGAAGGTGGTTTACGAGTACCTTTACAGACAGATCGAGGACAAGAAGGTGCGAAAGACTATCGACTTTCTTCTCAACCGTGAGGAGGCGCACAATCAGATGTTCCGCGATGCCTTCAACAAGGTGCAGGACAGCGGCTCCAACCGCGATTTCGGAACGACAAAGGCGGCGAAAATGTACTTCTCGCTCTCAAATCCCGGTCCGAACGCGTTTGCCGACACCGACACCCACGCGCCCGCGTTTAAATAAGAGAAAAGCTCCGCCAAATGGCGGAGCTTTTTAAGTTATATATCCTTTATATCAACGTACACGCCGTTCACCGTAACGTCTGCGTCGGCGCGCACCAACACGTACTTAACTCCGTCGATGACACGCGTTTCAACGAGGTCGCCGCGCTCGGGGTTTACTTTTATCACCACGTCGGGCGTCTTAATCTCAAGCTTTCTCGGCTCGACGATGTTGCGCGGATGTATCGGCGCGCACGTGCCGTACTCCTCGTCGCACTTCTTCTTGAAGTCCTCGATCTTTTCCTCGGGTACGCTCAAATTCGTAAGCACGCTCGCGATCTCGGTGCGCGTTATCGTAAGCTGCTCGGGCACACGGAGGTTTTTGTGCTCCTCTATGCGAAGCGCAACGTCGTCGTGCACCGCCTTTACGACCTCGTACGAGCATTCCTTGCCGAGCGTGTCGGAGAGTACCGTTTCGAAGATGTTCTTCTGCTGACCTGCGGGCAAGGGAAGCTCTGTAGCAAAGATGTTTTTCGCGAACGCTTCCGAGCTGTCGTCAACGTTTTTTACGTAGTAGAGCGCGTTGTAGATGTTCGTTTTGCGTGTGTCGAACGCAGGGAAGAGAAATCCAAGCTCTGGTGCGGACACGTTCCACTCGCACGAGCGTGTGTGGAAGCCTTGCTTTGTAGTGTCGTACGCGAGCGTTGACTTCGCCTCCTTGACAGGGCAGACGGCGCACATTACGTAGGTGAACATCGAGGTCGATTCCGCAGACTCGCCCTCGTCGAAGTGCTTGGTCGGCACGTCGTAGGTATCGGTCATAAGGAGTATCAGGTTGTTGCCCTC
>JAZNBZ010000069.1:0-9714 GCA_045587285.1 Candidatus Flemingiibacterium sp. | reverse complement strand
AAAAAAAATGGGCGAGGAGAAGAGACCAAAACCCCACGCCCCCCGGTTTCAGGGCAGCGTTTTCGTGGAAATATAAAAAATATTTTTTTGTGTGCCGTGCTAATATGTTAAAATAACTATTGCTTTTTCGGACGCCGTATGGTATAATAAAGGATATATTTCCGAAAGTGTATTCGGGAATATATAGACTTTTAGCTTTCGGCGCGACGCGCCAAATAAAATTTTTAAAGGAGGATAAAGCTATGAAGATCTCATTTTCTACACTCGGATGCCCTGATTTCAGTTGGACGGATATTTGCTCGCTAGCCAAGGACTTTGGCTTTCACGGAATTGAGATGCGCGGTCTAGGCAATGACATCTTCTCCGGTTATTCCTCTCCGTTCAGTGAAAAAAATCTTGACAAGACCGTTGAACAGCTTCGCAAGATGAAGCTTGAGGTCTGCTGTCTTTCCTCGGGCTGTGCGCTTCGCTTCAAGGAAAAGCACACCGAAACGATTGAAGAGCTCAAAAAATACATCGCGCTTGCAAAGGCTCTCGGTACGCCCTATATCCGTGTACTCGGCGATCTTACCGCAGGCCCTACCACCGATTTCGACGACGAAAACGTTATCGAGCCGATGAAGCTCCTCGCGCCTATTGCCGAGGAGGCAGGCGTAACGCTTCTTATCGAAACCAACGGCGTATATTCCGATACCGCGCGCCTTGCCGACGTTCTTGCGAAGATCGCGAGCGATAGCGTTGCGGCGCTGTGGGACTTTAACCACCCCTACCGCTTCAAGGGTGAGCTTCCCGAGACCACTATCACCAATCTCGGTGCTTTCATAAAGCACGTTCACATAAAGGACTCTGTTGAGGAAAACGGCAAGGTCGTATATAAGCTTGTCGGCGAGGGCGACCTGCCCCCGATGGCGGACTACTTAAAGGCGCTCCGTTCGCTCAACTACGAGGGCTACATTTCGCTCGAATGGCTCAAGCAGTACCCTCCCGAGCTTTCCGACGCAGGTATCGTATTCCCTCATTTCGCGAACTTTATGGAGCAGTATCTCGGCACTGCTCACGCGGCGGGACACCTTATCCCCAACAACCGCGGTACGGGCAACTACGTTTGGCCGAAGAATCAGCTTATTGACCTTACGTTCCCACAGGTGCTTGACCGTATGTGCGAGGAGTTTCCCGAGCAGTACGCGTTCCGCTACACCGAGTGCGACTATACGAGAACCTACACCGAATTCCGCGACGACGTTGACACCTTCGCTCGCGCTCTCATTTCGATGGGCGTAAAGCAGGGCGACCACGTTGCCGTATGGGCAACGAACGTGCCTGCGTGGTATATCACGTTCTGGGCATCGGTAAAAATCGGTGCGGTGCTCGTTACCGTAAACACGGCTTACAAAAAGCACGAGGTCGAATATCTGCTCCGTCAGTCCGACACGCATACGCTCGTTATGGTTGACGGCTACAAGGATTCCGACTACGTTGGAATTATAAAAGAGCTTATTCCCGAGCTTGCAGCTCACGAATCGGGCAAGCCGATACATTCGCGCAAGCTTCCGTTCCTGCGCAACGTTATTACCGTTGATTCGAAGCAGCCCGGCTGTATGACGTGGGACGAGGCGCTCGCTATGGCAGAGCGTACTCCCATCGACGCCGTTTACCGCCGCGCCGCTATGATAAACAAGCACGACGTGTGTAATATGCAGTACACGTCGGGTACGACGGGCTTCCCGAAGGGCGTTATGCTCACACACTACAACGTAGTCAACAACGGTAAGGCGATAGGCGACTGTATGGATCTGTCCACCGCCGACCGTATGATGATACAGGTGCCGATGTTCCACTGCTTCGGAATGGTGCTCGCGATGACCGCTTCGATGACGCACGGCGTTACTATGTCGCCGATCCCCGCGTTCTCGCCGAAAAAGGGACTTAATTGCATCAACAAGGAAAAGATCACCTGCTTCCACGGTGTGCCGACGATGTTTATTGCAATGCTCGGCCACGAGGATTTCGACAAGACCGATTTCTCGCATATGAGAACGGGTATTATGGCAGGCTCTCCGTGTCCTATCAAGGTTATGGAGGAGGTCGTCGAGAAGATGAATATGCCCGAGATCTGCATCACCTACGGTCAGACCGAGGCTTCACCTGCTACGACTATGTCAAAAACCACCGATCCGCTTGAGCTTCGCTGTACCACTGTAGGTCAGAGTATGTTCGCGGTTGAAACGAAGATAATTGATCCCGAAACTGGCGAGGAAGTGCCCGACGGCGTTGACGGTGAGTTCTGTGCTCGCGGCTACAACATTATGAAGGGCTACTACAAGATGCCCGAGGCTACCGCGGCGGCAATTGATGCCGAAGGCTGGCTCCATTCGGGCGACCTTGCAAGACGCACTCCCGACGGTTATTACAAGATCACGGGACGCATCAAGGATATGATAATCCGCGGCGGTGAGAACATTTACCCCAAGGAGATCGAGGACTTCCTTTACACGAGTCCGAAGGTCAAGGACGTACAGGTTATCGGCGTGCCCGACAAGCAGTACGGCGAGGAGGTAATGGCTTGCATCGTGCTTGCGGAGGGTGAGAGCTCGTCTGAAGAAGAAATGAAGGCGTTCTGCCTTGCAAATATGGCAAAGCACAAGTGCCCGAGATATATCCGCTTCGTCGAGGGCTTCCCGATGAACGCGGCAGGCAAGATACTCAAGTATAAGATGCGAGAGGAAGCGGTGGAGTACTTAAAGCTCCACGAGGCTGCCGGCATCGTTACGGCATAAAATTGAAACCGTCCGTTTAAGCGGACGGTTTTTTTGCAAAAGCACTTGCCAGACTGAAGGAAATATGATAAAATAATCATAGTGTAAAATCAGTACGTATCAACATAGGGGGCTGCTATGAACAAGATTGTTCTTATATCAATAGACGGAATGCGACCTGACGGACTTCTTAAATGCGGAAATCCGTACGTCGGGGAGCTTATGAAAAAGGCGGCGTATACGCTCGACGCAAGAACGGTTATGCCGTCGGTAACCCTGCCTTGTCATATGTCGATGTTTCATAGCGTTCCGCCGGAAAGGCACTGTACCTTCTCAAACGAATCCATTGTGCCGGTGCACCCCGTGACGGGACTTATCGAATGCCTTAAAGCGGCAGGGAAGCGCGCCGCTATATACTACGGGTGGGAGCAAATACGAAACATCAGCAAGCCGGGTAGCCTTTACGCAGCGGAATATATTCATTCGTATTCGTTTGATCATA
This sequence comes from Candidatus Flemingiibacterium sp., assembly GCA_045587285.1. Lineage (GTDB taxonomy): Bacteria > Bacillota > Clostridia > Oscillospirales > CAG-272 > Flemingiibacterium. The sequence goes on along the minus strand of JAZNBZ010000069.1, from coordinate 6,456 downwards.
CGGACGCTATGCTGACCGACCGCGCTATAAACTATATAAAGCTCGCAAATCCTGACTTCGTTTTTCTTTATATGGTTGAAACCGACGAAAAGGGCGGACACGATTGCGGCTGGATGACCGATACCTATCTTAATTACGTGAGCCTCGCTATTGACAACGTAAAGCGCGTTATCGAGGCAGCAGGTGATGAATACACCGTTATAGTTACCGCAGACCACGGCGGACACAACAGAGGGCACGGAACGGATATGCCCGAGGATATGACGATACAGATGATATTCTTTGGCGAGCGCTTTGAGGGCGGACGCGAGCTTCACGACGTGAGCATTCTCGATATTGCACCGACGGTAGCTGATATTATGGGCGTTGCTTGCCCTCGTGAGTGGGAAGGCAAATCGCTTTTACAGTAAGTTGAATTTGGAGGAAAGAGAAGTGTTTGAGAAATTTCTCCCAACGAAAATATACGACAATATCTACGCGATAACGCCCGAGGAGCTTAACTCCCTCGGCATTCGCGCGCTTATACTCGATATCGACAACACACTCGTTACGTACGACGATCCAAAGCCGACCGAGAGCGTCACCGCGTGGCTTGACGCTATGCACGCCGCAGGCGTGCAGACGGCGTTCGTGTCAAACAACCACGCGCCGCGAGTCGAAGCCTTTTGCGAAGGACTTGACTGCTATTTCCACGCGGACGCGATGAAGCCGTCAAGACGCTATCTTCGCGAGGCAATGGCACATATGGGAACTACTGTGGAGAACACCGCGTGTGTCGGCGACCAGCTTTTCACGGACGTGTGGGCAGGTAAACGCCTTGGAATAAAGGCGTTTTTAGTGCCGCCTATAAAGGACAAGCGTACACCGTTTTTTAAGGCGAAGCGACTTCTCGAAAAGCCGTTCCTACGCTTATACCGAAAGAAAAACGTAAAATGAGGCAAACTATGAAGGATAAATTAAAGCTCGCAGTGCTCGGCTCGCCTATTGCACACAGCCGCTCGCCGCAGCTTCAATCGTCGTTTGCACGCGACGCTCACATAGCAGACTTTTCCTACGAGCGCATCGAGGTGACCGAGGATACGCTTCGCGACACCGTCGAGCGCCTCGCGCGCGATGGCTACGACGGCTTTAACTGCACGATGCCCTTGAAGACTGAGATGTCGCGTATCGCAGATTATCTCGGCGACGAGGCAAGGGTGCTTGCATCTGCAAACACGGTCGTAATAAAGGACGGCAAATTATACGCCGACACGACGGACGGCGTGGGCATACTGATGACTATCCGACGCGGATACGGACTTGGCGATGCGCCGCTTTCGGATATAGTTAAGGGTAAGCGCGCCGTGCTTATCGGCGCAGGCGGTGCGGCGAGGTCTGCGGCGCTCTCGCTGAAAAATGCGGACGCGAGGCTGACCGTTCTCAACCGCACGCTGTCCGCCGCATACGAGCTTTCTGATATGCTCGGCGGCGAATGCGAATGTCTGCCGCTCGATACGGATTCGCTATGCCGTGCGGCGAGCGAGTCGGACATACTTGTAAACTGCTCTGCGCTCGGTATGAGCGGTAAGCCCGAGTTTGAATCGCTTGATTTTATCGACGCACTGCCGACCGGTGCGATGGTTATAGATGCGGTCTATAATCCGCTTGAAACCGCGCTTCTTTTGCGTGCACGCGAACGCGGACTTATCGCGATGAGCGGACTTTGGATGCTCGTGTATCAGGGCGCGGCGGCGTTTGAAAAATGGTCGGGCGTGATGCCCGACGAGGACGCGTGTGCTCGCGCGTTTGAACTCATAAAATAGAAAGGACAAAACTATGTCAAATGCAAAATTCGGCGTTGCGGGAAGCTCTGACAGCTTCTTCGCGGACGGTAAAAAGCATACGCACGAGGCACCCGCGTGGCTTGCATCGCGCGGTATAGACGCGTACGAATATCAAGCAGGACGCGGATTTATGGCAGGCGAAGCGTCTATGCGTAAGGTCGGCGAGGAGGCAAAGAAAAACGGTATTTTAATGTCACTTCACGCGCCGTACTTTATTTCGCTTTCGAGCACCGAGCTTGACAAGCGCCTCAACAGCATCGAATACATTAAAAAGAGCCTGTGGGCAGCAGAATGTCTTGGCGCGGACACTATCGTTGTCCACACGGGCAGTGCGGCGAAGATAAGCCGCGCGCAGGCGATGGATTATGCCACAGATACGCTTTACAAGCTTTTTGAGGAAATAGGCAGCACCAACGTGCGAATTTGCCTTGAAACGATGGGTAAACTCAATCAGCTCGGCACGCTTGATGAGGTGCTGACGCTTTGCAAGATATCGCCGTGTCTGCATCCCGTAGTGGATTTCGGTCATCTCAACTGCCGCGGACGCTCGGAAAGCGGAGTGTTCGACGGCATCGAAGAAACACCGACGGGCGGCGTGTTCCTCGGTGTTGACGATTACCGCGCGGTGTTTGATAAGATAGGCGACCGTCTCGGCGACGGGTACGCGAAAACGCTTCACTGCCACTTCTCGAAAATAGAGTACACGAAGCAGGGTGAAAAGCGTCACGTCAACTTTAAGGACGACGGCTTTGAGCCGCCGTTCGAGCCGCTTGTTGAGGCGATAATAAAGGAGAACGTATCACCGAGAATTATCAGCGAGTCGGCGGGCGACCAGACCGAGGACGCACTTGCTATGAAGGAATATTATTTAAGCCGAAGGGAAGGATAAGCAATGAAAATTCTCGTTATGAACGGCCCGAATATAAACCTCACGGGCGAGCGTGATGCAGGGCATTACGGAGTACAAACGCTTGATGCTATCAATGCGCGTATCGAAAAAAAGGCGGCAGAGCTTGGTGTCGAGGTAGAGTTCTATCAGTCAAACCACGAGGGGGCGCTCATCGACCGACTTCACGCGGCGCGGCCGCTTGCAAACGGCGGTATCGACGCTATCGTTTTGAACGCAGGCGCGTACACGCACTATTCCTACGCTATCCGCGACGCTATAGAGGCGATAAGCCTTCCCGTGGTTGAGGTGCATATGTCAAATATCCACGAGAGGGAGGAATTCAGACGCGTTTCCGTAATAAAGGACGTCTGCATAGAGCAAATAAGCGGATTTGGGGCAGACAGCTATATCCTCGGGCTTGAGGCGGCTGTGAACGCAGTTAAGGAGTAATTTTGAACACAAAATATATTTTTCTCGATATTGACGGTACGCTCGTTAATATGAAATCCGAGATGCCCGAGTCTGCGAAGAAGGCGCTTCTTGCGGCGAAGAAAAACGGTCACAAGGTTCTCATATGCACCGGACGCTACTACGAGCAGATTTACCCGTGGTTACTTGAAGAGATTGATTTCGACGGAATCATAATATCCTCCGGTGCAACAGTTATCTGGGAAGGTAAGGAAATATTCCACAAGAGCTTTTCAAAAGAAATGTTTTTGCACGTTGAAAATACGCTGAAAAATGCAGGTGCAAGCACCCTCTATTTTCTCGGACACAGTCTTGGCGGTACAGAGAAGGATTACAAGCGTGTCTGCGACGCGCTTGTCGAGGCAGGCGTTAGCCGCGAGGTCGTTGTGGACGCTTACGGAAATACCGTTTTTTCGGACACGGACGAGCTCGAAAACGTCGAAAAGGGAATGTACGGCTGTGCCGATATAAACATCGACGAAATGAAGACACGCCTCGGTCCGACGTTCAACGTGGACCCGTTCAGCTTTAACAATATGCCGCCAACGTGGGGAGAGATCACGCTTGCCGAGGTAAGCAAGGGAAGTGCTGTTCGCCTTTTGATGGAGCACGTCGGCGCGGACATACGCGATTCGATCGCGTTCGGCGACGGCGGAAACGACGCTACTATGCTCGAGGCGGCAGGCATAGGCGTTGCTATGGGCAATGCAGACGAGAGCGCAAAGGCGGTTGCGGACGTGATAACGGATCATATAGATGAGGACGGTATCTACAACGCATTCGTGCGTCTTGGACTTATATAAAACAAAAAAGCACTTGCGGAAGTTGCCGCAAGTGCTTTTTCTGTATGCTGATGATTAATAATTCTGTGCCTTGATCTTGAAATATGCCTTGGGATGAGCGCATACGGGGCAAACCTCGGGGGCTGCCTTGCCGATGTGAACGTGGCCGCAGTTGCCGCATTCCCAAATCATATCGCCGTCGCGGGAGAATACGAGTCCGCCCTCAACGTTTGCGAGCAGCTTACGGTAACGCTCCTCGTGAGTCTTTTCGATAGCCGCAACGCCCTCGAAAAGATTTGCAATGTAATCAAAGCCCTCCTCGCGAGCGTCCTTTGCCATCTGTGCGTACATATCGGTCCACTCGTAGTTTTCGCCCTCTGCCGCATCCTTGAGGTTTTCTGCGGTAGTGCCGATGCCGTCATTGAGAAGCTTAAACCAAAGCTTTGCGTGTTCCTTCTCATTTTCAGCGGTTTCGAGGAAAAGCTGTGCTATCTGCTCGTAGCCTTCCTTCTTTGCCTTTGACGCGTAGTAGGTGTACTTGTTGCGCGCCTGGGATTCGCCTGCAAATGCAGCGGCGAGATTTGCTTCTGTCTTTGTTCCTTTGAGATTCATAGTTATATCCTCCTAAAAAATATTTTCGTGATTTATTATTGCCACAATTGGCGAATTTACGCAGCTTTTTTTAGTCCTTTATCGTCACCTCGGGAGTATAGGGAAGGGTGAACACGAACTCGCAGTTCTCGCCGTGTACGCTCTTCACCCAGATCTCCTCCTCGTGCGCGTCGATTATCGTTTTTGCGATGTAAAGCCCGAGTCCAACGCCCGTTTTGTCAAGTCCGCGGCTCTTGTCGCTCTTGTAGAAACGCTCGAACACGAACGGAAGCTCGTCTGCGGGAATACCCGTGCCCTCGTTGAATACGGAAACGTACACCTTCTTCTCGCGCTCGATGATGCTTATTCTGTATTTGCCGCCCTCACGCGAGAATTTTACCGCGTTGTCGCAGATGTTGTAAAGTATCTGATAGATAGCGTCGCGGTCGGCGTATACGACCATTTTGTCGCGCTGTGTGTCAAACTCGACGTCGAGGCGCTTTTCGTCTATCTTCTGCTCGAAGGAGATGAGTATGAGCCTTGCCATTTCGCATACGTCAAACGCAGTCTTGTTGAACTTGCGCTCGCCTGCCTGAATACGCGTGATGTCGAGAAGGCTTGCCACAAGGCGCGCGAGTCTGCGTACCTCTGTGCGGATTATATCAAGATAATATTCGTGCTTCTCGGGCGGAATAGTGCCGTCGAGGATACCGTCGATAAAGCCCGATATTGTCGTCATAGGCGTGCGAAGGTCGTGCGACACGCTGGAGAGAAACGTGCGTCGCATATCCTCGAGCTTTGACATAGACGACGCCATATTGTTGAACGCCGTCGCAAGCTCCGCGACCTCGTCGCGCCCCTTGACGGGCACGCGCACGTCAAATTTACCTGCGGCAAAGGATTTCGCCGCCTTTGACATCTGCTTTAGGGGATCGATTATCTTTTCGGAGATAAAATATACCGCAACGAGCGCCGCGAGCATTATCCAAAGGCAAGAGAGAACTATGGTTTTGACCATAGTTTCGATCAGCGCATAGGTCTGCTCCGAGGCAGAGCACGCAAGCACTCCGCCCGCAAGCTCTCCCTTTACGTCGTATATAGGGCAGATGAAGGAGATGTGATCGTATTCGAACACACCGTCGATGCGTCCGACGATGCGCTGTGAGCCGAGGCTCCCGATCTCCGACATAACGCCCTCGGGCACGTTTGCGTTTATATAGCCGACCGATACGCCGTTATCGTGAGCGAGCGGCGCACCGAATGAATCGAGGATAATTATGTGTATATCGTCGCTGTAGTCGGAGAGGGCAGTCAGAAGCTGCGTAAGCTGGCTGCGGCCGTAGTATACGAACTGATTGAAATCGGTCGTGTTGCTCGTCAAAAAGCTTTCCTGTATACTCTCGGCAACTACGTCCGCGCTTTTTTCGACCATATCGGATTTTACGTTAGCTGACCAACCGCCGACCATCGTACAGAGAATAGCCGTCAGAATGATAAAGCATACTGCGATTATGAGCGTGAACGCGGTTATGTATTTCGTAAATACTGATTTAAACATCGGCGCATCTCCTTCCCTGACGAATAATATGCCCGCGGCGGACACTTACCTACGTAAGTATTATACACCACGGGCATTTTTTTGTCAAGGCAATATAATCTTATTTTACGTTGCTTTTTGGCATATTTATCCGAGGGCTCCCATATTGGTTACGATCTGTATCGGAAGCGTGAAATCGCCGTCGAAGCGGTACTTGCCATCCTCGCCGAGAACGGCGGTGTAGGTCTGGTTTGCGTATACCGTATTATCGTAATTTACTTTGCGCATATTCACGCACATGTCGATCTTGCCGACAGCCTCGGTGTAGGAGATTATCTCGCGGTAAACGTCGTTGTAGGCATAAAG
>JAZNBZ010000068.1:0-5134 GCA_045587285.1 Candidatus Flemingiibacterium sp. | reverse complement strand
TGATAAGGCTCCCTTTTACATATATTTGAGCCGAGTAGGAGAGGGTTCAAAAGGGAGAGGGAGGGCGTGGCGCCTGAGCGCCCTCCCTCTCCCTTTTCGTCCTCCCCGAGCGCGAAGCGCGAGGTCAACGCGAGCGGTACGCGCTCGTAAACGGGACGTCGTGGACAAAGCGAGCGATACGCGCGAAAAAATCACCTCCGAGCATTACCTCGGAGGTGAAGCGTATCAGCATCCAAACAGACGGTATACCGTCAGTATCGCCTGCTGACGGGTGAAGGTGCCGGTCGGATCGAACGCGCCTGCGCCGACTCCTCCCATAACGCGCGCACCGCTTGAGGATTTAAGCGACGACGTGAACGCTATCGCCTCGACCGCCCACGAGGGGCTTTCCGCCGTGTCGGAGAACGCCGCGCCGGCAGCGTCGCCGCTGACACCGAGCACTGACGCCGCGCGCTTTATCATAGCCGCCGCCTCCTGACGCTTGATGCTCGTGTTCGGCGAGAATCTGGTTGCGGTCACGCCGTTTACGATGCCGAGCTTGCTTGCGGCGGTCACCGAAATATCGTTTACGTCGTTAAACGGCGTTTCGGTTTGCGTGATGCCGTTTACCGCGAGAAGCGCCTCCACGGAGTCAACGCCCTCTGCACGGCAGAGCATATTCATAAGCAGTATACAGAAATCGCGACGCGTTATGTCGTCTGCGTAGTCCGTCTGAAGTGAGCTTGGAACGAGCTTGTTTGAAAGCGCCTGACTCACCTCGGGCTTTGCCCAATCGGCGGGCGTGTCCTCGGGGGCGGACTGCTGACGGCGGATTATCTTGTGGTCGTACGAGAAGCACTCGGGAGTGATGTCGAAATAATAGAAGCTGTCGGGAGCCTTGGTCTTGAATTCGCCGTTCTCGTATTTGTTGCCCGAATCCCACGTCGCGTCCATCGTTATCCATCTGCCGTCAACGAACGCCTCCGTGTGCGCGTGATTGCTCTTGGTCGCGTTCACGGCGGTGTCGGCGAAATTCTCAACGCTTATGCCTGCGGCGTACGTCGAGGTGAGTATCGCAGGGATGCCCTGCGCGCGAATCAGATCGCACAGCAGACGCGCGTATCCCTCGCATACGCTGCGGCGCGTTTCGAGCACCGCCTCGGAGTCGTAGGCTATATTGCCCGATCTGCCGTAGTAGTAATCGTAGTCGTAATAGACGTTTTCGGCAACCCACTTGTGGAGCGCGAAAACCTTTTCGTAGTCGCCATCAATTCCCGCGCAGATGCTGTCCGACGCACTTTTTATAGTGGCAGAGCTCATCTCGAGCGCCTCGGCGGGATTTACCCAGCCCGAGAGCTTTTCGGCGTTGTGCTTTTCGATATCGGAGGCTACGAAGCGGTATCCGCCGCTGCAGGGCTCGACCTTCACGGTTTTCCAGATAAAGCTCCAAAAGTAGCCGTCGCCCGGCTCCTTGTAGGTGTATACGGTAATATCGCGCGGCTCGGTAATGCCCTCGAGCGAGAGCGTTTCACAGAAATATTCACCGCTTTTTACGTTTATGATCTTGCTGTGCTCGTTCGTCACGTTGACCTTGTCCGAGCGCAGCCAAAGACGCGCAAGATCGTCGCATATAACCTTGCCCTCGATCTTAACGGTGTTACCGACTATCGTGAACTTGACGTAATCGGTGTCGCTGTTCGACGTGCGAAGGACGGTTTTATTCGCCGCCGAAAGCGGCAGCGTTGAAAAGACCGTTATAAGCACGAGCATTACCGCCAAAAAACGCAGACGTTTCATAAATAAGCCTCCATATATTTTCGTATTATTGCTTGTTAATATACTCGATAAGTGCCTCGCGAAGCACTGCGTGGTCGCAGTTGCCGCGAAGCGCCCTCATACACCTGCCGAAAATTGCGAGAAGTGCCTTCTCCTTGCCGCTCTTATAGTCGGCGACCGCTTTCGGCTCGGCGGCTGCGGCCGCGGCGATGACCTCGTACATTTTGCCCCGGTCGTCGGAAACGACGAGGTCGTTTTCCTTCGCGTATGCCTCGGGCTCGACGGGCGCGTCGAACATCGCCGACAGAATTTTCCTTCCGTTGACACGGCTTACGGCGCCGTCCATACAAAGCTTTATAAGCTTGCCGAGCGAGGCGCCGCCGACGGGAAGCGCGTCGGCTGTCATACGGCGCTTGTTGAGAAGGCTCATACAGTCGGATATAAGCCAATTCGCCGCTTCCTTTGCAGAGCCGCATACGTCAAGTGCCGCCTCAAACGCGTCGCATAGAGTGCGGCTGTCGCACAGAAGATCGGCGTCGTATTCGCTGAGTCCAAGCTCGCCGACGTAGCGTGCACGCTTTTTTTCGGGAAGCTCGGGAAGCGTTGCCTTGACGCTGTCCTGCCACGCGCCGTCGATAACGACGGGCATAACGTTGGGCTCGGGAAAGTAGCGGTAGTCGCCTGCCGATTCCTTGCCGCGCATTGCGAAGGTCTTGCCCTCGGCGTCGTCCCAACGGCGTGTTTCGGGAACGAGCGCCTCCGTACCGCCCTCCAGCGCGTCAACGTGGCGCGCAGCCTCGTGCTCGATAGCACGGGCGATAGCGGACGGAGAATTCATATTCTTTATTTCGGTGCGTACGCCGAGCTTGTCGGAGCCCTCGGGGCGCACGGAAAGATTTACGTCGCATCTCATCGAGCCCTCCTCCATACGGCAGCTTGAAACGCCGGCAAAGCGAAGCAATAACCGAAGCCGTTCGAGGTAGGCAACCGCCTCCTCGGCACTCGACAGATCAGGCTCCGAAACTATCTCGATAAGCGGTACGCCTGCGCGGTTGTAGTCGATGAGCGTTGCTCCCGTGACGGCGTCGTGTATAAGCTTGCCTGCGTCCTCCTCGAGGTGTATCTGCTTGATACGCACGGACTTTTTGCCCGTTTTCGCTTCGATCTCGAGCGTGCCGTTTACGGCTATGGGCGCAAAGTGCTGCGTCGTCTGATACGAGCTCGGAAGGTCGGGGTAATAGTAGCTTTTTCTGTCAAAGGCAGTGGTACGATTTATGCGACAGCCGAGCATCATACCTGCCGTCATAGCGAGGTCAACGGCACGGCGGTTGAGAATGGGAAGCATTCCGGGCATACCCGAACAGGCAGGACAAACGTGCGTGTTCGGCTCTGCACCGAATTCCGTCTTGCAGGAGCAGAATATCTTCGACTCGGTCGCAAGCTCGATATGTACCTCAAGACCGATAAGGGTTTCGTATTTCATTCACTCACCCTCCTTCGCGACTACGGCCGCCGCTTCAAAAAGGGTGCTTTCCGTGAAGGGGGCGCCGATTAGCTGTACGCCGCCTGCAACTGCCGCGGGAAGCCCCGAAATGGACGCAGGCGCGGTGTAAAGCGCCTCGTCAAACGGGAGATGCTTGCTCGCGGCGACGTCGTCCAAGGTGTACGCGTTCTTCGAGCACGCGGGAATTATAAGTACGTCGTACTCGCCGTGAAGCCTCGCGAGCGCTTCGGTGATAACTCTGCGAACGCGAAGCGCCTTGTCGTAAACGGGCGTATAGCAGTCCTCGGAGAGGACCGCCGAGCCGTAGAGAATAGCGGTCTTGATAAGCGCGCCGAAGCCTTCCGTGCGGCTCTTTGTGTAAAGCTCGTCGAGCGTGGTGTGATTTTCGCTTCGGTGACCGTATTTTACGCCGTCGTAGCGCGATAAATTACTGCAAAGCTCGGCGCACATAAGCGCGCCCCACGCGGTTCTGGCGTGCGTGAGCACGTCGCAGTCGATTTCGCTGACGGTGATGCCTGACGCGGTGAACGCCGCCCGTGCCGCGTCGATTTTAGCCGCGGTGTCGGCGCCGACGTTCGCGGTGAGAGATTTTACGATTGCAGCCTTTTTAAGGCTTGCCGCGCCGTTTTTGACGAGTGCGCATTTTTCCTCGGGAAGGGAAGTGCCGTCTTTATCGTCGTGACCGACGACAGTGTCGAGCACGGCTTTACAGTCGGCGACGGTCCTTGCCGTAACGCCGACGCACTCGCCCGAAGATGCAACGGAGACCGTGCCGTAGCGAGAAACGGTGCCGTAGGTCGGCTTTATATAAACGAGGTTTGAAAGTGCTGCCGCACGGCGCTGTGCGCCGTTTGTGTCGAGGCAGACGGCCGCCTTTGCGCCGCCCGATCTGACGAGCTCGGCGGATGCGAGCGTGAGTCTGCCTTGCGTGTCGGTCACCGCGCCGAAATACGACGTTTCGCCGAGTAGGTCGATGCCGAACTCGCCGACGTTCGCCTTGCCTGCAACGGAGCAGCCTGCCGCGTTGAGCCGCTCTGCGACCGTCGCTGTGAAGGGGCTTTTGTAACCGTCGAGCATTTTCGAGCCTGCTGTGGTGGGGAAATCTTCGGTGAGTATCATATCGTCGAGCACGATGGGGTTCGCGCCGACGGTTTTAGTTTTTGATATATAAAGCTTCATTTCACGCGACCTCATCATTCAAGCAAGAGAGGCACGCGAAGGTAGCCGCCGCAAGCGTCGGGTGCGGCGGCGTGAAGCTCGTCACGCGTGAAGTGTGCCGTTGCCGTATCCTCGCGCAGGCTTGCGGAAATCGGCATAACGTGAACCATAGGCTCGACGCTCTCGGTATCGAGCGATGCCATTTTTTCAAGCTCGGCGCTTTGGGCGGCGAAGAGGGCTAGGGTGTCCGCGCTCTCTGCCTCGGTCAGTTCGAGCTTGTTGAGCGCCGTAAGGCGCGAAAAGGCTTTTTTGTCGGTAATAAGCATAACTTATCCTTTCAGCGGTGCGGCTGCACCATATCTATCCATTATATAGTTTAACATATTTTTGAGAAATGTCAAGGGGGGGAAAACCTCGCGCGCCTTGCGCGCTCGGGGAAACGAACGGCTACCGCTACCCCGGTAGGGGACGGCGCCCACGACGTCCCGCCAACGAACGGCTACCGCTCGGCTTGTCCTCGCGCTTCGCGCTCGGGGAGGACGAAAAGGGAGAGGGAGGGCGCCCAGGCGCCACGCCCTCCCTCTCCCTTTTGAACCCTCTCCTACTCGGCTCAAATATATGTAAAAGGGAGCCTTATCACCTCGCCCCAGCTCGGAACTTCGTACTTCCGTAAGCTTCGTACCACAGAGTGCTTATTTAACGGCGCCAATTTCCTAA
>JAZNBZ010000067.1:0-7026 GCA_045587285.1 Candidatus Flemingiibacterium sp. | reverse complement strand
ATTTGGTACATGACCACTTTAGTTTGTTATTGGTCGCATTCGTTTGACAACACTTCGATAATGATTCTTGCGCCAAGCGTGAAGCCTTTTACAAACGCCTCACGCTCGGTCAGATCATGCATCTCGGTGGAGCAGTCAGCGTATTTTTCGAAGATTTGCTTTTCTTCGTCGTTCAGCCGGGATAGCAGGTCTTCCTGATGCCGGATTACAAGCGCCAGTAGTTCCGCGTATGCACTGTCCTTCTTGAACGGTCGCTCCCACGGCGATATGTTGCCGAACCACAGATCTTCAAGTATGTTCATGGTCTGCCTCCTTCATAAAGCGAGAGCGACTCCGCACGGTGAAACCCGCAGCAGAGCCGCTCTTTGGATATTGAGTTGTGTATGTTTTTTGCATATCGTGTGCCCCCTTTGGTTGGTAGCACACAGTATATCACAGGAAGTGCGGGAAGTCCAGCGCAAATCGTGTTAAGTTTTTGATAACTATCGCGGTGGATTTAGTCGCTTTTCCTGCGTTTCTTTTTGTCCTTTGTTGCCTCGTAGCTTGCATTCACAAGAAACTCAATCAAATCGTCGGCGGCATCGGGTAGAAGCACCGAGATCCAATGGAGCTTGTTCATGTGATATGCTGGATACACACCTTCGGTAGGACCGAATGAGCCGAACATTTCAATCGGCAGCTTGAGGTTCACAACGTCGATGATCTCGTCGCTTTCGAAGCCTAACTTCCGACGTGAAACGCGCATGACGATGGCGTACCATTTGCGGTTGTCCGCGTGGCGGAGTACGGCAGTTTCGAAGTCTTCGGTGAACGGGTAGTCTGCGGTGGTGTTGTAGGCGGTGAGGCAGTAGGCGAGGAAGGTTTGTTTGGTCATAAAACGCCCTCACACTAACTGCTTCTTCAATTCCTGAAAACTCTCCAATGCACTCTGCAAGTTCTCAATGATATCATCCGCCAGCACGTCAGGATCGGGGAGATTGTCAAGATCGGCGAGAGACTTGTCCTTGATCCAAAAGATATCAAGGCTTGTTTTATCGCGCTTAAAGATCTCAACCGCAGTGAATTTACGCCAACGTCCATCGGGATTCTGCTCCGACCAGGTTTCTTTGCGCTCGTGACGATTTTTGGGATTGTAACAAGCAATAAAATCTTGCAAATCCGCATCATTCATCGGGTGCTGCTTTAGCGTAAAGTGGATATTAGTTCGGAAATCGTAAATCCAAATATCATTAGTCTGTCTATCGGGGCTTGCAGGCTTCTTATCAAAGAAAATAACGTTTGCCTTTACGCCGGGTTTATAGAAGATACCTGTAGGTAGACGGAGAATGGTGTGCAGATCAGTGGTCTGTAACAGTTTTTGACGCACCGTTTCACCCGCACCGCCTTCAAAAAGGACGTTATCTGGAACGACACCCGCCGCTTTGCCCGTTGCTTTCATAATCGTGTTGATATGCTGAACGAAGTTAAGCTGCTTGTTGGAGCTTGTCGTCCAGAAATCCTGACGGTTATATACAAGATCTTCTTCCTCCTCCTCGCCTTCTTCATTTGTCATCGTGATAGAGGACTTTTTACCGAAGGGCGGGTTCGTGAGAACATAGTCAACTCGATAACCGGGATCGGTCAAAAGCGAGTCGCCCTGCGTTACGGGAACATTGCCGTAAATATCACCGATGTTGTGCAGATAGAGGTTCATCAAAGCCATCTTGAATGTAGTCTTAACAAGCTCGTTGCCGTAGAAGGTTTCATTTTTGAGAAATTCCTTCTGCTCTCTATCTAAAGTGTAATTATCGGGATTGGTGAGGAATTCTTGTGCCGCGAGGAAGAAACCGCCCGAACCGCAACAAGGATCGGCAATGGTTTTATTTGGCTCAGGGCGCAGACACTCTACCATAGCACGGATCAAGGGACGGGGCGTAAAATACTGACCTGCACCGCTCTTGATATCTTCCGCATTCTTTTGAAGCAAGCCTTCGTAAATTTCACCCTTGACATCGGAGGACATGGATACCCATTTTTCCTTGTCGATCATTTGCACAATACGGAAAAGAATTGCCGCATTGCTTATCTTGTTGCTTGACTGAGAGAAGATCTGACCGAGAATACCTCCCTCTTTTGCAAGCTTTTCAAGCGTTTTCTTGTACTGTTCTTCAAGCTCTGCCCCCTTGAGTGTATTCATATCCGACCACGTGTATCCCTCAGGAATACCGGTGATTTTCTTATATGGCGGCTTGGAATATTCATCCGACATCTTCAAAAAGATGAGATATGTAAGCTGTTCAAGATAATCTCCGTAGGATACGCCATCATCACGAAGCGGAGCGCACATGCCCCAAACTTTGGAAACTATTGTTGTTGATTGTTCACTCATTTCTATTTTCCATCGCTTTCTCTGTATTTTCAACACATTTTACAATATCATCCTTGGAACGGTAGTCGGCGGGAAACTGACTATTTATATCCAAATAAGGAACACCGCTAAATTGCAAATCGCATTTAGTATCATAATCAAATGTTGCAAACATATCTATGTTTATTCCAAAAGGAGTATAATACTTGGGCTTATCTAAATAAAGTGCAAAACCTATCGGGTACAATGATATTTCCGAAACCAACACAGGCTCATTCACATTATTCAGGCTAACAATTCCCGATAATCCACTAATTCGTGGCATTTGCGTAGAAACAAAATACATATACAATGAATATTTGGATGTGTTGATACTCTTATTTTCTCTATCCATAAGGAATTGACGAAGTGTTTCATCCCCAAAACAATTATTGTTTATGTCACATATTAAAGTCATCATTGCCTTATAAATACGTAACGGATATAAATTTTTAATTATAAATGAATATGAATTTCCAACAGTTAATCCTTCTTGTTGGATCATTGCATTGACTGTTTTTGCAAAATCTGTATATGCTCTCATATACCAAGAACCGGTATTGTTATTACATTCGCGGCAAAGACAATATTTCTTATTTCCCCCCTGTTGAACAGTTCCTTTTAATCCGTTAGTATCCCAAGGCATTCGTCCCTCTGCTCCTGCCAAAGTTTTTACAACTTCTTCAAAAGGTAAAACCATTACGTTGGTAGAGTTAAAAGCATTCTTAGGTGGAATGTGTTCCGCGGTTAGTTCTTTCATTTGTCCACATATTTTACATATTCCGGGATGTTTTAAAGCCTTCATTATAACTCTCCCTCAAATGCTTTTTTTAAAATGCTCTGTCGCATAGCTTCAGCTTGTTGCAATGCTAAGTCCATTGTGTCAGCAATCTTTTGTTGTTGCGAAAGTTTTGTTTCTATATCAAAAACGATTTTCTTTTGCTCTTCAATCGACGGAACAGGAATTTGAATATTTCTACAAATTTCGAGAGTAAGGTTAAATTGTCCTGCGGTTGCTTTTGCTTTGGACTTCATTTTTTCCACTGTGTCGGAATATCCCAAAAAATACGCAAGATATTTATTGTATAATCCGTCTAAACATCTAAATCTCGCAATCGCTTGATTTATATTCCATTCAGAATACAATTCTGGAACAATGGAAACCTTGCCCATTGGAGGACCGACGATATTCATTAACACATCACCCGGATAAACGATCGATCTTCCGAGAAAACCGCTATGAGTATCTTTGTCTACAAAGGTAGGATCTATTGAAAAATCAAGAGTGTTATCAAATGTAAGATTATAAACTTTTATAAAAGGAATTTCGCCACTTCCAGCTGTCATAGCTACTTTTGCTGGCGTTGTTCCTTTGGTTATGAAGTAGCACAAATCTTCAAGACGTCTATATGAGGCAGTTGAGGAAGCAAACGCCTCTTTCAGTACCGCCTGACGATATACCGCAAGCTGTTGCTTTGTCTTTTTCAGCGTTTTAACACCGTTGTCAAGCTCGGAAAAAAGTTCTTCAATTCTTGCAACAACGCGTTTTTGTTCTTCAAGCGAAGGAACAACAAGCTTTTGTTTATTCAATATGTTAGCATCAAGGTGGGGAGTACCCGTACCTTTCTTTTTTGTATTCAGCAATGCATACTTACCCTGCAAAAAATAATACAAATATTCTTGCGACATACCGTCCGCAGATATAATTGCTAATGTTGAACCAACATAGCCATCAATAGCTTTTCCGACAAAACCGGATCGAGAACCATCGCAGACAATCAATATATCTCCAACTTTGCAAGGCAAACATTTCTCGCCATCGGTATACATTTTGATGTTACCAGTTTCAAAAGCCTCAATATCTACATAAGGCCTATAACCATCTTGAGGTTTGTCTATTTGTCGTAATGGTTTTTTACCTTTTTTTATGTGTGATATTGTGCCAAATTCAATAAGATTCATAATTCCTCGCTTCAGAAATAGTCTTGTTTAATTTTCTTTTTCAATATATTGTTTACAATGGTAACAATAATAACTTGTTTTATCGTAATCCAACAACTGCAAAAACTTATTTTGGGTAGCATAACAGATGGCACAGTACGGGATGTTGTTTTCGTCGTCTGCTAACGTAATATAAGCACCTTTATGCCGTATGACATTACTTTTTATTGTAAGCTCTTCTTTCAGTTTTTTGTTTTCTTCCTTTAATTTTGCAACTTCCGCCTGCAAGTCTAACGCCTGCGCACTTAGATCAAGTAACTGACGATATAATTCTAAATTATCCGCCTTTTGTGCCACACTTATGACATCCTTAAATGCATCATAAAAACTCATAATTTCACCTCTACTATTTAACTAATACCTTTCTCGAAGAGCCGCCCTCAATTTCAATCGCCCAACCATTTTGCCATTCATCGTATAAGCGCGTAAAGTGAGGTTGTTTCGTTGTTATGACAGCTGTTCCGGTATATATTTCTTTAGGCTCCATAATAACCTCACGATTGGTTTCGGATAAGGTTTCTTCAAACAGAACGAAATTAGAAATAATTCTATGACCGGTTGTAGGTGTATACCATCGCTCAACCTTTTCTGCAATGATTTCCTTGATTCTTTGGCGTTGAATAGTAGGCATTTGTGCTCCCAATATAATTCCTACAAGTTGCGTAGAATCAATGTGAAATAGCCGTTGATGCACCGGTAGGGTTAATTTTTTACCCGCAAGCCACTGTACTCCACTTGACAATACAACCCTTGCCTCTTGTTCATAGTCCCAAACAGAATGTTTTTGAAGATAATTCTTTTCGCGTTCAGCTCGAGCTGATTCGATTTTTTCGGGTGAATGATTATCTCCGGCAACACTTGCAGGAAAGCACATAAATCCATCTGAAGATTTTGGTGTTGATACATATTCCACATCTTGAATTTGAAATGCATCCGGAACCATAAATGTCAACTTTGACAATGGCAAAGATGCAGTGTGTGTACGTTTCCAATTTGGATTTTGTTTTATTTTCCCATCAATCGCTCTATATACAAGACAAAAACCTTTGTGATTATTAGCATAATGAGACCATAATAAAAAGTTGTCGTTTGTCTTGGAAAAAGAAGCAAAATAGCGTTCCTCAGGGGAATACCACATAACATAATTCTGTATTGCTTTCAACATAGATGGTAAAATGTGTTGTTCGAAAGTTCTTGCGCCGATATCTATAAATTCATTTTCGGGTATTCTCAAAATATTTTCTATTGGCATTGGCGATTTTGATAAAAAATATTGAACAATTCTTTCCTTTAGGGAGTCAAGAGGTTTAATGTTATATGCTTTTAACGCCTCACTAATTAAATTGCTCCACAAATTTTTATCTTTAGAAAAAGTAGCGAAAGTTTTCCCTTCATATGGATCGTTGCATTCTTCCCGAGAAGCGAAATACAATTCATCATAAATAAGTTCTTTCATTGACAATTCGCTACCCGAACGGTACCTGTAATAAAACATCTCACGCCACCAATTCTATATTCATTTCCATCAAAATTGCCTCATAGCTCTCGCCGAACACCTCGTAAAATCGTCCAAGACCACCTTTGCGGTCAAAGGGATTGAGGTCAAGATCTGTCGGCTCAATGCTCAAAGATACTGCAATGTGATCTTTAATAAGACGGAGCCATTCCATCTGCTCGCCCGTAAAGTGTACTGCACCCGCGTTGCGGCGGAGTGTCCACTGCATAAAGTTATAATTTACTCTATCTGCAAAGGGAGCGAGATTATCGGTATATCCCATTTCAAATCTGATGATGGAAATGAGATCCGCAAGCTGTGCCATCGTGCCGCGTTTTACTTTTTCCGGCTTCCTAATGGCGTAGCAGTCCCAAAGGCGTTCAATGGTGATGCCCTTGGCTTTCAGCTTTTCGTACAGATCCTTCAGCCCTTCAATCGCCATCGGACGATCTTTATAATTTTGATTATAGATGATACGCAGAGCAATGATTTCATCTCTGTTCTCATCAATAAACTCACGGAACGACGAAATTACACGGTCAGCGTTTTCCTCTTGCTGTGAATCAAATCCCGCGAACAGTACTTCATCGAGATTTACGTTGTCGATAATCTGCTCGTGGCTGCGGCGCACGTTCTCAATGTAATCACGCACGTCGGGATTTTGGAACGGGGCAACTGCCTCCACTGCCAATGTTTTCTTCGCCTCGGCAATCTGCTCATCGGTAGGTTCTGCGGTTGAAAACTGCTCCTGTGCCTTGTGGCGAATCGCATCCTCGTCAAAGGCATTCAAAAGCTTTTCGGCGATCTGACCTGCGCTGTCACCAACCTTTTCGACAAACTCCTTTTTCTCGCTCGGTGTCATCTGGCTGTTCAGACGAATGACGCGATTTGCAAGAGAGGTGAGCGTGTCCTCGCTCTTATCACCGAGAGCCACGTTCATCATCAGTTCTCTCATACTGACAGACGGTTTGCGCTCGAGAGTACGAGTGTCGGATTTCTTGGACTTTGTAACGCCTACGGCATCCACAATAACAAAATGATCTTTGTTATCGGTTGCAGAGGGGGTAACCTTTTGAAGATCGTCTTTAGAGAGAGTTCTTGTTCCGCGACCTTTCATCTGCTCGAAATAGTTCTTACTGCGCAC
>JAZNBZ010000066.1:0-14108 GCA_045587285.1 Candidatus Flemingiibacterium sp. | reverse complement strand
GTGCTGGCACATTACGTTCTGGCAGAACTTTTCCGTGTCATCCATAATTATTTCAAGGCCGGGAAGCTGAGGCGCAGGCTGTGTCCAACCGCACTCCTCCCACTTTCTCGGAGTAACGCCCTCGCCCTTTACCATATGCATAAAGTACTTACCGTTATCGGTAAAGAGTCTGCACATAGTAAGCTCGCCGGTCTTAACCTTGGATACGTTGAGAATACCCTCGTTAAGCTCGCCGAACGCCGCGGGGAGCACCTGCGTGTCGCCGAGCGTAACCTCTGCGGGAACGTAGTCCGGTACACCTGCGATAACTCTATCCTCGAAATACTCGTAGAACTCAAGGTAAGCGCCGCACTGACCGGTAAGGAACTTAACCATAAGCTGAGTTACGTTACCGAGGCAGTCGTTCTCGGGAATGGTGGAAACGCCCTCCTCGTCGGAAAGGAGCATAAAGATGGGTGCAGGCGGGAAGCCGCAAAGCTTCTTCATACCGTCAACGTCCTTGAGGGAAATAGCCTTGTAGCCGCGCTCGTCGATGATCTGCTTAACTGCGAGGTAGTAGCCGGCAGCCATTTCAAGTCCCTCGCGCTTTGCTTCTTTAAGGAACTTCCACTTGCTCATCGCGTTCTTGATAACGGCGTCCTTTTGTTCAGCCGTGATCTTGTCGTATCTCTGCTGCATCTCGAGCATTTCGAAGGTTTCGATCTCGGGACCGACGACTCTCTTTAAGGAGGTGCCGTCGTAAAGAGTACCGTAAAGGTTCATATCGCGGTAGCCTGCCATACCGACCTTCGCAGAGCGAAGAGCCTTAGCCGCAGAAGCCGCGGTGCAGAAGTCTGCAACGACGTCAACCTTGCTGGGCTTACCGATGATATCATAGACGTACTTAAAGGTGTAGCCAAGGTCCTTAAATACCTTGCGAAGTGCGCTCGTACCTGCCTGATCGGCGGTGGTAACGAGTCTGTCACCCTCCATCCAGCCGCAAAGTCCCCAAAGAACCATCGGCTTTTCCTTGAACTGCTCGCAAATCTTAACTACCGCGTGGGTAGGGATCCAGCCTGCGATGCAGATGACCATAGAGTCAAAATCCTTGCCGCGAAGTGCCGCGATAGCCGCGTTAACGTCCTTCTCCTCGTAATCGTCGGTTACGGGGTAAACGCTTGCGGTGAGCTCAAGACCTGCCGCCTTGAGGTCAGCCTCAGCCGCCGCGCACTTTCTAACTATAACCTCCTTTGGCGTATTAACCTCGCCAAAGCCGATAAATGCTGTTTTTGTCATACTATCATCTCCTCACATTCTTTGTATCTTGCGTACGCTTCCTTGTAGTCAGCGCCGCTCGGGGAGTATTCCTTCGCCGTCTTGATAAGCTTTGCGCACGCGGACTTTACGTCCGTGTACACGCCTGCGCCGACGCCTGCGATTATCGCGCTTCCAAGACAAGCGGATTCCGCGCTCTCGAGGGTAACTATCCTCTTGCCCGTAACGTCAGCCTTTATCTGACACCAGAGAGGGCTCGAGGCGCCACCGCCCATTGAGCGTATCTCGTCGCACTCGACGCCGAGGTATTCGAGGTTTTCCTCAAGCATAAACGCTACGGCTTCGAGTATCGCGCGTACCGCGTGCGCTCTGCCGTGCTCCATCGTAAGACCGAGGAACGCACCGCGCGCATCGGGATTGTATTTCGGGATAATGCTTCCGCAAAGGTATGGCATAAAGGTCAGCCCGTTGCATCCGGGTGCTACCTCATTTGCAATCTCGTCAAGCTCGCGGAAACCGAAATTCTCGCAGAAGTTGTTCTTGAACCACTTGAGCGCGATGCCTGCCGTGGGCGTCCACGTAAGAAGGCAATAATTGCCGTCGTAGTTGACGTGGCAGGGAACGCGTGAGTCCTCGACGTACGGCGGGAACTTATCCGTCGGAACGACGATAGCCATAGTCGTGCCCGTCATCTCGCTGACAACGGTGCTGTCTACAACGCCTGCGCCGATAGAGCCTGCAACCTGATCCATAACGCCCGACACGACGGTCGTACCGTCGTACGTGCCGATAACCTCTGCGCTGTTCATAAGGCGCGGAAGCTGTTCCGCGCTAACGCCGATGAACGAAAGCATCTCGTCCCACCACTTGCCCTCTCGGATGTCGAGATAAATGGTCGAGGACTGAAGCGTTTTCTCGGTTACGAACTCGCCCGTGAGTCTGTAAAGCAGGTAATCCTCAAGAAGGAATATCTTTTTTACCTTGGAGAACACCTCGGGCTCGTTGTCGCGAAGCCACATAAGCTTGCACGCGGGCCACGTTGCGGTGATCTCGGGCTGTCCTGTTACCTCGTAAACCGTCTTGACGCCGAACCTTTCGTTTATCTTTTCGGCTTCTTTGGTAGCTCTGTTATCGAGCCAAACGATAGCGTTATAAAGCGGAGTGCCGCCCTCATCGGTTACGATGAGGGTCTCGCACTGCGTGTCGATCGAAAGCGCGTCTACCTTGTATTCCGCTTTGATCTCGGAATATGCCGAGGTAAACATCTCCCAATATTTTTCGGGCTCAAGCTCAACGCGATCGCCTTTGGTTATAAGCGTGTAGTCCTTTGAAACGGTTTTAAGTATGTTTGCGTTTTCGTCAAACAAAACCATCTTCATTGACGTTGTGCCAACGTCAACTCCAAGCAAATTAGCCACGTTTATACCGCCTTATCTCTTGAGCTGGAGATCGTAGTGAATGTCGTAAGCCTTTTCTTCGTCGGTGTACTTGGGAAGGGTGTTGATAACTTCACCGTTGTTCCACTTTCTGTCACCTACGTCCTCGGTAGTACCCATAACGGTTACGTTAACCTGGCGTCTGCGTGCACGTACGTGGTCCCAGTCGATGAAGTAGATGTGAGCGAACTCGCCGCCGTCAAGAACGCCGTCCTTGATAGTCATGGTCTCGCTTCTGCCGAAGAATACGGAGCGAAGGTGACCGTCGGTGTTCATAGAGGTGAAGTTGCCGGGCTCGTTTACGTATCTGCCGAACTGTGCGTGGATCGGTCCGGGATGACGGTAGTCACCCTCGTTGGTGTAGTCGGGGATGAGCTTTCTCATGATGTCGAGAAGGTCGTGCTGTAAGTACTCGAGGTCGAACGAGTCGATGTCGTGCGAGCACTCCTGAACCATAACGGAGCAGGTGGTGTGGTGGGATGCGATAGCAACGGTACCGTTCTTTACGCCCGATGCCTTAACGATCTCCATAATCTCCTTCGAAATGTCGTGGAAGGTGGGGATCCAACCTCTGGACTGAAGCTCGAGTTCCTTCTGAAAAACCTTGAATTCCATAATAAAAATCTCCTTTTTGTTTTATATAATTTTTTTATTTTTTAGCGTTGAGTCTTTCACCCACAGCTCCGCCGGGATGAATAAGAGCAAACTGCTCGTTCTTGTAATCGGTTTCCTCGATAAGTGCCGCCTGAAGTGCGTGGAAAATCATACACAGTGCGGTAGTCGAGGTAGTGCCTTGTGCGTTGTACTTGTCCGTTTCGCGGTTGACGTACTGCTTAAGCACCACGTCCGCATCCTTTGCGAGAGGCGATTCGAGATTTTCCGTGATAGTGATGATCTTAACGCCCTTTGCCTTGCAGATGCTTACGATAGGGAGAAGCTCCGCCGTCTTGCCGCCGCGGGAAGCAAAAATGCAAACGTCGCCTTCCTGCAAAAATCCCGTTGCGCCGTGTACGGCTTCAGCCGGGGAAATAAATCTCGCAGGACGCTCGATGCAGCACATAAGATGCGCGAAATGCTGACAGATTATGCCGCTGTGGCCACAGCCCGTCGCGCCGATACGCTCGGCATTTGCAAGAAGCTCGACAGCCTTCGAAAACTCTGTGTCATCAAAATAGTTCTGCATCTCTAAAATGCACTCAGCCTCTATTTTGTACGCTTCCTTTGCCGCTTTAAGTGCTTCGACTTTCATCTTGACACCGCCTTATGCGTGCATTTCATCCCAAGCCTTGCGGAGATTGTAAAGCATCTCTTCAACCATAGCGTAGGGATCAGCAGCCTTGATGATACCGCTTGTAGAGCCGGTAGCCTGTGCACCGAGCTTGATGGTGTTGTATACGTCCTGACCGTTCGAGATACCTGCGCCCTGAAGAACCATTATCTCGGGGTTTATTTCCTGAACAGCCTTGATGGTGTCAACAACGTAGTTCGCGTCACTTGTCTTGCCCGTACCGATAAGCTCGGTGGGCTCTGCAACGATGAGGTTCGGACCCATCTTTGCGATGTTCTTAACGTCCTCGAGAGTGTCAGCGCAAACGATAGTTGCAAGACCGACCTCGTCGGCACGCTTGATAGTTTCTGCTACAGTTTCAAGCGAGATCGGCTTTTCTGCGTGGTTAAGCATTACGCCGACAGCGCCTGCTGCCTTTACTGCCTCGGGAAGCACCGAGCCGAGTCCTCTGCCGACGGGCAGGGGGTCCATATGCTGTGCAAACACGAGAATTCTCTCGGTGTTCTGTGCTAAAAGCTGAATGTCGGTGTACTGCGGCGTTACGATAACGTCGAGGTCGTATTTGAGAGCGACCTTGTCAATAACCCTCGCCAGCTTCAGCATTTCCTCGCCGTAGAGATAAGCCTTCGGGCCAATCTCGAAGAACGGCGGTTTGATGTTAATACCTTTGTACATCTTTTATCCTCCTCTAAATTAAATTACTTTTTTATTTTTCCATTTGCCATGTGCAAATCGAATTGCGAAAATGATAGTTCTTATTACCCAGTCTGATACCATCGCGACCCAAGTTCCAATAACGCCGAGATCGAATGCGTAAACAAATATATACGCTGCAGCTATTCTGAACAGGAACATTGATGCGCTCGAAAGAACCATAACGAATTTCGTGTCACCTGCGCCGCGAAGTGCCGCCGCAACAGTAAAGCTCGTTGGGTAGAACAGGCATGAGCCGACGGTGTAGACAACCATGATCCAGAATGCAAGCATTTTTGCCTCGTCGGATACGTTGAATATCGAAATCAAAGGCTTCAAAATGATCATAAACAAGCCGCCTTGAATTATCGTTACAAGATATTGAATCTTCAAAATGTGCTTTGTGTACATCGTCGCTTCGTCGGGGCGTCCTGCGCCGAGGCACTGTCCGACCACCATCATAATCACCGCAGCACAGCCGGAGCCTATACTGTGTAAGAGCGGCGAAATATTGCGCGCGATCTGATCGGCGGTGATTGAAGCAGTACCGAGTCCCGAAATGAGTCCGGCGATAAGCAGTGCACCAAGCTGGAACATAGCCTGTTCGATACCGTTGGGAACCGATACTCCGAGAATTCGTTTGGACAGGGAAAGATCAAGGTCGGGCTTAAGGACGTGCTTTAGGACAACTCTGTTATTCTTTCTCATCAGGATAAGTATAAGCGTTATACCTACCGCACCCATAGCGATAAGAGTTGAGAGTGCCGCGCCCGCTACGCCCATTTCGCATACGTATATGAAAAGTGCTTTTAGGGCTATGTTTATCACCATCATACTGATAGAGGCAACAGACGGGATTCTGCTTTCACCCATTGCGCGGAATGAAGCGGTTGCTGCATAGTAAAGCGCAATAAGTGGGTACGAAAGAGCGGTAACCGTGAAATACGAGTTACTGTATGCGAGTACCTCCGGTTCGGCTTTTCCGAAAAGTAGGTTTAGTATCTGACTTCTGAAAAGGACCATTATAAGCATCAGAGCAATACCGAAAAGGAGAACAATGTGGATGTTCTTTTTCATTGATCTTTCCGATTGCTTTTGGTCCTTTGCACCTATGTACATCGAAAGAAGCACGCTTCCGCCCTGTGCCATAGCCAAAAAGAACTGCTTTGCAAACGTATCGATGCGGTTTACAAGCGCCACGCCCGCAACGGCATCCTCGCCGAGGAAAGATACCATAAACGTGTCTGCTACGCCAAGACCTGCCATCATAAGCTGCTCCAAAACTATCGGAAGCAGAAAAAGTATCAAGGCTTTGTTTGTAAACCTTGGATTTTCCGGCAGCTTAAGAAATTTCACGAAAGGTCGCCTCACTTTTCCTCGAACATACGGTTTATCTCTTCAACCGTCTTTCTAACGAGCATATCGCCGCCCTCGTGACCGACGTTACCGCTGGTTACGTATGCGCTATAATGTCCGCCCTTTTCCGCCTTTGCGGTGGGGAGGTATCCGCCCGTTCCGCAGGCGAGCTGAATAAGGAAGGTCTGCTTTGCACGGCTTCTTGCTCTCATCTGGTTGCCAAAATCGAGGAAGAGCTCAAAGGGATTCGTTGCAAATGCGATATCGCCGAGTCTTGCGATATGCACCTCGGTGGGGTAAAGGTTCTTCTTGTGCTGAACCTCGTAGCGCAGAATAGTACCTGCGTGAACATACATTGCCGCGTTGTCGGCGAAGTTTACGTGTCCCTCTACCTTTGCCGCGAACGCTTCCATAGCCGCGCACGCCGCGTTGTACTCGCTCGGAGTAACTCTGCGAAGGGGAAGGTCGAGCACGTACTTGTCGTGCTTCAGTATTGCTTCGTCATAGGTTGCTTCGACTTCTTCGATAGCGTCGATTATCTCGCGAGATACGCGCTTACCGATCTTCCAAGTGCCCTTGATGTCGAACATCGACGGGTCAGCAACACGCTCGATATAATCGGGACGGTCAATGTGGGGATCGTCAACGGGAGTCTCGGGATTTACCCAACGGATAAGGTCGCGCGGACACTGGTCGCCGCCCGGACCGCCGAGTGCTAAAAGGAATATATCGTCGCCGTACTTCTCGCGCAGAAGTATCTTTACCTTGCCCCAATAGTCGGAGGAAATAAAGCTTCTATGCTCAACTACCTGGGAAGGGCAGCAGATGTTCGCGACCACGCCCGTGAGCTTCTCGTTCTCGTCGTAGAGGAACATCATCTCGATGCCCGAGTCGTTACCGCCCTCAAGCTCGGTGAAGGTGGCGGTGTTAGCGTCGCCCCACATCTTCGCGCTTCCGTCGTTGTAGCAAACGCGGCGGTTCATACCGACAGCCGCTCTGCCAAAGCCCTGTGCGTAGCGTGCAGGCTTTCTGTTGTTCCACGCGGTGATGATTGCCTCTGCGATTTTCTCACGGAGAAACTCAAGGGATTCATCGGGGGACATAATGTCGTCACCCTTTTCGCTGACCTTTGCAACGTACTGCTTATCCGCGGAGAGATAGCGGTTGAGAATATCCTTCGTTGTCGTTGCCGTTGACTTGCTTGACTTGCGATAATCGTGAGCAGTATGAACGTGAGTTGCGGTGATGATGACCTTGTCAGTGTTGATGTCGGTCGCTTTAGCCTTGACAGTTTCTATTACCTCATTGAAGAGTACGGCATTGATGCCGACGAGGTCGCACGAGCAGATTATCATCTGCTCGCCGTCCGACTCGACCGCCATAGCGGTCGCCGTTATCGGCGTGTCAACGTACTCCGAGATTCTCTCGAAGAACTGTCCCGCAAGGGAAATTCTTTTGTCGGGGGTAAGGCTGACTTCCGACCAGCCTACGAGTAATTTGCTCATCGTTTAACTCCTCCTTAATCAGCAAATAATTCTTTTATAGCGTCAAGCGTTCTGTAAACGAGCATATCGCCGCCCTCGTGGCCGACGTAGCCGCTCGAAACGTATGCGCTGTAGTGACTTGCTTTTTCCGCCTTTTCGGTGGGAAGGTAGCTGTACGCCTCACACGCAAGCTGAATGAGGAAGGTCTGCTGTGCGTGGCTTCTTGCTCTGATTCTGTTACCGTAGTCGAGGAACAGCTCGAACGGGTTAGACGCAAACGCCACGTTGCCAAGGCGTGCGAAATGCACCTCGGGCTTGATCACGGTCATAGTTTCCTGCTCCTCGTATCTGATGAGGATACCCGTATCCTCGTGGAGTGCCGCCTTATCGTACGCGTCGTACTCCTTCTTCGGGAGGCGTTCTATGTAACGCTTGATGTTTTCCTCTGCGCGCACCTTGTCGGACTCGGAAACGCGTCTTATGGGAAGCTCGCAGTTTACCACCTGGTGCTTCAGTACAGCCTCGCCGACGAGCTTGTCCTTAGCAGACTTTAGCTTTCTCAAAACGACGCTCGAAACGCGCTCGCCAAGCTCTACCGCACCCTCGACGGAGTACATATCGGGATCGGTAAGGCGCGGACGCTGTACGTTGTCGCGAGTTAAGTTGGGATCAAGCGTGTCGGGCAGAATAAATCTCACCATATCGCGCGGCGACTGACAGCCTGCGGGAGCGCAGAGCGGTACGAGAACGAAGTCCTCGTATTCTTCCTTAACGAAGTCGCGAGCTTTGCCCCAATAGTCGGAGGAAACAAAGCTGCAATGCTCGAGCACCTGTGCGGGGCACGCGATGTTTACAAGTGCGCCCATCGGCTTCTTGTCCTTGTCGAAAACGTACAGAAGCTCAACGCCGCTGTCGCTTGCACTTTCAAGCGTATCGAAGGTAGCCTTGTCGGCGATACCGTACATCTTTGCGGTACCGTCGTTGTAAGCAACACGGCGGCTGTGACCGACAACGGCTCTGCCGAACTCCTGTGCTATGTAGGCGGTATCACGCTTATTCCAAGCCTTTACAATACCGTCGGAAACAAGCTCGGTGAGCATATCGAAGTATTCGGTGGGATCCATATAGTCATCGTTGTCTACTGCGGCAACATACTTATAGTCAGCGGGGAAGAATCTGTTGATTCTTGTAAGTACCTCTGCGCCTGCATTCTTTGACGCGTATGCAGGGAAGGTGTGGATATGTGTAGCCGAGATAATGATCTTGTCGGTGTCGATCTCGGCGCATTTCTTTTTGACTGCCGCCTTTATGCCGAGATTAAGGTCTTTGGATATCTTGGTTGCATCAAGACCGGCTATGATAAGCTGTTCGCCGTCGGCCTCGCAGGCGAAGATCTCCGCCATTACCTTACTCTCTACGTGTGTAGAAACTCTTTTGTAAAACTGTCCGGGCAGAAGGACGGGACCGCTTGGGGTGAGGTCCTGCTCGTACATACCGATTTTCAAAACTCCCATTATTAAAGCTCCTTATCGTTAAGCTGAATTTGGCAGTTGGCGTTTTCGCACACACCACCACTTTAATTATATATTGTCATATATTAAAATGTCAACACATCTGCGTACTTTCGAATTAAATTCGCTGAAAATTTCTTGCGCACACGTGATACGGCTCTTAAAATCACAAAAAGCCCGCGGCACGGGCTTTTTGTATTATTTTTTTGCCTTTTTTTCGGGAAGCTGTGATATAATTATCGCCGCGAACATTATGACGGAGCCGATGATCTCGCGTGCCGTCGGAAACTGAAAGAGCACGACTATACTCGTCAGCACCGCGAACACCGATTCAAGGCTCATTAAAAGCGACGCTACGGTCGGCTCTGTGTGCCTTTGTCCGACTATTTGGAGCGTGTACGCGATGCCGCTGGAAAAGACGCCCGCGTAAAAAATAGGGAACCACGCGCCGAGAATCGCGCTAAACGACGTATCCTCGAATACGAGCGCGAGCACGCTCGCCAGCACGAACACCGTGAAAAACTGTATACAGGAAAGCTTTACGCCGTCAACCTTGGGCGAAAAGTAGTCAACGATGAGAATGTGAACGGAAAAGACTACCGCACATATCATTAAAAATAAGTCGCTTTTTTCAAGGGTGAAGCCGTCTGTGATACAGAGAAAATAAAGACCGACGACGCCCATTACGACGCAAAGCCATATTGCGGGACGGAGTCTTTTTCTGAAAAACAGCCCGAGTATCGGCACTAAAAGAATATACATCGCCGTAATAAAGCCTGCCTTGCCCGAGTTGTCACCCGTCATACCGAACTGCTGAAGCCCCGAGGCGACGGTGAGTGCCGCACCGCAGGAGACGCCGCCGAGCACGAGTGCTTTTTTACTGCCTTGCGCGGGGCACTCGTACGCGCCCGAGCGCCTTGCGATGGCGTCTTTTACAATGCTTACGGGAATTAGAAATAAGAAGCCGAGAAGCGAGCGCGACGCCAAAAACGTGAACGGCTCAACGACCTCGCTCGCGACGCTTTGTGCTACGAAGGTCGATCCCCAGAAAACGGCGGCGACAAGCAGTGCCACGCTTCCGAGAAGCTTTTTTGAAGACATAAATAACCTCTTAAATTATCACAATATTAGCCCGTCCGCGTCGATAAACGACACGGACGGGAGCTTTTCATATCCTTTTGTTTAA
This sequence comes from Candidatus Flemingiibacterium sp., assembly GCA_045587285.1. Taxonomy (GTDB): domain Bacteria; phylum Bacillota; class Clostridia; order Oscillospirales; family CAG-272; genus Flemingiibacterium. Next base: position 3,900 of record JAZNBZ010000066.1, on the reverse strand, counting down.
CGGTCCTCTCTGAAATAAGGCGAGCCGAGCGCGGTGGGCGCCTGATATTCCTTTTTCTTGCGAAGCGTGATGACAATAAGAACGACGATAGTCATAATGTAGGGAAGCATCGCGAGAAATTCAGATGCAACCCTTACGTCGCGTCCGAACATAGGAATGGAAAGATTCTGTATTTTAAGACCGAGAGCGCTCATCGCGCCGAAGAAGTATGCGCCGAAGATTGCCTTGAGCGGATCCCACGTTGCGAAGATAACGAGTGCTACCGCGATCCAACCCATACCTGCGGTCATTTCCTCCTGCCAACGGCAAGCGTAAACGAGCGAGAGGTACGCTCCGCCGATACCGCAAAGGAAGCCGCCGATGCAAATGTGGGTGTACTTATATGCTATGATATTGATGCCCGAAGCGTCAGCCGCGCCGGGGTTTTCGCCGATCATACGCATATTAAGACCGGGACGCGTACGCTTCATATAGATCGCGAGTATCACCGCGAGAGCAAGGGAAACGTAAACGTAGACGCTCTGCTTAAAGAACATATTGCCGAGAAGCGGAATATCCGAAAGGAAGGGGAAATCAAACGCCGCGAGCGGCTTTGAAACGGAGAGGGGAAGATTAGCCTGCGTATAGGGCTGCATCTCGGGCATACCGAGTGCGTTGATGACCTCGACGGTGGTGTTGCCGAGGAAGCTCGAGAGGCCCGTGCCGAATATCGTGAGCACGAGTCCCGTAACGACGTGATTACCCATAAAGGTAACGGTTACGATAGCGTAGATAAGCGCGCAAAGTGCGCCTGCAAGTCCTGCCGCGAGGATGGATACGATGGGATTGCCCGTATTAACGCCCGTCATATATCCGATAACCGCGCCGATAAGCATCATACCCTCGACGCCGAGGTTCGTGTGACCGACCTTTTCGTTGAGAATACCGCCGAGAGTGCCGAGAAGTATCGGCGTACCCATCTGTACGGTGGACTGTAAAAACAGCGAAAGCTGCTCAAGCCATTCCATTATTTATTCTCCTTTCGCTTGTATACTATCTTGTAGTTTGCGAAGAATTCACTTGCAAGCACGAAGAAGAGGATTATACCCTGAATAACCTCTGCGACGGACGCGGGTATCTGCATAACCTGAAGATATTTTCCGCCCTGCAAGAGTATCGCAAAGAGGAAGGATACGACCAAAATCATCGGCGCGGAGAGCTTTGCAAGCCACGCGGTGATGATAGCTGTGAAGCCGAGACCTGCGGAGATGTTGTCGCCGAGTCTGCCCTCGCTGCCCGTTGCCTGAAGCATACCTGCGATACCGCAGATACCGCCCGAAACGATTACGGCGATGAGAAGCGTTTTCGTGACGTTCATACCTGCGTATCTTGCCGTCTGCGGATTTTCACCGAGCACGGATATCTCGAAGCCGAACTTGGAGTAATTCATAACAATGTAAACGATAACCACGAGCACAAGCGCCACTATCCAACCGATGTGGATACCGAAAACGGTCGGAAGGGAAGCATTCTCTGTAAACTTGAATATCTTGGGCATACCGCGCTCCGCGGGGTCCTTCCACGGACCGTACTGAAGGTAGGAGATCCATTTGATGGCGATGTAGTTGAGCATAAGCGTTACGAGCGTTTCGCTCGTGGAAAGCTTGTGCTTTAAAATTGCGGGAATGAGCGCCCAAAGTCCGCCGAAAACGAATGCGGCGAGAGCCATTACGGGAAGCATTATCCACATCGGAAGCGTTTCGGGAAGGAGAATCCAAGCCCACGTTGCGCCGAATGCGCCCATATAGAACTGTCCCTCTGCACCGATGTTCCAGAATTTCATCTTGAACGCTATCGAAACGCCAAGCGACATTATAAGAAGGGGAATGCACTTTTCTACGGTGGACTTGAAGTAGTACTTCGAGCCGAGCGAGCCCTTTATCATCTTGACGTACATATCAATAGGATTGTATCCGAGAAGCGCCATTATGATGCCAGCGGCAACGAGCGCGATCACTACCGTGCCGATACGAAGGAGAGCCTCGTTTCTCGGCGATAAGCCCTGTTTTTTCTGTATTTTAAGCATCTTCGCCGCTCCTTTCGTCGCTCTTGTGTCCAAGCATCAGCATACCGAGCTCCTGCTTGTTTGTCTTTCTCGCGTCGAGAATATCCATAACCTTGCCTTCGTGGAGCACCATTATTCTGTCGGAAATGCCAAGCAGAACGTCGAGGTCCTCGCCGATAAAGAGTATACCGACACCCTTCTGCTTCTGTTCGTTTAAAACGTCGTAAATGTTGTAGGAAGCACCGATGTCGAGTCCGCGAACGGGATACGCGGTGATGAGAAGCTCGGGGTTCAGGTTAATCTCGCGTCCGAGCAGTACCTTCTGAATATTACCGCCCGAGAGCTTGTTTACGGTGTGCTGTGCCGACGGGGTGGAGATATCGAAGCGCTCGATTATCTCCTCGGCGATCTTCGCGCCCGATTTGCGGTCCATAAACGCGCCGGGCATATTCTGATAGGATTTGAGCAGCACGTTGTCGATGATCGACATCGAGCCGACGAGTCCCATGCCGAGTCTGTCCTCGGGAATGAAGGACATCGTTATACCGCGCTTGATTATGTTTCTCGGCGACATCCCAACGATGGTCGAGCCCTTGAACACTATGTCGCCGTGCGCGACCTTGTCAAGGCCCGCTATGGTTTCGCAAAGCTCCTTCTGTCCGCTTCCTGCGATACCGGCAACGCCGAGTATTTCACCCGAGGAGAGGGTAAAGGAAACGCCGTCGAGTGCCTTGCGGTGGTCGGCGTTCATTACGATGAGATCCGTGATTTCAAGCAGCTTGTGCTTCTTTTCGTCCTCGACCGGAACGCAGTCTATATCGAGGGAAATGGGGTGGCCAACCATCATCTCGGTAAGCTCCGCCGCATTCGTTTCGGCGGTGTTGACGGTCTTTATCGACTCGCCCTTACGCATAATGGTAACGCGGTCGGATATCTCAAGCACCTCTGCAAGCTTATGAGTGATGATGACGATAGAGCAGCCCTGCGCCTTCATCTTGCGCAGAATATCGAACAGCACCGTTATCTCCTGCGGAGTCAGTACGGCTGTCGGCTCGTCGAGAATGAGTATCTTCGCGCCGCGGTAGAGCACCTTCAAAATCTCGCAGGTCTGCTTTTCGGATACGGACATATTGTAGACCTTTTTATCGGGATCGAGATGCAGACCGTATTTGTCCTCGATCTCGCGTATCTTCGCGGACATAGCCTTGCCGCCCGTGAAAAACCCCGTCGATTTGTTGCCGCCGATGATGTTTTCCTTTGCGGAGAGGACGTCTACGAGCTTGAAGTGCTGATGCACCATACCGATGCCTGCGGCGATAGAGTCGCCGGGTGAGGTAAAGCTTACGGGCTTGCCGTACAGCTCAATCGAGCCGTAGTCGGGGGAGTAGATACCCGAAAGGATATTCATAAGAGTAGATTTGCCGGAGCCGTTTTCGCCGAGCAGAGCGTGTATCTCGCCCGAGCGAACGTCAAAGTTTATGTTGTTGTTTGCTTTGACGGGACCGAAGGCTTTACAGATGCCCTCGAGTTTTACGCAGATCTCATTCATAAAACTGTTTCCTCAAAATAAATAAAATATATACATAATTATATCACACACCGACACGGTTCGTCAAGATATAATTAACGATTTGTAAATAAAAAATCGCCACCCCGAAGGGTGGCGAAATAATGGGTGCAAATTAGTTGATGGAGCCGATAACGCCCTCAACGAACCAGTCGAATGCCTGAAGCTCGTCGTCGGTCATAGTCTGACCTGCTTCAACTCTTACAGCGCCGGTGTTGTCCTTAAGCTCGCCTGCGAAGATAACGAGAGAGCCGTCCTTGATAGCTGCTTCAGCAGCTGCAACAGCCTC
>JAZNBZ010000065.1:0-12956 GCA_045587285.1 Candidatus Flemingiibacterium sp. | reverse complement strand
GTCCTCGTAGTGAACGCCCTTCCCGTCTGCGATCTTGCGAGCTTCTTCAAGCGTCTTAATTTCCTTGAAATCAACGCCCGAGTACTTCTTGACCGCGTCAATCATAGTGATGCGCTCAAACGGCTTACCAAGATCCATAGTAACGCCGTTGTAAACGATAGTGGTAGTGCCAAGAACCTCTTTCGCCACGTGGCGGAACATATTCTCGGTGAGATCCATCATACCGTGGTAGTCGGTGTAAGCCTGATAGAGTTCCATGAGCGTGAACTCGGGATTGTGACGGGTGTCAAGTCCCTCGTTACGGAACACGCGACCGATCTCGTAAACTCTCTCAAGGCCGCCGACGATGAGGCGCTTTAAGTAAAGCTCGAGCGAAATGCGAAGCTTGAAATCCTCGTCGAGTGCGTTGAAGTGAGTTTCGAACGGTCTTGCCGCCGCACCGCCCGCGTTCGACACGAGCATAGGAGTTTCAACCTCCAAGAAGCCCTGCGCGTCGAGGTAACGGCGAATAGAGCTGATAATCTTCGAGCGCTTGATAAAGGTGTCGCGCGACTCGTTGTTCATTATAAGGTCAACGTAACGCTGACGGTAACGCGTGTCGGTGTTGGTAAGACCGTGGAACTTCTCGGGAAGGATCTGAAGGCTCTTAGAAAGGAGCGTAACCGTCTTTGCGTGAATGGATATCTCACCCGTCTTGGTGGTGAAAACGGTTCCCACGACGCCGACGATATCGCCGATGTCGAGCTTCTTGAACGCCGCATAGGGTGCCTCGCCAAGATCGTCGCGTGCAACGTAGCACTGAATATTGCCCTTGAGGTCGAGAATATTGCAGAACGAAGCCTTACCCATAACGCGCTTGGACATCATACGTCCTGCAACGCTTACCTCTTTACCCTCGAGCTCGGAGTAATTTTCCTTAACGTCGGTGGTGTGGTGGGTAACGTCATACTTTGTAATAGTAAAGGGATCGTTTCCCTCTGCCTGAAGCGCCGCAAGCTTGTCGCGGCGAACCTGACGGAGCTGACCGAGCTCCTTTTCGGTCATCGGCGCATTTTCCTGCGCCGCGTTATTTCTTTCATTTTCTGCCATTTTAATGTAAGTCCTTTCTGCTGAAGGTGTTGGTTGTCTAACTTACGCCTTCTTGCGTACTTCGAGTATCTTTAACTTAATTACGCCCGAGGGTGCTTCAACCTCAACGACGTCCTCTGCCTTCTTACCGAGAAGTGCACTGCCGATAGGCGACTGGTCGGAAATGTTGTTTTTAAGGGGATCGACCTCGTTAGTACCAACGATGTTGTATTCGATCTCCTCGTCGAACTCCTCGTCGTAAACGCGTACGGTCGTGCCGAGGTTTACAATACCGGAGTTTAAGTCCTCCTCGCTTACTACGACTACGTTCTTGAGAAGCTGCTCGAGCTCCTGAATACGGCTCTCGACCTTTGCCTGCTCGTTTTTAGCCTCATCGTATTCGCTGTTCTCGGAAAGGTCGCCGAAGGAACGCGCGATAGCGATCTGCTCCTTGACCTCAACGCGTCTGACGTTCTTGAGGAACTCAAGCTCCTCGGTCATCATTTTAAGACCTTCGGGGGTAAGAACTAAAGGTTTGTTTGCCATTGTTGTATCTCCTTAAATTAAGTTAATTTTCAAAACGTTTTATTATTTCAACGGGCTGTCGTGGGCGCCGGTCCCTACGAAACTGCCCTTATCCATCGGTAGGGGACGGCGCCCTCGACGTCCCGCCTTAGGATTTATTATTCTGCCGCAACGCCGTTTAATACCTCAACGGCCTTCTGAAGCTGCGTATCCATATCGTCGGTGAGCTTGTAGAAATTGATGCTTGCCGCGCTCTCGCTCATCTCACAGGGATAATCGGGTATAACGCCGACACCCTCGTAGCAGTCGGAAAACGGCGGATAGTACATATGCGTCGATATGCCGAACGCCGTGCCGTCGGAGAGGGTTACGATCTCCTGCATAGTTCCCTTGCCGTACGTTGCCGTACCGATAAGCGGTGCCTTGTCGTAATCCTGAAGCGCCGAGGCGAAAAGCTCGCCGGCACTTGCCGTGGACTCGTTTATAAGAACCGCCATAGGTATATCAAGCTGCGCCGCGTCCGAATACTCCGCGCTCATATTCCCTGCCTTGTCGCAAACGCGAATGATCGGTCCCTCGGGAAGGAGATAATCGAGTATCTCGCAGATAGCGGTAAGCTGACCGCCGGGATTGTAGCGCACGTCGAAGATAAGGCGTGTCGCGCCGCCGTCCATCAGGTCCTTCACAGCCGCCTTGAACTGCTGAGGCGTGCCGAGATCAAACTCGAGTATATGGATAACTCCGATAGTCGGATCGGACTCAAGGAAACGGCTCATCACCGTGGATTCGTTGATATAACCGCGCGTGATATCGAAATCAATATACTTGCCGTCGCGGTACACGGTGAACACAGCGTTCGTTCCCGCCGTGCCCTGAAGCTTGCTTACAGCCTCGGTGTAGCCGAGTGCGGCAACCTCCTCGTCGCCGACCATTACGATGTAGTCGCCCGGCTCAACGCCTGCCTCAAGCGCCGGCGAATCGGGCATTACGTTTATCACCTCAATAAGACCGTCTGCCCATATGACGCGTATTCCGATGCCCTGCATCTCCGCGTTGGTGTCCTCCATCCAAAGAGCGAAATCCTCCTTGTCGAGGTAGTAGGCGTATTTGTCGCCCGTGCCTGCGATATATCCGTGTATGATGTAGTCGGAAATCTCCTCGTCGTCAAGCTCACCGATATAATACTCGCGGTAAAACGCATCAACGTCAGCGAGCTTCTTGTACGCGTCCATCGTACCGGTAAGCTCCTCGATCGAGGTTTCATATTTGTTGTAAAGTGCGACGAAGGTTATCTGAAAGGTAAGCACCGCCGCAAGCAGCATAAGCGCTACCGTCATACCTATAGAAATTTTTTTGGACATTTCAAATCTCCGTTGTTTGTGCTTTAATTATAGAATTTCATCGGGTCGGTATGCGCACTGTTTTCGTACAGCGAGAAATGCAGGTGGTTACCCGTCGAGCTTCCCGTCGAGCCGACCTGCGCTATGACCTGACCGCGCGTTACCTTATCGCCGACCGACACGAGCAGCTTCGAGCAGTGCGCGTAAAGCGTTGCGTATCCGCCGCCGTGGTCGATCATTATGTAGTTGCCGTAGCTCCAATGTGAGGTGGCGATAGTGACCTTGCCCGAGTTTGCGGCGTAGATGCTCGTGCCGTACGCGGCAGGAAGGTCAATGCCGTTGTGGAACTCCCATCTGCCCGTGATAGGACTCGTGCGTCCGCCGTAAACGGAGGAGATGCGAGTGTAGCTCGTCGGCAAGGGCCACAAGAACGTACCGCCGACGTACTTGGAATTTTCTCTTTCCTGAAGCTCCTTGAGGTATGCCTGAAGCGTTGCCTGAAGCTTCTGCTCCTCCTCGTCTATCTTCTCAAGCATCGCCTTATAAAGCGCTTGATTGCTCTGAAGCTTGGTAAGATAGCTTGCCGCCTCGTTCTTTTTCTTTTCGAGTGCCGCCTCGTCAGCCTTGAGTGACGCGAGATATTCCTCCTGCGCCGCCTTCTTGGTCTGATAGTCGGTTCGTGCGCCCTCAAGCTCATTCTTCTCTGCCTTGAGCTGCTCCATTACCGTCGTATCGTAATCGAGCATCGCGCCGATGCGGTCAACGCGCGAGAGGAAATCCGCGAGGCTCGTCGCGCCGAAAAGCATCTGAATATAGCTTATCTTCCCTTCCTCGTGGGTAACGCGAAGCCGCTCTTTGAAAAGCTCGTACTTTTTAGCATATGCGTCCTCACGCTCGGATATTTCTCCGTTTTTCTGTTCTATGTTTGCGTTAAGCTCTGCGATAAGCTCTGTCGTAAGTTCAACCTTCTGAATGAGGATATTCATTTCGGAGTCAAGGCGCTGCTTTTCCGCAATAGCCTTGGAGATATCGTCCTTCGCCTCGGTTATCTGCGATTGCAGGCTTGTCATTTGTTGATTAAGCGCGGCTATCTTATCCTCAAGCTCGCGCGACTTCGCATCTGAAACAGCCGCCGACACAGGCTCGCCCGCGGTGGGGAGCGTAAACGCGACGCAAACGAGGCACAGCGCGAGTGCGCTTATACGAAGAATATTTTTTCTGACGGAACTCAAAGCGGTCGATTTTATAGCCTTTTGCATTTTTGACCTCCTTTGTCCTGACTCTTACGCGGTAAGATGCTTTCTGGTGGAAATCGTACTTCCGATGATGCCCGTAAGCACGCCTATTCCGAGGAATGCAAGCGCCGCGAGCGGCCACACCTCACCGAACGGGATCACCTCGATAAATGCGAGGCTGCCTGCCATCATAGAGATAACGTAGCCGTAGACGTACCACTGAATAAAGAACGCGATAACGCTTGAGATGATACCGATTATAATGCCCTCGAAAACGAACGGCAGCATAATGAACCACTCGGTCGCGCCGACATATCTCATAATGGATATCTCCGCGCGGCGGGAATGCACCGCAAGCTTTATCGTGTTGATGATAACGAATATCGAAACGGCGAACAGTATAACCATAAACCACACGAGAACGAGCGAGATGCCGCTCTTTACGTCCTCTATCGCCATAGCAAGGTCAAGGCGGTTATTTTTGTTCGCGACGCCGTCAATTCTGCCTATCGCATAGTCGAGGTCGGCAACCTTTGCGTTGTCAAGATAGGTTATAACGAAGGAATGGCGAAGCGGGTTGTCGTCCTCAAGAGAGGCAAACAGCTCCGGATAATCGGTATATTTTGCCTTTTCCTCGTCAAGCGCATCGTCGCGGTGAATAAACTCCACCTCCGCTACGTTATCAAGTGCACGGATCTGTTCTCCGATAGCCGCGACCTCCTCGTCGGTCTTATTCTCGTCGATAAATACGACGATCTGATTAAGAAGTCCGAGATTTTCAAGGTTTGCGTTGATGTTAATGGTAAGAAGCGCGAAGCTTCCGATAACGACGAGGCAGCTCATAAGCACGGTTATCGACGCGACGCTCATTATGCCGTTGCGCCAAAGTCCCTTGAGGCTCTGTCCGAGAAAATAAGAAAGTCTGTATCTTTTCATACCTTCATACCTCCTATCTCGTCGCTTACGACCTTACCGTCTTTTATTTTTATCACTCGCTGCTGGAAATAATCAACGAGATCCTTTTCGTGTGTAACAACGATAACGGTCTTGCCGCGGTTATGTATTTTAATAAGCAGATTCATTATCTCAAGGCTCATCTTCGGGTCGATGTTACCCGTAGGCTCGTCCGCGATGATTATCTGCGGATTGTTAGCGAGTGCGCGTGCGAGCGCAACGCGCTGCTGCTCACCGCCCGAGAGCTGATTGGGGTAGCAGTTACACTTATCCGTGAGGTTTACAATATTGAGTATCGCGGGAACGCGGCGCTTTATAACGCGTCTTGGCTCGCCGACGACGTTCATCGCAAACGCGACGTTCTCGAATACGGTCATATTCGGGAAAAGTCTGAAATCCTGAAATACCACGCCAAGCTCACGGCGATAGTGTGGGATCTTGAAATTCGATATCGTTGAAAGGTCGTAAGCGACGGACTGCTTCTTGTCGCCGACCTCCTTATCTGCGCGGACTATAAGACTTCCGCTCGATGCTTTTTCTTCGCGAAGAAGGAGCTTCATAAGCGTGGTCTTGCCCGCGCCCGACTCTCCGACGATGAATACGAACTCACCGTCGTTGATGCGAAGATTGACGCCGTCAAGTGCGACGGTACCGTTGGGATATACTTTTTTTACGTCTCTGAATTCAATCATTCGTAAGGTTTCTCCGTTTTTCGTTTATTTGTATGTATAGGCTTATGTGACGCCGCCGATATTTGTGCGATATGCACCAAAATTTCGGCTATTTTCTCATTTAACGCACAGTCCGTCCGCCAATCGCTTAAAGTGACCGGCGGACGGATATCTGGTTATTGTCAAAACTTAACGGGTTTAGAGGTAAGATATTTCTTAACCATAAGCGCTACCTTAAAGGTGATAGCGTGCTCGAACTCACGAAGGTCAAGTCCCGTGAGCTTTCTTATCTTCTCAAGACGGTAAACGAGCGTGTTTCTGTGAACGAACAGCTTGCGCGAGGTCTCGGAAACGTTTAAGTTGTTTTCAAAGAAGCACTGAATCGTCATCAGCGTCTCGCGGTCGAGCGACTCGAGCGAGCCCTTCTTGAATACCTCCTGAAGGAACATCTCGCAAAGGGTGGTCGGAAGCTGATAGATAAGTCTGCCAATACCGAGGTTTTCGTAGCTGATGATGTTCTTCTCGGTGTCGAATACCTTGCCTACCTCAATTGCGACCTGTGCCTCCTTGAAGGAGCGAGCGAGGTCCTTTATGTTCTCAACTGCGGTACCGATACCGATAGTAACCTTTGCGTAGAACTCGCTGGAGAGCGTGTCGGAGATGCTCTTTGCGGTCTTTTCGATCTCACGCGTATCGTGACCGTTCTTGACCTCCTTAACGAGTACGATATCGTGCTCGCTTACGCTTATAACGTAGTCCTTGTTCTTATCGGGGAACATATTCTGTACCATATCGAACGGTACGACGTCGCTCTTGCCGTAGAACTTTATGAGTATTACCACGCGGCTGACGTCCGAGCTGAAGTGAAGCTCCTTGCTCTTTAAATAGATGTCGCTCGGGAGTATGTTGTCGAGGATAATGTTCTTGATGAACGAGCCCTTGTCGAGCTTTTCATCGTAAAGATTTTTGATATTGGCGAGCGACACGGAAAGGATCATCGAAAGCTTTTCAGCCATCTTGTCCTCGCCCTCGACGAATACGATGTATTCGCTCTTTGCGCCCTGACCGATCTGTCTGTATGTATAACCGCCGGTAGTGATAGCATCGGAGGTATATGCAAGCTCGTCGCGTATTCCCTGCGCGCTTTCTCCTATCTTTACGAGCTCACTACAGGAAATAATAACGCCGTTCTCGTCTATAACACCGATAACCCGATCCACAGCATCCTTCATCTGATGAATAATACCTTGGAAAAATCTGTTTGACATATGGGGCGGCTCCTTTCAACATTAACAAAAATTGTATTGTCTATATGTATATTTTACACTAAGATTTTGCTTTTTTCAATAGTTTTCGCGAATTTTAATTAAAAATTCACATCATCTTGAATATACCGATAACCGTTACTGCGAAATAAACCGCGAGAAGCACGTAGACGGCGACGGAGAGGCCTGCGGGATAAACGAGTGCACACACCGCGCCGGCAAGCGCTATAACCGCTGAAATAATGAGCGCGGTAGCAATTCTCTTCTTCGCGAACTTAACACCGAGAACGGTGACGCCCTTTTTCTTTGTGAAGATAAGCACGGCGATCACAGCCATAAGCACGGGCACCGCGAAGGCAAGCACCTTTGCTACGTTTATAATAATATCGCCGATAGCGAAATAGGACTGATCGAGGAGCGAGGGTGCCAGAAGCAGAAGCGAGATGTAAGCAGTTGCCACAAGCGCCGAGTATCCGAAGAAGCCCGAGCCCTCAACGTTGTAAACGATATACACGACGGCGAGTGCGATAAGAGCGCTGATAACGATCTGCGCACTCATATAAAGGTAGAACGCCGCACAAAGCGCGAACAGCGCCGCCGCGTTACCGAATATACCGGTGCTGGTGACTATTCTGTCCGTTTCGTCAACACGCTTTATGCGCATTACGGAAAAATACAGAGCGGAAAGTCCGAAAAGCACGCCCGTCACCACGAGAGTCAGGGGCATTACCTTGGAAAGGACGTAAAGCGCGTTGTTGCCCGCCGTTATAGCCAAGAACAGCGCTGCTATAACGAGCAGAAATTCGATCATCAAGCGATAGGACTTAATATCCTCCTGACGTTTTGCGGCAGCCTTTGCCGCCTTTTTCTCTTTGAGATTATTTTTCACCATTTAAATCCTCCGCGCGACGACAAAATCAACGCCGCAAATTAAAGTTCAAAATTGTATGTAAGGCACGCGAGCGCAAAGCTCGGTGCAGTTTCACATCGCAGTATTCGCTTTCCAAGGCCGCATATCTCACAGCCTGCCGCCCTTGCCGCCTCGACCTCTTTGATGGAAAATCCGCCCTCCGAGCCGATTATCACCGAAATACTCTCGGGACGCTTTCCCTCGGGATACTTCTCTGCAAGCAGCTCACGAAGCGACACGGTTCCGTCGCCCTCGTAGAAAAAGAGCACGAGCTCGCTCTCCTTGGCATCCTTCAGCATTTCGCCGAATTTAACCGTCGATTTTACAACAGGTACGCATCCGCGCCCGCACTGTTTAGCCGCCTCAAGCGCGATACGGCACCGCCGCTCAAGCTTTTTGGCTTCCTTTTTAGCGTCGCCGTCAGCCCTTGCCACGCACCGCTCCGACTCAAACGGAACGATTACGTGCGCGCCCGTTTCAACCGATTTCTGAATTATCGTATCAAGCTTGTCCGACTTCGGCAAGGCCTGATAAAGCCGCACGTTATAAGGCGGCTCGGTGTCCGAAGCCTTCGACGCGATAACACGCGCCGTGACGCGGTCGGGCTCAAAGCCTACGAGCTCGCAGTCATATTCGGTTTTCTGCATATCGCACACGGTGATATGCTCGCCCACTCGCATACGCAGTGAACGCGAAATATGAGCAGCGTCGTCACCCGTGACGGTAACTATACCGTCAACGATACTTGAAGCCTGCAAAAAGAAACGCGGCATTTTTACCTCATAAACCGTCGGAATTATCAAAATTGACACACTTTTGGTGCCTAATTGCCCCGACTATATTGTATATTATACTACACTTTCGTCATTTTGTCAAATATTTTGGCGAATTTTTTTACATATTTTTTTGTCTTTTTCGAAAAAAAGTCGCATTTTTACCAAAAATTACAATTTTTTATAAACCATTGCCACCCAATCGCTCTCCATAGCTTCCTCGACAAGCTCGAAGCCGTGAGCGCTCATCGCCTCGCGTACACCCTCGGCATAACGCTCAATGATACCCGAGGTGATAAGGTACGCGCCCTTTTTGAGGTAAGCACCGATGTCGGGTGCCATACGGATAATGATGTCCGCGACGATATTTGCAACGGCGAAATCGTAAAGTCCGCCCGCCGTGTCAACCGACGCCAAAAGGTCGGACACACCGCAGGTAATGTTCGTGCAGTCGTTGTCCTTGCAGTTCTCCTCGGCAACGCGTACCGCAACGGGATCGATGTCGTACGCGAAGCACTCGCCCGCGCCGAGCTTTGACGCACAGATAGCGAGTATACCGCTGCCCGTGCCGACGTCAAGCATACGCTGACCCGGGACGAGATATTTTTCGATAAGTCCGCAAACGAGGCGCGTGGTTTCGTGCGTGCCCGTACCGAACGCCATACCAGGGTCCATACGCACGATTATATCGGTAGGCTTCGCGTCGTACTTTTCCCAAGCGGGCACGACGACAAGTCGCTCGCCAACGCGTATCGGGTGGTAATACTTCTTCCAAGCGGTGGACCACTCCTCCTCGTCAACGCCGATTATCTCGATCTTCGCGTCGATTCCCTCTGCCCCAAAGCGCTCGCGCAGGAACACGACGTAATCGTTGTAGTTTTTCTCCTCGGACACGTAGATAGACACCGCGCCGCGCGACTTGTCCGCGTTAAGGATAGACTCGTCGATAAGGTCGCCGTAGACGGTCTTGAGTCCTGCCTCGATGTCGCTGTAGTCCTCGATCATTATGCCGTTATCAAGCATACTCATAATAGCGGCAGTGCGCTCGACGTCGCTTACCGCGACGCTCACGCGAAGTTGTGTCCAGTCCATAGTTTTTCTCCTTTATGTCATATGATTATTGATATATACTTATTGTTAGACCTCGCCGCGTACCGCGGCTCGGGGAACGAACCTCGCGCGTTCACGCGCTCGGGGAAACGCAAGGGGAGAGAGAGGTTTTCAAGCGCCAAATCTCTCTCTCCCCTTGTACCCCTCTCTCACACGGCTGAGCCGCCTAAAAGAAGGCGGCGCGTGAAAAGGGGTTCTTTTCGTGCGCGACGGTGCGCGATTCGATGGCTAATAGTCGATGCACGACGATATGCACTCATTTTCATGAAGCGAAGCGAGAAAATGAGTGCCGTTAAATTATCACTCTGTGGGATTAACACTCTGTAGGAAGGCCGAACGATCGATGGCATAGCCAAGAGGTAGGAGGGGTACAAGGGGAGGAAGGAGCTCTCGGCAACATGAGATAGTTCCTTCCTCCCCTTGCGTTCCCCGAGCCGCCAAAAGGCGGCGAGGTCACTTCACGCCGCCTGCGACGGCGTGACATTATTTAAAAAACTTTTTAATAAACCCACTCTTCTTGGTGTTATTCTTCTCACCAAGACTGTCCGCAAACTTACGCAGAAGCTCCTTCTGCTCGCCCGACAGCCCCTTGGGCGTCTCAATAGCCACCGCGAAGATAAGATCGCCGCGGCTCTTGCTGTTGACGTACGGGATACCGCGTCCGCGAAGCGTGAACGCCGTGCCGTGCTGTGTGCCCTCGGGAATATTGTAAGACTCCTTGCCCTCGAGGGTGGGTATCTGTATCTCCGCACCGAGTGCCGCCTCCGCGAAGGTTATCGGCACCTCGCAGTAAATATTGTAGCCGTCACGCTCGAATATCGGGTGCGGACGCACCGACACCGCGATGATAAGATCGCCCGCCGTGCCGCCGTTTCTGCCGCAGTCGCCCTGCGAGCGGATAGCAACCTTCTGACCGTCGTCGATGCCTGCGGGTATCGCGACCTCGAGCTTCTTGGTATTCTTAACGTAGCCCTTGCCCTTACAGTAGCCGCAGGGCTCCTTTATCTTCTTGCCCGAGCCGCCGCAGTCGTCACACGTGCGCGTCGTCTGCATCATTCCGAGCATAGTGCGCTGCTGTACGCGTACAGTACCCGTGCCGTGACAGGTTGGGCAGGTATCGACGCTCGTTCCCTTCTTCGCGCCCGAGCCGTCACATTCGGGACACTGCTCGACTCTGCCGTAGCTTATGTCCTTCTTACAGCCGAACGCCGCCTCCTCGAAGGAGATCGTGACGCGCTGAAGTATATCGTTTCCGCGGATAGGACCGTTTCTGCGCGACTGCGACGAGCCGCCCATACCGCCGCCAAAGAAGCTTCCGAAGATGTCGCCGAAGATATCGGACGCGTCAAAGCCGCCTCCAAAGCCGCCAAATCCGCCGTCAAAGCCCTGACCGTCAACGCCTGCGTGACCGAACTGGTCGTAGCGCGACTTCTTCTCGGGGTCAGACAGCACGGCGTAAGCCTCGTTGACCTCTTTGAAATTCTTTTCCGCCTCGGCGTCCCCGGGGTTCATATCGGGGTGATATTTTTTTGCGAGCTGACGGTACGCCTTTTTTATCGCCGCTTCATCGGCGGATTTGTCAAGGCCGAGCACCTCGTAATAATCTCTTTTATCTGCCATGTGTATCTCCTCAATTTTTTGAAAATTGATAAAATTTCTATAACTTTTTAATTATACTATATTTCCGTGTGGAAATAAACAACAAATTGTAAATTTAGCGCGGATAAACTGCGCGGCAATCCGCGCCTGGCGATATACGAGGGCTTTGCCCTCGTGCACCCAGTCGGGGGCTGCTCTGCTCTCAGACGCCGATGCAATCCGCCCCCGACACCCCCGCTCGCCTCGGCTGTGCACATCTCTTGAAAGATTTCATTAATTGCGCGCCTCAAACTCCTTGGCTGTTTGAGATTTCTGTCAAACATATTACAGGCTTTCGCAGCCGAGCCGGGTGGGGTGTCGGGGAGGGCGGAGCGGCGTTTGAGCGCAGCGCCTCCCCAACCATTCCGCTGCAATCAGCGGAATGCAAATTTTATATTTGTAAATAAAAAGGCCTACAAATACCCCAAAAATCGCCGACGGTGTCGGCGATTTTCGGTATTATTACGGCTTCGCCGTTTTATTACTGATTGGTCTTGTCCTCGAAATCTGCGTTGTAGAAGGTGTCGCCGTCTGCGCCTGCGCCGGGGTTGCCGCCCATACCGCCCATATCGGGACCTGCGCCCTGTGCACCCTGCTGTGCGTAAAGCTTTTCAGCAATCGGGTAGAAGGACTGCTGAAGCGCCTCGGTGTCAGCCTTGATAGCGTCAGTGTCGCCGCCCTTGACGGTTTCCTTAAGCTTTTCGATAGCCGCAGTAACGGGCGCCTTCTCGGCATCGGTTACCTTGTCGCCAAGCTCGCCAAGCGTCTTTTCGGTCTGGAAGATCATACTTTCAGCGGTGTTCTTGACCTCAACCGCTTCCTTCGCCTTCTTGTCCTCTTCTGCAAACTTCTCCGCGTCCTTGACAGCCTTGTCGATGTCTTCTTTGGACATATTGGTAGAGGAAGTGATAGTGATGTGCTGCTCCTTGCCGGTGCCCTTATCCTTCGCAGTTACGTTAACGATACCGTTAGCGTCGATGTCGAAGGTAACCTCGATCTGCGGAATGCCGCGAGGTGCGGGAGCGATACCGTCGAGAATGAAGCGGCCGAGAGTTGTGTTGCCTGCCGCCATATCGCGCTCACCCTGAAGAACGTGGATCTCAACCGAGGTCTGACCGTCAGCCGCGGTGGAGTAAACCTGGCTCTTCTTTACGGGGATAGTGGTGTTTCTGTCGATAATTCTGTTGAATACGCCGCCGAGGGTTTCGATACCGAGCGACAGAGGCGTTACGTCGAGAAGGAGAAGGTCCTTAACGTCGCCGCCGAGTACGCCGCCCTGAATAGCCGCGCCGATAGCTACGCACTCATCGGGGTTGATGCCCTTGAAGGGCTCTTTGCCGATGAAGCTCTTAACTGCCTCCTGAACTGCGGGGATTCTGGTCGAGCCGCCGACGAGGAGAACCTTGTCGATCTGATTAACGGTAAGACCGGAGTCTGCGAGCGCCTTTTTGGTGGGAACCATGGTGC
>JAZNBZ010000064.1:0-2916 GCA_045587285.1 Candidatus Flemingiibacterium sp. | reverse complement strand
GGGGCGAGGTGATAAGGCTCCCTTTTACATATATTTGAGCCACGGAAAAGGGAGGAGTCCGAGGAGGGTGAAAACCGGCGGCGTCTGAGCCGGTTGTCATCCTCCTCGAATCGTCCTCCCCGAGCCGCCAAAGGCGGCGAGGTCAAGCCGAGCGGTACGCGCTCGCAAACGGGGCTACGTGAGCGCACGCTCATAAGCATAATAGGGCGGAAGCACGCTTCCGCCCTACGTTACGTTATCTTGCGATTCGGCCGGTGCCGTCACCGCCGATGAGCTTTTCAACCTCGTCAACGCTGACGAGATTAAGGTCGCCGTTTATCGTGTGCTTGAGGCAGGACGCGCCTACTGCAAACTCGAGCGCCGACTTCGCGTCGGGCTTGGTTGCAAGACCGTAGATGAGTCCGCCTGCGAACGAGTCGCCGCCGCCTACGCGGTCAACGATGTCGGTGATGTCGTAAATACGGCTGCGGTAGAACTCCTTGCCGTCGTTGATGCACGCAGACCAAAGGTTGCGGTTCGCGGACTTCGACTCGCGAAGCGTGATTGCAACCGTCTTTACGTTCGGGTACTGACCCATAACCTGCTCGGTGATGCTCTTGTAGCACTCGAGGTCGATCTCGCCAAGCTCGGGCTTGTTAGCGGAGGTGATGCCGAGAGCCTTCTGGCAGTCCTCCTCGTTTGCGATTACGACGTCGATGTACTTGGTAAGCTCGGGCATAACCTCGTCGGCACGCTTGCCGTACTTCCAAAGCTTTGCACGGTAGTTGAGGTCGATAGACGTGGTAACGCCAAGCTCCTTGGCTGCCTTGAGCGCGCGGATAGCTTCGTCGGCGATGTCCTGCGATACTGCGGGAGTGATACCGGTTACGTGGAACCACTTTGCGTCGGCAAGGATAGCCTTCCAATCGAAGTCGCCTTCCTTGATGTTTGCAAAAGAGGAGTCCGCGCGGTCGTAGATTACCTTGGAGGGGCGCTGGCAAGCACCCGTTTCAAGGAAGTAAATGCCCATTCTGCCCTTGGTACGCTTGATGTCGGACACGTCAACGCCGTACTTCATCATCTCACGAAGGCAAGCGGTACCAACGTCGTTGTCGGGAAGCGCGGTGACGAACTTCGCGTCAAGACCGTAGTTCGCGAGCGAAACTGCCACGTTAGCCTCGCCGCCGCCGAAGGTAGCCTCGAGGGTGTTCGACTGGAAAAGGCGGTCATAGCCGGGGGACTTTAAGCGAAGCATAATTTCGCCGAAGGATACAAACTTGTTTTTCATTGTGCACTCTCCTTTGATTTTGATTATTTCCAACTCTTATTATATCACAAAGCTTTTCCGATTGCAATAGGTTTTGGCGCGAAAATGATATTTTTCGCACAGATTAACATTAGCCGAAAAAATAATGCACAATGTGTAAATTTTCAATAATACTATGGACAAAGCCCGAAAAATGTTGTATAATAAGGGATGTATTATTACGCTTTAAGGAGAACTTAACGATGAAAAAATGCAGAATTATCGCGCTCATACTCGCGCTTTGTATGATACTCGCGCTCGGTGCCTCCTGCGGCAAAAAGGCAGAGGGCTTCGTTTCCTTCCGCGACACGGTCATCACGCAGGACGAATACTTCTATATGATGTCGCATTTCAAGGCGCTCTATCTCTATTCGTACTTCGGTCTTACCGAGGATAACGCCGAAATTTGGGAGCAGCAAATGACCGCGGGCGTCACCGTCGGCGACTATTTAAGCGCGCTCGCACTTTCAAACATTATGTCCATCGCCGTGTACGTCGAGCTGTTCGACGATTACGGTCTTACGGTTACGGCAGAGGATACTGCAACGGTTGATTCGCAGATAAGCCAGCTCATCACCGCTGCCGGCAGCAAATCCGAGCTCGAAAAGGAGCTTTCCAAGTTCGGTGCGAATATTGAAACGGTCAGAAGCGTGCTCACCGATTCCATTAAGGTGTCGCGCCTTCAGGAATATCTCTACGGCGAGAACGGCGTTGAGGCTGTGAGCGACGAGGAGATAGAGAAATACTTCACCGAAAACTATATGCGCTGCAAGCTCATTCTCATTCACAAGACGCAGGATTACGTATACGATGCAAACGGCGAGCCTGTATTCGACGCGGACACGCAGAAGTACGTCACCCGCGAGATGACGGACGACGAGATCGCCGAGAAGAAGGCGCTTTACGAGAATCTTCGCGACAGAATTTTAAAGAACGGCGAGGATTTTGAGACGCTTATGAACGAGTACACGATGGAGTCGGGTATGAAGAAGTTCACTGACGGCTACTACGTAACGAGCGCGTCCACGTTCGTCCCGAACGAGGTTCTCGTGGCGCTCAAGGCGATCGACGAGGGCGAGGTCACGGCGGTAGAGAGCGAATCCGGCTGGTACATACTGAAGCGTCTTGAGCTTGTCGAGGGCGCTTGGAAGGACGAGGACTACTCGGCGGCTATGTTCGGCGATTTGAGAAGCACGGTCAGCAGCCTCGCGATGAGCGAGCTCGTTGCTCCCTATGCAAACGATATCGTAGTAGACAGCGAGATAGTTGAAACCTATCCGATAACGAAGTTTACGCCTAATTTTAACTATTAAAAGATTTCACCGCTCGGGTTTGCCGAGCGGTGATTTTTGTTTTGCGGTATTCGCTTGCGACGCCCTTGCGCGTCCCGTTTACGAGCGGTAACCGCTCATTAACCTCGCGCGCTCTGCGCGCTCGGGGAAACGAAAAGGGGGAGGAGGAAGATCGCTATTGCAGTTGGCGTAGCCAACTGCGCGAGTCTAAGGCTATCAGCGGCAAAGCGCGCAGCGAAGCGCCCGCGCCCCCCCCGAAATGCGCCAATTTCCATTCCCGTAGGAAATTGGCGCCGCTAAACGAACACTCTGTGGTACGAAGCTTACGGAAATACGACG
>JAZNBZ010000063.1:0-1711 GCA_045587285.1 Candidatus Flemingiibacterium sp. | reverse complement strand
AATAAAGACAGCCGCACGAGAGCGGCTGCCTGAGATGGTAATGCGGTGCTAAACTTCAGAACCCCTTCCAGGGGTTAAGCCAGTAGTTGCCCCTTCTAGGGGCTGTGCAAACCACCGGTTCAACCGGTGGTCATGATTATTTGTAGCGTGTGCGGGTTTCGGTTTCACCGAGAAGATAGTCAATGCTCGTGCCGTAAAAGCGCGCTAATTTTATGAGAATAGCCGTGGGAATATCGTTTTCGCCCGTTTCGTATTTGGAATACCCCGTTTGCGACATACCGAGCATTTTTGCAACGGCCGTCTGATTTAAGTCGCGGTCCTCGCGAAGGTCGCGTATGCGCGGATACATATTGTCACCCTCTCCACAGTTCGTTACTATGAATTTATTATAGTATAACCTGAAATAGGGTATTGACATTTAACCTGAAATAGGTTATAATGGTATTACCGCCAAAACGGCGGAATACTCTTTGGGAGGGCTTACATATGAAAAAGCCACTATTTTTGATGGTCGTGCTCGCGCTTGCGCTTACGATATGCTCGTGTAAAACTGAAGGGACGGATAATGCTGACAGTGCTGAAAGTACCGACGGCACGGACGTGCAGGCGGGCGTCACCTTTGGCGATAGCGGTGCGCCGGGCGGCGCTGCCGACGTCTGGCAACCCTCTTTACGCGATTAGCGGGAGCGCGAGCACGCAAAGCAACGCCTCCGACACAGATGTGTCGGAGGCGTTTGCTGCTATTTTATTTTCTATTCCGATGCTCGAACTCCGCCTCATCCTTCGCTGCCAAAATCTTCATATAATCGTCGTGGTCAATGTAGCCGAGCGAATGAGCCATATCGGCGTCCGTTGTTATGGTGTTGCCCCAGTTGTCCGTAATCTTGACCTCGTCCTTCCAACTCCAACCGGAGGATTCAGAGCGGCTCTTCGAGCGCTCATACCTTTCGTAAAGCGAAGGCCCGCCGGAGGAATAGCTTATCTCATACACCGGCTCGCAGGCTACCTTCCAAGCCGCGTACGTGTTGTCCGGATCCTTGCAGAAACGCTGGATGTGATAGAATATTACGAGCTCGTCTAAAATTGAGTACTCATTGCGAACGCCGAGAGCGACGATCCTTTTTCTCTCGCTTTGTTTGTTTTCACGGCTCAAGGGATCGCGGATCTCTGCTGCCAAGCCTAAGGCGGTGTAAATTCCACACTCACCCGCAAGCTTTTGCTTTTGGGCTTCAAACTTGGTTTCTTTTCTGAAGATTGATATGAAATACAAGACAACCGTCAAAACGAGATTCAAAATGGGTAAGGCCGCGAGAAGTACGCCGTACATCATACTTGACTGGTCATCGCTGAGCACAACGTTTTTGTAATCGGCGAAGCTATTTATATCATATGTGCCAAGTATATGGAACGTGTTCGGAATCAGGAACAGGAAGTAGAAAAAGCCCTGTATTCCCTCTCCGGGTCCCATAAGACAGCCGGGAAGAAGCAGAATGAGTATGAGAGCAACGATAATTCGGCGAATCCAGCGCGCGCGGCGTCGCTTGTGGGCTGATTCGTCGCCGGAAAGGTCGAGTTGCCTTCGAAGCCCGAATACCTTGTCCGAGATGCTGCTTTCCATAAGATCAAGCTGTTTTTTGACCGACGATTCGTGAGACTCGTTGGTTTCAACGTGTGATTTTATCAGCGCCAAAAGATCGTTTATCTTTTTGCC
>JAZNBZ010000062.1:0-8426 GCA_045587285.1 Candidatus Flemingiibacterium sp. | reverse complement strand
GGTAGAGCTCGGAGAAAAAACGCTGCGCGGTATGTCCGAGAACGCGCTTGCCTGCAAAGTCAACGGAAGCGTGCCTCTTGGTTATACTCCGACCGAGGATGGTCATTATCAAATCGATCCGACTTACGCTCCTATCATCGTTGAGATCTACGAGATGTATAGAAGCGGTATGACGATGAAAGAAATCGTCAATGATCTGAAAACAAGAGGTGTTCGCAACCGCAAGGGCGCGGTGATATCCGAGAATGTTGTGAGCAACATTTTGCAGAACCGTCGCTATCTCGGTGAATATATTTTTCGTGACATTGTAATTCCAAACGGTATTCCGCGCATCATATCTCAAGAGTTGTTTGACAGAGTGCAGGAGCGTAGGGAAACAAATAAAAAAGCTCCGGCAAGACACAAAGCCGAAGAAGAATATTTGCTTTCCACCAAACTGTTCTGCGGAAAGTGCAAACGTATGATGGCGGGCGAAAGCGGTAAGCGCCGAGATGAAGCGGTTTATCGTTACTACAAGTGTTCGGGTGTTAAGCGTAAGCTTGGCTGCGACAAAAAGACGGTTCGCAAGTCGTGGATCGAAGATATCGTTGTTGAAGAAATTAAGCGCCTTGTTCACGACGATGAAGCTGTCGCGTATATTGCTGATTGTGTAATGGAAGTCCAAGGACGAGAAAACCCTATTCTCCCATGTCTGCGCGAGCAGCTTGCGGAAGTGGAGAAGGGAATTGGAAATGTTGTCAACGCTATTCAAATGGGAATTTGCAACGATGCAACCAAGAAACGTATGGACGAGCTTGAAGCAAGAAAGGCTGAACTTGGAATACAAATTGCCAAAGAAGAACTTGCCAAGCCCGTCATCACAAGAGAGCAGATCATTTGTTGGCTCGAACATTTCCGTACATTTGATACCAACAAGTTTGAACACCGCCGCCGTTTCATTGACACCTTTGTAAATCGCATATTTTTATATGATGACAAGATGGTCATCACGTTCAATTACAATAAGGGAACAAAGACTATAACCTTTGCCGAGCTTGAAGCTTCGGGTATTCTCTCAATTTCGAATATAGCTTCCACGGGGGAGCCAAGGAAAGAGCAGATCGCCAATAGGCGGTCTGCTTTTTTCTTCCCATCTCTTTGTTAGGCTTAAACCTGCTATATCTACGAGCAAACAGCATCGCCGAGCAAAGCGAGGCTTATGACGGCAACGTTTATCGTTTTTGCGCAAGCAAAATTGTAAAAGTGACAAGCAAAGAAATCCGGTTCGTACAATCTACTTGGTGGGGAGCCATCCTCATAGGTCAAAAATGTAACCTATCTCCCAAAGCCTTGTTTTACAAGGCTTTTTCGATTTTTTTAGTGCGAAATTTTGCACCTTTTGTTTTTTCAACTTTTTCCGAGCCTTCGGTACTTAAACCTGTAACTTTACTAGAATATATTGACATAATCGAATTTTTGTGCTATATTAATTCCGAGGAAGGCTGTGGATTACGAAATCGCAAGGATGCTTGCAAAAAGCTTTAATATAACCGATGAATTTGTTGATGATAAAGTTTGGAACTTAAATGTAAAAGGAGAAGCAAGTTGTGAAAATTAAATTTTTGGGAACTGCGGCTGCTGAGGGGATTCCAGCGCTTTTTTGTGACTGTCGTATTTGTCAAAACGCACGCAAGGTGGGCGGCAAAGAGATAAAAACGAGAAGTCAAGCAATAATTGATGACAAGATTCTTATTGACTTTCCTGCGGACACGTATATGCACGCACTTTACGGAGGTCTTGATCTTATAAGCGTGCGTCATTGTATAGTCACTCATGGCCATTCTGATCATCTTTATGAGAAAGATTTCTGGTGCAGAAATGAAGGAATTGGCAACGGAAGTGTTGACGGCACAGTAATGGACGTTTATATGACCGAGCTTACAAGACAGAGCGCAACCGAATTTTACGATCGAAACGTTGACAAAAGCAGGGTTCGTTACAATACAATCAAAGCCTTTGAGAAATTTTACATAGATGACTATCGCATTATACCTCTCAAAGCGCGTCACGACGTTACGACCGAGCCGGTGTTGTACATAATTGAACGTAATGATAAAACACTTCTTTATGCGAACGATACGGGATATTTTTTAGATGAGACATGGGAGTATCTTGCTACGTACGGTCGTAAATTTGATATGATCTCGCTTGATTGCACCGGTATGCTTTTGCCGGATCACAGACACAGTCACATGGGACTTAGCGTGAATGTAGAGGTGGTTGAAAGACTCAAACAAATGGGACTTTGCGACGAAAAGAGTGTCATTTACGTAAATCATTTTAGCCATAACGGAGAGGCTACTCACGAGGAACTCGTCGTTGAAGCGGCAAAGCACGGCTTTGGCGTAAGTTACGACGGCTGCGTAGTTGAGTTTTAAAAAAACAATTACGGAGTTGCACTTTAATACTAAGAAGCCAAAATGAAGCCTCGAGGCATAGCCTCGGGGCTTTCATTTTGCTTTCTCTCTCCTCGGTTTACGCCAGTGGCATCTACCGTAACGGGAATCTCCGCCAACGGCGGATTATGACGGCAACGTTTATCGCTTTTGCGAAGCAAAATGCCCACGTGAGTGGGCAAGATAAACTTGTCGCAGTCGGTGAGCGTTAGCGAGCCTGCTGGTGTTAATACATGATGTCGCCACTTCAATGCCCTGCGCAGTTGCATAGCAACTGCCGGAGCCGTAAAACGAAAGCCACCCAAAAGGGTGGTTTTTTGCTTTGGCCTTCTTTTTTGCCTTGCACCGGTGGCATCTTATATTGACAGCGTGTGATTGTTGTGATACAATATATCTGAGAAAGGCGGGTGGCGGTATGATTGCTTTGGAAAATACTTTAAACGAGCTTGCCACAAACGGTATTATCTCACACGCTGCGGTGCGTGTCGGGATGGGTGATGAGATTTTATATGATACGTTCCGAGGAGACGTCAACGAAAACACGGTGTTCGATATGGCTTCGGTCACCAAGATGATTGCAACGACAACGCTTTCCCTTATTGCGATTGATCGAGGTCTGCTATCCGTTGATGATCCTGTAGATAAATTCTTTGTGACTGACAAGGCTATGGCGGTAAAGAATCTGCTGACACACACTATGGGAATCGGATATAAAGTGTTGTGTACAAAAGGGAACACCTATGAAAATATCGCCGAAAAGATACTTGAAATTCCGTCGGATATTCCGTTAGGTTCCGACGTGCGGTATAGCTGTCCCGGATTTATTTTACTTGGAAAAATTCTTGAAAAGGTATTTGGACGTTCTCTCAATCAATGCTTTGACGAACTTGTTGTATACCCTCTTGGACTTAATAATACATCGTTTTTACCGAAAGACAAGGGATTTGCAGTCAATGCTAACGTGGACGATGAGATGCGTGGCATTGTAAACGATAATAACTGCCGTTTCCTCGGCGGTGTCGCCGGAAATGCAGGCTTGTTTTCGAACCTTTCCGACGTAACGGGATACGTTAAGCTTTTGTTGAACAGAGGACAGCCGCTAATCTCCGAAAAAACATTCGCTCTTGCAACAGAGAATCACACCCCTGGAATGAGTGAATCGCGCGGTCTGGGATTCGTGTACGTTGACGGCAGATACTCACAAGCCGGCGGACTTTTTGACGACGGTGCTATCGGACACTGCGGACACACCGGTCAATCCGTGTTTGTCGATTACCGCTCGGGCTTGTATGCGATAATTTTATCGGATGCAACAGTATCCACGGTAAGGAAATACGGCAAAGAGCGTTACGCGGAAGTTATAGAGATGCGCGAAAAATTACACAGCGCCATTAAGCGGGATTTAGCACAAGGAAAAAGCTTTTGTTAATTGGTTCAACATAGTTGGAATAACTCTTCACACAAAGAGTAGGTCTCACGATCTGCTCTTTGTTTTTCGTTTTGTCCTTCCTCTTTCGGGACGATACAGCAGACCGTAACCGCGGCGGAAAAAGCAATAAAATAATACAAATATCATAGCAAAAATAAACGAATACTACATTGAAAAGCGAGTTTTGCTATGATATAATTAAATCGAAGTACAGGTGTTGCTTGTACGAATATATTTGTGAGGTGATATCATATGGACGCTTCAAAGATAACAAATCTTCACGACTTGCCTATTGGCTTAAATACAAAGTTTGAAAATGACGATTATTCCGTCGTTTATCGCGACTCGTATCTTGGCGAGGTCGTAACAGTTCTCGAAAATTTTGGCAAGGACGAGGGCAAATTTGCCGTAGCCTGCAACGATAGTATACGCATTTATTCGAAATATTCCAAAGACGCAAACGCGGTGCAGGACTACACCGTGCCGTCAAAGGAAATATTCAAGGACGGAGCTGACGTGCTCGGAAACTCCATAGAGCACGCGGATTTTGAAAAAATCCGTAAGATGCTTCCGCCGTACTACGATGACTCGTACATAGCGCTCGGACATCAGTCGAGCGAGCGTACGGCAACGGTTGACCGACTCGGACGTATGTTTTCGCAAAAGATCGCGTATAACGTGCTTCGCCAGCTTATCACCGAGGAGGTAATATACGATCCGTCGGCTGTATTCGGTGAGCTTGGCAAAGCAAAGCCCTACCAGAGCTTCCTTGACGGAAAATATCCGATACTTTATAACGTTCACGAAACGGACGACCGCATACTCGAGGGATTATACATTCTCGAAACGGGCACCTACAGAAGCGGGTGCGCGGCTTACGTGAGAAACGTCGTAACGGACAAGCGCACGGGCGAAAAGCTTCGAGAGGATTATCGCATTGTCGGCATTGACTGCTTCACAGAATACGATGCAGAGGACGCTGCCATATCCGCAGAGCTTTTCTACGATTGCCTGCTCAATGTAATCGACTATTTCGAGACCTTTGAGAAAAACAATTCCAAGGTCACGCTTCCCATAAAGGAGCTTGAGAAGAGCTACGTCGGCACGATGTTCACGCTCGACGGACTTTTCAGCGCGGAGCGTATGAGATACGGTCACCGCATCTACGGAACGACCTATCACGACTTTTTCCCGCCGAACTTTATCGTCGCACTTCTTGCGTATGCGATGAACGGACAAATGCTCAAGGCGGGCAGAATTGCCGAATATGTTCTTGCTAACGTCATAGACAACCGCGGACGCGTGCTCTACCGTCAGGGCGACGGTCAGAACTACGGCTTCTCGGCGAGCGAGCTTGGACAGCTTCTCTGGATTTTGGCGCGCTACGAGGGCGTTTTCGAGCCGAAGGGCTGTCTCTGTCCGTACGCATCAAAAATACTCGCGATGGGCAATTTTCTTCTCTCGAAAATATGCAAGGCGGACGAAATTCCCGAGGCTTCGGTCATTCGTACCTGCGCCGAGGCGGACACGAACGAGCGTATACACGACTATCTCGAAAACACCCTCTGGGGTATTCGCGGACTTGAGGCGATCTGCAAGCTTGGTGACGCCTTGAGCGTTGACACGCAGGCGTACGGTGATGCCGCGGACAAGCTTCGCGCAGACGTAAAGACGATTTGCAAAAAGACCGAAACGGATTCGCCGTTCGGTAAGGTAGTGCCGTTCCGTCTTGGATATCCGGCTACACCTCTCACGCTTGCGCCCTGCCGCACAACGGCTTATCCCGTAAGCGACGAGGAATACGAGCGTTATATCAAGATAAGTCACGTGCGCTCGGACGGCGGCGAAAATGCGCAGGACCTCATCGAGAACTGCTACGCAAACTATCGCTACTACCCCGAAATGCTCTCCTCGTGTATGCTTGATACGGAGTACGAGCGCTCGATCTACCGTATGCGCGAGGCTATCGGCGGAGAATTCCTCGGAATGATACGCTGGTTCAGCGGAGCCGACGATTGGCCCGCGTACAACCTCGCGATAAACTATATGGAGCGCGGCGAAACGGAGAAATTCTTAAAGCTCCTCTACGCGCACGCCTGCCACCACGGCTTGCTTGATTTCCATATCTACTACGAGCAGATCACGCTCGGCGACGAGAATTTCACCGTCAAGGCGGACACTTCCGTGCCGTGCATTATGCTTAACAATCTTATGATAAATATGATGTTCTGCTACGAGAGAGTTGACGGCTCCGAGATCGAGCTCTTAAAAGCAATTCCGTCCGAGTGGCTCGGAAAAGAAGAAATATCCATTGAGAGCGTATGCACCTCAAAGGGCAAGCTTTCTATCCTTGCCGCTCAAGATACCGTACGCCTTAGCTTCGACGGCAAGTTCGATAAGGTAAGGCTTTGGCTTAACGGATTCGAACGCGAGCGCCTCGAGCGCATCGCTCTCCTCAACGATAATATAACCCTCGACGGCGACAGCCTCATAATTTCAGACGCTGTCGGTGAAAAGCTTATAAAGCTCGCGTAACGGTCGAATACGATAACCTCACCTGCCACGGCAGGTGAGGTATATTATTCCGAGAAATGTTCGTTTATTTCACGTTTCGATTGGCGTCTATAGATAATTTTGATGGCGTTCGGGTTTTTTAGTGAAAAAGTGTGAGAATTAACAAATTAAATTTGGAATATTATTGACATACGTGGGAAAATAGTGTATAATTGTAATGTATCGAAAAAGTTTCAAAGCCGTATTTATACACGTTGTATATATACGGCAAAACGTGGCAAAAAATCAGCGAAATCCCCTGTGACTGCCGCCGCACGGTTACTTAAAATCGGTTAAATTTTTAAAGGAGATATAACCATGAAAAAGACACGCATTTTGTCACTTGTCCTTTCAGCGATCATTTTGCTCGGCCTTATGCCGTCGCTGATGGGCGCTTCCGAAGATGTGCTGACCACCACAGCTGCACCTACGGAAACAACAAAGACGGTTCCGCTGTCGATCACCGAGCCGATTCCTGAGGGCGATATCCTCAAGAACGGCGACTTCAACCTCCAGAGCTGCCTTGGTAGCTGGAACTCCAACACCCAGACGGTTGAATGGATTGAGGACGAGAACGGCGGCTACATACAGTGCAGCGGTATCGTCCAGAACTACAGAGGCTTTATCTATAAGGCTAGCTTAGGCCCCGGAAAATACAAGCTCACTTGCTATATCCGCTGTGCGGTTCCCGGCGAGATCACTATCCTTCGTGTACAGCTTTACTCCGGTAGTGACTATCTCACTCATTACGCTTACCCCGTCTCTGATGAGTGGCTCAAGGTTGAGGCGTATTATGATGCTCCCAAGCCTATTACCAAAATCGTATTCTGCGGCGGTACAAGCCCGATTCTTACTCAGGACTACTGCATAGATAATCTCTCGCTTGTTCCCGTTGACGAGATTCCCGCAGATGCTCCCACCGAGTCCTATTTCGAGGGCAGAAAGCACTCCTACGCAGACGTTGAGGCGGCATCCTTGGCAAACGCTCCTACATATGATATGTACGATAAGGAAGCAGAGGATGCAATCTATCCGATCAACGGTCTGTTTATCAACCAGGACGCTGACTCGATAAGCTCCACCACCTGTTCCGAGGAGGACCTCGAAAACTATGCAAAGTCCTTCAGAGATACTCACGTTACCGACTACGTAATCTGCGTATGTAATACGCTTTCTTCCTTCCCGTCCGAGGTAATGGAGGACAGAATCGAGAAGTATTACGTAAAGGATGCGGACGGCAACATCATCGGTACGAACAGCTACCATGACGGCCCGCACTATATCTTTGAAACTCTCGACAGTGACTACGTTGGCGCGTTCAACGATGCTTTCCGTGAGGTTGGTATCAACACCTGGATCTCCTTCCGTATGAACGACATGCACGGACGTAATACCGAGGGATTTGACAACCTTATGTCGGATTTCTTCTATGAGAATCCGCAGTACAGACGCTGCCCCGAGCAGACCACCGGTATTAACAACTACTGGAGAAACGCATACGACTTCAAGCACCAGGAAATCCGCGATATGTGGCTTGCATACATCGATGAGGCTCTCTATCGCTACGACGTTTACGGTATAGAGCTTGACTGGCTCCGTGATATCTTCGTATTTGCTCCCGGCGAAGAGGAAGCAGGCATTCCGATTCTTAACGAGTTCATGCAGGATGTTGCTGACATCGTTGCAAAGTGGGAAGAGTACTACGGTCACGAGATCAAGCTTGGTATCCGTGTAGCTTCCGATCTTGAGGTTAACTTAAACTTCGGTCTTGACGTAAAGGCTTGGATCGAGGCTGACATCATCGATATGGTTTGCCCCTCTAGCCGCTACACCACCACCGACAGTACCATCCCTGTAGCAATGTGGGATGAGCTTATCGGCGAGCGCGATATCATTCTCGCTCCCTGCATCGAAACCAACATCAAGTCTACCAACGATTCCACCAGCTCGTCGGGCTCTCACACCCTTGACACCTACTGCGGTTATGCTGCAATGCTCTATGAGCAGGG
>JAZNBZ010000061.1:0-2213 GCA_045587285.1 Candidatus Flemingiibacterium sp. | reverse complement strand
ACGTCATACTTCCGTTTGTTGACCGCTTCCCGAAGGACACCGAGCTTTACCGCGTTATGACGACCAAGCCCGAAGAAGTGGGAGAAAACACGGTATGAGCGAAAACATCATCATCAACCGCGATTGTCTTTTAGCTCTCCGCGACCTACCCGACGAAAGCGTGAATTGTTGTGTAACATCGCCGCCGTATTACGCCTTGCGGGATTACGGTATGGACGCGCAGATTGGACGCGAGGACAACCCCGAAGAATACATACGTCGGCTTGTTCTTGTGTTCCGAGAGCTGCGCCGCGTACTGACCGCCGACGGCACTTTATGGCTGAATATCGCAGACACCTATTGCGGAACGGGCAACAAGGGCGGCTATCTTGACCCCAAAAATCCCAAAGGCAGAAACGGACAGAGTGTGTCCCTTGCGCGTCGTGCGAGCGAGTGCAAGCAAAAGGATATGATCGGTATTCCGTGGCTGCTTGCATTCGCTCTCCGCGCCGACGGGTGGTATTTGCGAAGCGACATTATATGGTGCAAGGCAAACCCTATGCCCGAAAGTTGCAAAGACCGTCCGAGCCGTTGCTATGAACACGTCTTTTTGCTCACCAAGTCAAAGAAGTATTACTATGACGCGCTCGCCATAGCCGAGCCGATTGCCGAGGGTACGGTGGCAAGGTATAAAGGCGGGCGAAGTGCAAGCAGTAAATACGCCGAGGAAATCCCTGGACAAGGCAAGGTGCAAAAGCTCAATGCGGCGCGGGCGGCGGGTACGATAACCGACGCGGATATATCCCCTGTCAGAAACGCCCGCGACGTGTGGCACATCAACACCGTACCCTACAAGGGCGGGCATTTTGCCGCCTACCCGCCGAAGCTCGCGGAAAGGTGTATTTTAGCGGGCTGTCCTCGCGGCGGTATCGTTCTTGACCCCTTTTTCGGGAGCGGCACAACGGGACTTGCGGCAGTTAAGAATGACCGCCGCTATATCGGTATCGAGCTTAATGCCGAGTATTGCGAGCTTGCAAAAGAACGGATTGGAGGTGTGAAGCTATGAGCGAGCCGCAAAAGCCCAAAAGCTACCGCTTACAATTTACCGATGAAGAACGAGCAAGCCCCGAGCTTGACAAGTATATCAAGAAATCGGAGAAAGCGGCTGACCGCTACGACAAGGCAAGTGCGGCTATCCCGAAGAAAAACAAGCTCGTCAAAGAACGTACTTTTGACGAAGCGACGGGCAAGGCAAAAACACGGCTTCACTTTGAAAAACAAGACAAGCCGCCGAGCGACGCGAGAGGCAAGCACAAAAGCCCCTTGCGCCCCGTAGCCCAAGCCGAGTTATACGTTCACGGCAAAATACACGAAGTTGAAAAGGACAATTCGGGCGTAGAAGCGGCGCACAAAAGGGAGGAACTTGCCGAGGGTGCGGCAAAGTACGGGGCACGGAAGCTCAAAGAGGGCTACCACAGCCGCAAGCTCAAACCCTACCGAGCCGCCGCCAAAGCTGAAAAAGCGGCTATCAAGGCAAACGCAGAATTTAAGTATCAAAAAGCACTCCAAGATAACCCGCAGATCGCCGCGTCAAATCCCTTTTCCCGCTTTATGCAAAAACAGCGTATCAAGCGCGAGTATGCAAAGGCGGCGAAAAAAGGCGGTATCAAATCGGCAAAGAAAACCGCCGAGAACGCGGGCAAAGCCGCAAAGAAAACAGCGCAAGCCACCAAAAGCACCGTTTCATTTGTAGCGAAGCATTGGAAAGGCGTTTTGATCGGTATTTGTGCGCTACTGCTTTTCGTGATGATCTCGGCGGGCGTTACCTCTTGCGTATCACTCTTAACGGGCGGTATGTCAACCGTTGTCGGAAGCTCCTACGTTGCCGAGGACGCGGATATGCTCGGCGCGGAAGCCGATTACAAGGCAAAGGAAGCGGCATTACAAAGCCGTATTGATAATATCGAGCGCACATATAGCGGCTACAACGAGTACCGCTATTCGCTTGACAGTATCGGACACGACCCCTATGTGCTGACTTCCATTCTGACGACCTTGCACCTTGACTATACCCGCGAAGGCGTACAAGACACCTTGCAGACGATTTTCGATATGCAATACAGCTTAACGCTCACGTCCGAAACCGAAGTGCGCTATCGTACCGAAACCCGTATTGGAAGCTATCAAGTAACCGACGAGGAAACGGGCGAGGTATCAACCGTTTACTACGAATA
>JAZNBZ010000060.1:0-3615 GCA_045587285.1 Candidatus Flemingiibacterium sp. | reverse complement strand
CAAAGGGGGAAACAGAAATGACCCCCTCACTTTTCATGGCAAAAAGTAAGGGGGCCTACAACTAAAGATTTTTAATTTTCCAAAAGTTTTTTCAGCTTCTCACGAATTTTCTTGATCCGCTTGCTGATTCCTTGCTGTGTGATCCCGTAAATCTCTGCCAGCTCTGTTTCGGGAATGTCCTCGAAATAGTGGCGGTGGATGAGGAGCTGCTCGTCCTCCGACAGCAGAGGAAGAACACGGTGGAGCTTCTCAATCAGCATCTTCTGCGCGACCTGCTCGGCTACGTTCTCATCGGGATCGACGAGGGTGTCCTCGCCGTTGAACTCGTCGGTATTCAGCGCATCGTAGGACACGTCGCCGTTGGCAATCGCTCTTGCGGTTATGTACTGCTGACGGCGTTGATCTCGGTAAAAGTCAGCGTAAACATCCTCGGTGACCTCCATGAGCATTCCGTGCAGAGGAAGAAAGAGCTTGTCCTCATAGGATTTGTCGGTCGCTTCTCTGTGGCAGAGTTCCTCATAGGTGATCTCCACGTATTCGTTGTTTTCTAATATAAAAACCTTCTTGGGTGCATATTTCATGCCTGATTCCTCCTGTTTTGAATTTTGAAAGCGGGTTAATTTTCAAAATTCGGGCAGGAGGCGCACGGGCAGAACAACAGTTTCTTAATAATTTTGTGCTATAATGAAAAATGCGTCTATTCGCAAAACGCAAATAGGCGCAACTATATCTATGATTTTGTGAGGTGAATTGTAGTACACTTAGTTGGGCATAACTCCCCCATACAAAAGGATGAAATTCATTTTCGTTATCATTTTAAGATCATTCGGTGGTCTTTTTCTCATTAAATGTATTTCCTTTCACAGTTGTATGTATCGCGATACACAAAAGAGGTAAAACGAGGTTCATTTATATTTTGTTAGGTGTATTGTAAAATATATAGGGGGTGAATTGCGATGCCTGAATACTCTAAAAACTTGGGTGATGCCGTCAGAAAGGCACGCTCAAAAACAACCTTAACCCAAGCACAAGTGGCTGAAAAAGCGGATATTGACAACCGCACCGTATTGAATATTGAGAATAACAAAGGAAATCCCAAGCTCGAAGTATTGTATCCGTTGATCAGAACGCTGAAGATTGATCCGACGGAAATCTTCTATCCCGAAGTACATAGGAATTCTCCCTCTCTCAATCAGCTTCGTATTCTGATCGAAGAATGCACCGAAGAAGAAGCGGCGGCAATCATTCCCGTATTTGAGTCCGTGCTTGCAGCCTTGCGAGATCAAAACGCAAAACCGATTCAATAAAAAAGCAGAGCCTGCATATCCATTTTCAGCATGGGTAGCAGGCTCTGCACTTTTTGTGTCGGGCTCATTTGCTTAATACCATTTTCAGTTGTATGACATCTATCTTTGTTTCCTTTTTGCATTTTGGGCAATAAAGCGGAAATTTTACAAGGACGGTATCCTGATACACCTTTGTTTTGGTCTTTGCTCCGCAAAGCGGGCAAGGTATCCACAGCGACTCGTTTTTGCTATTGTTCAAAATTACACCTCCGAATACAGCACGTTACTCTGCGTTCAACGTCCGGCTTTGGCTATATTCTCTCTTTTGTATGCAGAGATTATACCAAATAAAAGGGAGAAAACAGGGATAGAAATAGGGAGATTTTAGGGAGAAAACAAAAAACGGTGAGCCATTACTCACCGTCATTGACTGTATCGTGTTCAAAACGATAACCAATGCCCCAGACATTTTTTATGTACTCCGCATTTGAAGTAGTGAGCTTTTTTCGAAGTGTTTTGATGTGATGCTTTACTACATCATCGACATTATATGCCGACTGTTCATCCCATATATGATCGTATAATTGTTCACGGGTGAACACCTTTCCGGGATTGCTTGCAAGTCGAAACAACAGATCAAATTCCTTGCGTGTCATTTTTAATTCATTCCCGTGGACAAAAACTTGTCGAGTCAAAGGATCAATCACAAGATCGTTTCCAAACGCAAGCGTATAGCATAAATTTCCGTCAGGAGCAACTTCGGAATATAGTTGCATAAGCGAGTGAGCTTGCGCAAGGCATTCTTCGGGCGTGTATGGTTGCCCCATATATGCGTGTGCGCCTGCCTGTAAAGCGTGTATTCTGTGCGAGTGATCCGTTTTTGAGGACAAAACCATAATTGGAGTTGATTTTGCAGAGCGCATTGATTTCAACAGTTTATGATCGTCCTTCGCAGACATACACGCATCCAAAATAATAAGACAAAAATTATGCTTGACAAACATCATTAATGCCACTTGTATATTAGAAGCATGATATACGTCTGCACCCAAGCAAATTAATCGTTTTCTTATTTCGCTTGCTTCTTCTTCATTTGGGTTAATAATCAGAATACTATTTTTCATAATAATTAGAATCCAAAGTTTTTGTTTTTAAAAAATTTCGCAACTGCTTCTTATGGTAACACAGCTTTTCCTCACAATTGGCACAAGATAGACACTTATTTGTTTTTTCTGAAAATCGCCTCGGATATTTGTGCAAAGTTATTTCCCAACGAAGAAGCAACACAAGCGACATTGCAAGCAAACTCCAAGTATAAACATGGGGAATAAATATATATGGTGTAAACATCATGGCAAAATCCCAATTATAGATACGACAGTCGGTACAACATCGATTCTTCATAAACCATGTTTGGAACAACCATGTTTGGAACGGACAGAAAAACAGAATGCAAATCATGTCACATACGCCGTAGGCAAGGCTGGTAAGAATCAAAATTCCTTTATCAATTATATCAATGTAATAAAGAACACCGATGATACTATTCAAAAGTAACCATGCTACCGCAACAGCAAATGTCCGTTTCCACGATTGAAGTTGTGGAACGGTTTCGCCTGTAGACTTATAATTTCGTGCAAATTGCTTTTGACAACCAATGCTTTCAAGTTTTGACGGAAAAAAGCGGAGTGCCATTTCCAAAGTATAGATAATCCATATTAAGATGAGGAACAGTTGCATTTTTTCGTGTTCTCCCAAGATGCCGTCTTTCTCTTTTGTCCGAGTTATGACATATAACACGGTCGCACCCAAAAATAACACAAAACGCAAAAGCAATTTTATAAAGTGCATTGCAGATATTTTGGAAAGTTTGAATTTACGTTGTTTCATGTGATTCCTTTGCGGTAATAAAATGGGGATTCGATCAACATCAAATGTCAATGCGGTCGAATCCCCTTGTAGCAATCTCCTTTATTCGAGTTCAAAAGCACCCGTATAAAGCTGATAATAAGTTCCTTTTTCGGCGATCAGTTTGTCGTGATTTCCGCGCTCGATGATGCGTCCGCGGTCCAGCACCATGATCACGTCGGAATTCTGAACGGTTGAAAGTCTGTGTGCGATGACGAATACGGTTCTGCCTCTCATTAGCTTATCCATGCCGTCCTGTACCAATGCTTCGGTACGGGTATCAATGGAGGAGGTCGCTTCGTCAAGAATCATAACGGGCGGATTGCATACCGCCGCACGGGCGATAGCAAGAAGCTGGCGTTGTCCCTGGCTTAAGTTTTCACCATTGTTTGTGATAAGAGTATCATAACCCTTCGGAAGT
>JAZNBZ010000059.1:0-2945 GCA_045587285.1 Candidatus Flemingiibacterium sp. | reverse complement strand
ACGCGGCTTTCTTGAAATGAAAAGCGTCGGTTTCACCGACAGCAAAGAACTTTAAATCGGCTTCGCCGCCACATCTTGTCAGCGAAATTAACGACTATATTTAGCGCTCTCGGTCAGCACATTTGCGCTTCGATTTTCGTGCACCGCGCCACGGGCAGTTGGGGACCTCGCCGACACCCGTGTCGGCACCCCAACAACTGTTTAGCGGTACCGAGCGATGGTAAAATCACGTTTGGAGTGGGCACCGAGGGCGCGTTCACTTCGCTGTGCGCGAAAGTTAGCAAACGGTAGGGGCGCCTTGCTGCGCTCGGCGCCAAAAAGCCGCGTGCGTGCGGTAGCACTCCGCGCGGCGTCATAAGCTAATCCTTGCGGTGCGGCGCGTTGTGCCGCGTCGCTTTTAGCCGTAGAATCGCGCACCGTCGCGCACGCAAAGAAGCCCTTTTTTCTCCGCCGCCTTCTTTTAGGCGGCGCAGCCGTGTGAGAGAGGGGTACAAGGGGAGAGGGAGATTTGGCGTTTGAAAATCTTCCTCTCCCCTTGCGTTTCCCCGAGCCGCCAAAGGCGGCGAGGTTAAAGAGAGCGCTTACCGCACCTCGGTGCTCTCCTTCATATCCGTCGTACAAATCTGGAAGAACGTCTTACCGCGGTTGATGAGAAGCTCCTCACCAGCCGCATTATAAAGCTTGACGGGCGAGTCCTCGCTCGTCTTTTTCCACGTTATCTTTTCGTACTTGCCCATCGTGAGGTAGTAGCCCTCGCCCGTGCCCACGGTGTCAACGTCCATATGTCCGTAGCTGTCACCCGTATGCACGGTCGGCAGATACAGCACGATAATATTCGTGAAAGCGAGCTGCTTGCCGTTACCGTTGTCGATATGCTTGTCGCCGAGGAACTGCCAGCGGTAATAGAGGCAGTCGCTCGCGTTGTACTCAAAATAAGGCTTGTGCGCGGTCGAATAGGTAACGCGAAGGTAGACAGCGTCGCCGCCGTCGGGCGTTTTCACCGTATCGTACGGCACGAAATCGAGCGGCGAGTCAAAGCCATCCTTGAGCGAGGTGCTGTACTTTTTGTACTCAATACCCGCCGCGATCTTCTCGCCCGAGGTCATAAGGCTGTGCTCGTAGCCCATATTGTTCATACGCCACGTGTCACGCCAGAAGCATCTGTAGGAGATCGCGTTGTCGTTGACGCCGTCGAGGTTGTTGACGTAGCGCTGCCATATCTCCGTGTACGCCTGATTGCTTCCGCCCGCGTGCATATAGATCGCGTTGTGGTTCGCCGCGAAATCGAGGTAATACTCGCGCGAGGAGCGCACGGAGCCAACTGTCGGCAGGCTCTCGTAATCGGAAACGACCATCATAAGGCGCGTCTGTCTGCCCTCAACGATGCACTCGTACATAACGTCCGCGTACGAAATACCCTCTTGAGGCGTTGCGACCTTGATGTTGTTTATCATAATAGCGATAGGACGGCGAAGCTCGTAGTCTGCCTCTGCTTCAAGTCCCGTCAGCGGATTTACTATATCGGGCTCGTTTACTACGGGCTCGACTACGGGCGGCTCAGTCGTGTCCGCCTCGGTGTCGGACACGTCGTCCGTTTCGGGCGGAGTAACCGTTTCAACGCCGAACGGGCCCTCGGTTAGCTCTGCGTCGCCGTCACCGCCGTCGCACGAGGCGCAAAAAGCGAGTGCCGCTGCAAGAAAAACCGTAATAATACCGATGCTTATAAGCTTATTTTTAAACATAATATGTAAAACCTCGCGTTATTTGTTTTTACCTAATATATTATACCCCAAAAAGTAATGTTTGTCAATGATAACGGCGTATATACCGCAAATTTCCTCGTCTGTTTATATTTTTTAATTTGGCAAGATAATTTACAATTTGTTTGTATAATTCATCGAAAAAATATGATAAAATAGATGTAACTATAAACATTTACGGAGGTTTAGCGATGAATACCATCAGCAATGATAAATATATAATGTTCCGCGGCAAGCCCCTTGTACGCGAAGGAAACCAGCTTTGCTACGGCGATATGGACGAGAAATACGTTCTCTTCCTCGGCATTATGACCACCAAGAAGGTCGGCGACAAGGAGGTCCCCGATCAGGTGCTCATTCAAATTCAGAGCACCGACGACAAGAAGGTCGTCAAGTTCGGTATGAAGAACGGTCTCCACGAGGCGTTCGAATACGGACTCATCTGGCTCGACACCGAGCTTAAAAAGGGTTAAAGCAAAAGAGGTTGGCGTTACGCCAGCCTCTTTTTTGCGTGCGAGGCGCTCACGCGCCTCGGCGCAGCATTCCCGCCCGTAAGGGGCGACGCCCCGCCTACGAGCGGCTATCGCTCGCTTTATCCTCGCGCTTTCGCGCTCGGAGAAACGAAAAGGGGGAGGGAGTAGCCCTCCAGCAGGACGGCTTCGCCGACCTGCGCGAGTCGCAAGCGACATCGCCTCGCCACGGCCTCCCTCGCCCTTTTAAACCCTCTCCCACTCGGCTCAAATATATGTAAAAGGGAGCCTTATCACCTCGCCCCAGCTCGGAACTTCGTACTTCCGTAAGCTTCGTACCACAGAGTGCTTATTTAACGACGCCAATTTCCTACGGAAATGGAAATTGGCGCATTTCGAGGGTTGCGCGGACGCTTCGCTGCGCGCTATGTAATGGCGCGCCACAACGCGGCGCGCCTTGCGGTGCGGCGGAATCGTGCCGCACCGCCCTTAGCCTTAGAATCGCGCACCGTCGCGCACGCAAAGAAGCCCTTTTCACACGCCGCCTTCTTTTAGGCGGCGTAGCCATGGAAAACGGGGGTTCAAGGGGGTGGAAAACCGGCGGCGCCTGAGCCGGTTGTCCATCCCCTTGCGTTCTCCCCGAGCGCGAAGCGCGAGGACAAAGCCGAGCGGTAACCGCTCGTAAACGGGACGTCGTGGGCGCCGTCCCCTACGG
>JAZNBZ010000058.1:0-1779 GCA_045587285.1 Candidatus Flemingiibacterium sp. | reverse complement strand
GATCTTAATTTGCTTGCAATCGAATAGAAAAAGGCACGCGTATGCGTGCCTTTTTTACTAATATATCCACTCGCCCTCGGGCATATCCTGCTCATCTGAGGGCACGAAATAACCTATATGGCTGTTTGAGAATATTTTCGCCGCCCAAGCCTTTGCTGCGGACATCGGTGAAGCAAGCTCCTCATACTCGCCACCCTCAAGCTCCTCTTGTAGCTTGGCGTAGTATTTCACCGCCGACAAATCACCGCTGTCAGGGAATGTCAGGTGTATGTGACCGAGGGATGAAATTTCCTCAATGTGATGGTCAAGCCAGCGCTCCACGCACCATATACCGCCCTCGCCCTGTTTCGCGGGCTGGGAGAGTACGAGCGTATAATAACTCTCCGTGCCCTTGCCGTAGGGATAGAATCGCACAAAATAGTGCTCGCTGTCATAGGTGTATTTGCGGTCGTAAAAATCCCTCGGGTTGATTGTCGTGAAGCCGTTAACTTTTGCGAAATGCTCGCGTATAGCCGTGCGGCATGCATCCGCCACCTCGCCGTATTCCTTGAATGCCGCGGCATCGGTCGGGTCTGCCTGAACGTCCGTAGGTACGCTCATAACGTAGTAGCTTTCTCCGTTGGTTGCGAGCGCAAACGCGCCGCCCGTGTAGAGATTACCCTCGAGGAAGTTGCGCTCATACTCGCCCGCGCTGTAGCGGTGAACGCGCAGGATCTCGCCGTAGCCGCTTTTGCTATGCTCGGGCGCGTAGTAGATAATCATTATCGCATCGCCCTCGCTGTCAAAGCCCGTGTAATCTCCGGTTGAATATTTCGAGGGTATCGGGATTTTCACGCCGTCCATACCAACGAAATTCAAATCCTTTGCAGAATCGACTTCCTCTGTTTTTACCATTGGATCAAAACCGTTGATGGTGGGGAAATAGTCAAACAGCACCTCGGAGAATATTGCAATGGTATCCGACGGGCAATAAAATACGTAATAGTTTTCGCCGTCGGTCGCAAGTGGGAGCGAGCGATCTTTACCTATTTCGCCGCTTGCGAGCTTTTCTGTATATTCATCGGCAGCATAACGGTAGATGCTGTATACTTTGCTGTAGCCGTTAACGGTAAGCGTGAACACCGAGTCGTCATATGTCTCAAAGCCGAGGTTTTCGTAGCCCGAAACGTCTGTGGGAATGGGGTACTTAATGCCGTCAACGGTTAAGATGTTTATACCGCCGACATAGTTAAGATGAACCGATGCAAACCCATTCACCGCGGCAAAGCTTTCGCGTATAGCCGTGCGGCAGGCTTCGGCAAGCGCCTCATATTTCTTTGCACCCTCCGTGTCAGTCGGGTCAACCTGAAGATCGGTCGGAATACTCATAGCGTAGTAATATTCGCCGTCGCAGGCAAGCGAATACACGTTTCCAACGGGGTTTTGCAAAACGTTGGTCATATACTCGTCTTTAGTGTAACGGTAGAGGCGCAGTATCTCGCCGCGACCGCTTCCAACGTACGTAGGCGAGCAGTACATCGTTATCAGAGCGCCGCTGCTATTGCCCGTTACGATGTTGAGGTAGCTATTGTTCATATACTCGCCGGGGATCGGAACGTTCACGCCGTTTGTAATGAGTATATAATTGCCGTCCGTCAGGTCATTTTCGACCGCGCCGGTATACTTCTCGTAAATCTCCGTAGAGTCAAGCGCGGGGAAGGTCGTAAACACCCACTTGTCACCGACTTTTTCGTATAGCAGGAGCAACGTTTCATTTCCGATTATCTGTCCCGTCGGTGC
>JAZNBZ010000057.1:0-19148 GCA_045587285.1 Candidatus Flemingiibacterium sp. | reverse complement strand
ACGGCTCGGCGTCAGATTTTTGATGCCCGAGGCAAAGCGTATGCGAAGGCGTGCGCGATTTGATAAGGACTCGGAGGCGTTTATCGAGGATAAGCTTGGTGCGCTTGCGGCACTCGAGAGGGAACGCTGTGCGTCCTTTGACAGGGCGGCGGAGCCGTTTGGCGAGCTTATGGCGTACGCTTCGGCACTCGGCTTTGAGGAAAACACTCCCGAGGCGCGTATAGCCGCCGAGATCGGACGGCACATCGGGCGTTACATCTATATCATAGACGCGCTCGACGATCTCGCGGACGATATAAAATCAGGCTCGTACAACCCGTTTCGTCAGATGTACGGCGACGGTACGGACGGCGTTGCGCGCGAGACGGAAAATATCCGTACGGCGCTGACGATGGAGCTCGTTGGTGTTTCGAATGCCGTCGAGCTTATTGATTTTAGCAAAACGCCCGAATACGGCGAAATAATAAAGAACATAATTTATCTCGGACTGCCTCTGTGCACCGACAGGGTGCTTTCAAAATATAAGGCGGTAAACGATGGGATTGGAGACAGTAATATATGACGGATCCGTATAAGGTGCTCGGCGTTTCGCGTGATGCGAGCGACGAGGATATAAAAAAAGCGTACCGCGAGCTTGCGCGTAAGTATCACCCCGATAATTACGTAGGCAATCCGCTCGCTGACCTCGTCGAGGAAAAGATGAAGGAGGTCAACGAGGCGTACGACCAGATACAGAAGGAGCGCGCCGCAGGCACGTCACGCACGTCCTACTCGGGACAGTCGGGCACGGGCTCGTCGTGGGGTGAGTATGCAAAGGTGCGCGAGCTTATCAACAATAACCAATACGCTGACGCGGAGCTCATACTCGACGCGGTTGCAGAGTCAAACCGCAACGCAGAGTGGAACTTCTTAAAGGGCTGCGTGCTCATAAAGCGCGGCTGGTATTACGATGCGCAAAAGCATCTTGAAACTGCGTGCTATCTCGATCCCACCAACGGCGAATACCGTACCGTGCTTAACCGCATCAAGCAAGCCTCGGGAAATTACGGCGGCGGATATCGCACCGCGCAAAGCGGCGGTTCGTCTGCGTGCGATATATGCACGGGGCTTATCTGCGCGGACTGCCTTTGTGAGTGCTGCGGCGGCGACCTTATTCCGTGCTGTTAGTGCTCAGGTGGCTTGAATGAAAAAAACGAAAAAGCTTGCGCTTGCGGCGATATTTTCGGCGCTCGGAGTAGTGATACTCCTGCTCGGCTCGATAATCACGGTGCTCGATCTTTCGGCGGTCGCGCTCGCGTCTATACTCATAATGATAGCGGTGATTGAGGTCGGCGGCGCTTATCCGTACCTCATCTGGCTCGTTACGGGCGCGCTTTCGATGCTTCTTTTACCCGACAAGTTCGGTGCACTCGTCTATCTCGTGTTCGGCGGTGTATACCCGATATTCAAGGCGATGTACGAGCGGCTTCACCCTGCCGTATCGTGGATGCTCAAATTCAGCACGTTCAACGTGATGCTGATACTTATGATACTTATCGGAAGCTTCGTGATGGGGCTCACCGACACGGGACTTGCGTTCACGCTCCCCGTATTCGCGCTGTGTAATTTTACTTTTTTTATCTACGATATAGCAACGACGCATCTTATCACGCTGTATCTCGTGAAGCTGCGGAAAACGCTCGGACTTAAAAACTTCTTCAAGAAATGATTTTGGAGGCCGCGATGAAAAAACGCTTTGCTCTCGTTATATTGCTTGCACTTATGCTTAACTCGTGCGCGACGGTCATTAAAACGGAATACGTCGCGCTTGAAAAGCTTCCCGATGCGTACACGTACGAGGACGCGATCGAGGACGGATGCGTGGTGTTTAAAAATGGCGACATTACGCACGGACAGGCGCGATGGGATGCGTTTGCCTCGGTCGTACCAAACGGCAAGGCGAGCGTACGGCTTGCGTTTTACTACGAGCTTGGCGATCCGTCGCACTACGGCGAGGAGTATTATGAGTCCGTAAAGGACGAATATCCTAAGCTTTTCGTGCAGGACCTCGAATACGACGGCGAATGTTATACGCTCAGGTGGTTTGAGGACGGCGAGGAGCTTGTGTATAAATACAAGTATATGCTGCGATTTGAGGGCGATGCCGAAACACCGTACGCTACGTACGACAGATACGTTCGCTACGTTTTAGTCAACGACAACACACTCACGTGGGAGGATATCACATATGGTATGTACAGCTCGTATATGGGCGATTATATCCCTTACCATACTGTTTACACGGACTTACAATAAGATACTAAAAGCCTTCCTTTCGGGGAAGGCTTTTTACATACATAAAAAATTCATAAAATTCCACTTGACAATCACGTGACTGTGTGATATAATCTAATTACAGAAGCTATCCCGAAAGGAGCGAAAACCGATGAAGCTTGAGATAAGGAGCACCCTTATTCCCGGCACCATTATGGAAAGAAAGAAGATGGGCGACGTCACGGGAATGGAGTTTCTTAATAAGATCTTCTATATAACCGACGGAATTATGCTCTCGCAGATACGCGAGATATGCGGAATCGACGGCTCAACTCTCCAGAATTGGACGAAGCGCGGCTGGGTGTCTAGCGCGCGCAATAAGCGGTATGATAAGGACCAGCTCGCGCGTATACTTATTATAAATATGATGCGCGACTCGATGCAGCTTGACCGCATCGCGGGACTTCTTACGTACGTAAACGGCAAGGCAAACGACACGAGCGACGATATTATTCCCGAGTCGGAGCTTTACGACTATCTTTGCCGTCTTA
Organism: Candidatus Flemingiibacterium sp.; assembly: GCA_045587285.1. Classification (GTDB taxonomy): domain Bacteria; phylum Bacillota; class Clostridia; order Oscillospirales; family CAG-272; genus Flemingiibacterium. The sequence continues at coordinate 16,344 of JAZNBZ010000057.1, read as the reverse complement.
TCGACTACCTTGTGCGTGATGAGGCTACGGTTGACGGAAATATTTACGCATTGATATCTCACGAGCTTGAGTCATACGAGGAGCACGGAGCCGGAACGCGAAAACGTCTTGAACGCGCCTGCGGTATTATAATAATGGCGTATTACGCAACTCTCATACGCCAGCACGCGAGCGCAATGTATGACGAGGCAATGGGACACCGAAAATTTTGACAGATATGTTTTAGTAAAGGAGTGTAGATAATAATGTTTGCTTGGTGGGATTCGCTGACGGGACTTCAGCAGGGCTTTGCGCTCGTCGCTATTCCGGCGACGCTTGTGCTCGTTATTCAGACGGTGCTTTTGTTCTTCGGTATCGGTGACGGCGACGGTGACGTGGACGTTGATACGGACGTGGACGTTGATGTTGATACGGACGGTGTCGATATTTCCGAGGCGGCGTCGGGAGACGATGGTTTGACGCTTTTTACCGTTCGCGGCATCGTTGCGATGTTCTCGGTAGGCGGCTGGGCAGGCGTTGTGTTCGTCGATTTAGGACTTAATCCCGCGATTGCGATACTGCTCGCAGTGGTATGCGGCGTGGCGGCGCTTTTCGGCATCGCGTATCTTATGAAGGCTGTATTGAGGCTTCAGTCGAGCGGTAATATTCAGCTTGGCTACGCTATCGGCAAAACGGGTGAGGTTTACATACCCGTACCGCCTAAGGGGCAGGGCAGAGGAAAGATCACCATTAACGTGCAGGACAGATTTGTCGAGGTTGACGCTATTTCGGGCTGTGATGACACTCTCAAAACGGGAGAAGCCGTGAGAGTCGTTTCCATAGACGAGTCCGGACTCGTCGTTGTCGAAAGAATTGTAAAATAATTTAACAAAGGAGAAAATATTATGCCAAACACATCTAACCTTCTTATTCTCGTTTGCGTACTCGCGCTTCTTGTCGTAACGACGCTCGTGGTTATTGCGTCGCGCTACAGAAAGTGCCCGTCCGATAAGGTTATGGTCATCTACGGTAAGGTCGGCAACAACGCCGACGGTACCTCTCGCTCCGCAAAGTGTATCCACGGCGGCGCGGCGTTTATCTGGCCCGTTATTCAGGCTGTCGAGTTCCTCGACTTAACGCCTATGTCCATAAACGTAGACCTTCGAAACGCGCTCTCAAAGCAGAATATCCGTGTTGACGTGCCCTCGCGCTTTACAGTTGGTATTTCCACCGAGGCGGGCGTTATGCAGAATGCGGCAGAGCGTATGCTGGGCCTCAAGCTCGACGACATTCAGGAGCTTGCAAAGGATATTATCTTCGGTCAGCTTCGTCTTGTTGTTGCAACGATGGAGATCGAGGAAATCAACAACGATCGCGATAAGTTCCTTGAAGCAGTTTCGAGAAACGTGGAGACCGAGCTTAAAAAGATCGGTCTGCGCCTTATCAACGTAAACGTCACCGACATCACCGACGAGAGCGGATACATCGTGGCTCTCGGTAAGGAAGCGGCTGCAAAGGCTATCAACGACGCGAAGATATCCGTCGCACAGGCAGACCGCGAGGGTGCTATCGGTTCGGCTAACGCAGAGCGTGACCAGCGTATCAACGTATCTATCGCAAACTCCGAGGCTATCAAGGGTGAAAACGAGGCGAAGGTTCAGGTCGCAGAGTCCGACGCAGTACGCCGTGAGCGTGAGGCAGAGGCTCTGAAGCGTGCTACCGCAGCCGAGAAAATTCAGGAAGCAAAGGCTCTCGAGGAGGCTTACGCCGCACAGAAGGCGGCCGAGCTTGCGCGTGCTTCGCTTGAGCAGGCAACGCTTGAGGCGGATATCCTCGTTAAGGCTGAAATCGAAAAGAAGCAGATCGAGCTTAAGGCCGAGGCTGAGGCTGAAAAGATCAGACGTCAGGCAAAGGGTGAAGCGGACGCTACTCTTATGAAGATGCAGGCAGAGGCAAACGGTATGCGCGAGATGCTTATCAAGCAGGCAGAGGGCTTTGCCGAGATCGTGAAGTCCGCCGGCGGCGAGTCGAACGACGCTATCCGTCTTATGGTTGCCGACAAGCTTGAGGAGATCACACGTATTCAGGTTGAGGCTATCAAGAACCTCAAGATCGACAAGGTTACCGTTTGGGACGGCGGAAGCACGGGTGCTGACGGCAAGACCGCGACCGCAAACTTTGTGTCGGGTATGATGAAGGCTATTCCTCCGATGAACGAGATGTTCGATATGGCAGGTATGAAGCTTCCCGAGTACCTCGGTACAGAGAAGGCTGACGTTACCGCTAACACGACCGTAAACGAATAAAGTTATCTCACCACGGGTGCTTTGGTACCCGTGGTGACGTGTCATTGTGTTATGAAAAAAGAAAGAACGAAAAAAGAAGGCTTTTTCAGACAATTGACAAACGAGTTTAAACGAAGCAAATCAACCTTTATACTGTTTATTATCCTGCGTACGATAGTTATCGCTATCGGAGTGCGCTCGGTGGTGCTCGGTAATTACGAGCACACCTTTATGTGCGTTTTGACGCTGACGCTGTTTTTGCTACCGCCGTTTATTTCCAAGACGTTTCAGATAGAGCTTCCGTCGCTGCTTGAAAAGATAGTGCTCATCTTCATCTTTGCCGCGGAGATACTAGGCGAGGTCAGCGATTACTACGTGAAATATCCCATATGGGATACGATGCTCCATATAACAACGGGCTTCCTTGCCGCGGCAGTGGGACTCTCACTTATTGATATACTCAATCGAAGCGAGCGTATACGCTTTGATCTGTCGCCGCTTTTTGTGGCACTCACGGCGTTTTGCTTCTCTATGACGATCGGCGTTTTGTGGGAGTTTTTCGAGTTTGGCGCGGACCTTCTTTTAGAGACGGATATGCAAAAGGATGCCGTTGTAGGCGCGATCTCATCGGTGATGCTTAATCCCGAAGCGACAAACGATGCCGTGAAAATTGGCGGCATCACGGAAACGGTGGTCAACGGACAGCCGCTCGGAGTTGGCGGATATCTTGACATTGGGCTTTATGACACGATGAAGGATATGTTCGTAAACTTCCTTGGCGCGCTCGTGTTCTCGGTTTTTGGATATTTCTACTCAAAGTATTCCGGCAAGAATAAAAGCGCGGGAATCGTTGAGGGATTGCGAATAAAAAAGAAGCGCGATAAGTGACAAACAGCAGTAACGTCCTGCATTACAGCAGGGCGTTTTTTATTGACACACCGTTTTATGTGTGATATAATTATTGTATAAACACTATCAAGGAGATTTTTAAGATGAAAACGATAACTCTCGGCTCTACCGGCATTAAAACACCTCAAAACGCGTTCGGCGCGCTTCCGATACAGCGCGATGACACCGACACCGCAGTCAATATCGTACGCCGCGCGTATGAGGGCGGTATGACCTTTTTTGATACCGCGCGCGCTTACTCGGACAGCGAGATAAAGTGCGGCATCGCGCTCCACGACGTGCGCGACAAGGTTGCTATTGCAACCAAGACAGGTGCGAAAACGCCCGACGAGGTGAAGCGTCAGATAGAAACCTCGCTTAAAAATCTTCGGAGCGATTACGTTGACATATATCAGTTCCACTGCGCTGACAAGTGCTATGCACCCGGCGATGGCACGGGTATGTACGAGTGTATGGAGGACTTGAAGCGGCAGGGAATGATACGCCATATCGGCATCACCTGCCATAAGATAGGCGTTGCCGAGGAGTGCGTGAAGTCAGGGCTTTACGAAACGATGCAGTTTCCGCTGTCATACCTTTCGGGACAGCGAGAGGTTGACCTCGTCAACCTCTGTGCCGAGCATAACGTCGGCTTTATCGCGATGAAGGCGCTTGCAGGCGGTCTTATCACCGATTACCGCCTCGCGTATGCGTATATCTCGCAGTTTGATAACGTAGTGCCGATATGGGGTGTACAGCACGGATATGAGCTTGACCAGTGGCTCTCGCTGATGCACGACGAGCCGACCTTCGACGATGAAATGAAGGCTCGCATCGAAGCCGAAAAGGCAGAAATGGGATTTGACTTTTGCCGCGGCTGCGGATACTGTATGCCGTGTCCGCAGGGCATCACGATATGGCAGTGTGCGCGCATCTCGCTTATGATACGCCGTGCACCCGCAAGCGATTGGGTGAATGAAAAGTGGGCAAGCGAGGTAAAAAAGATCGAAAGCTGCACCGAGTGCAGAGCGTGCGCGAAAAAATGCCCGTACGAGCTTGACATCCCTAAGCTTCTAAAGAAAAACTACGCCGACTTTATGAGCGTTTACAACGGCGAAAAGGACACGAGCGGAAAATGGGAGCATTAAAGCGCCTCACCGTCGGAATAATCGCCCACGTTGACTCAGGCAAGACCACGCTTTCGGAGTCGATACTCTACAAAACGGGCGTGCTTCACACGCTCGGAAGCGTCAACAAGGGAAGCTCGCATCTTGACACGAACGCGATAGAGCGTGACCGCGGAATTACCATATTCTCAAGCGGTGCGACGTTCACGCGCGGCGAGGTCGAGTTTAACCTTCTCGACACACCGGGACACGTGGATTTCTCGCCCGAAACCGAGCGCGTGCTCCGCGTTATCGACGCGGCTGTGCTCGTCGTGAGCGGTACGGAGGGCGTGCAGAGCCATACGCTCACGCTGTGGCGGTTGCTCGAATCGTACGGTATACCGACGGTCATATTCATAAACAAAATGGACGTCACCGCTCTCTCGCATAAGGAGCTTATGTCCGAGCTTAAATATAAGCTTTACGACGGTTGCGTGGACTTCTGCGCGATGACGGCAGACTCGTTTGCAGACGAGCTTGCGATGTGCGACGAGCGGCTTATGGAGAGCTATCTCGCAGGCGAGGAGTTTAACGACGAGGATATCCGCTCGGCGGTGGCACAAAGACGGCTGTTCCCTTGCTTTTTCGGCTCGGCGCTGAAGGGCGAGGGCGTCAATCTTCTCCTCGACGGGCTTGCGAAATACGTTAAGATACCCGAATACGCCAACACCTTCGGTGCACGCGTTTACAAGATAACGCAGGATAAAACCGATAAGCTCGCGCACGTTAAAATAACGGGCGGTACGCTCCGTGTCAAAGACACGCTTTCAGGCGTGCTCCCCGACGGCACAGAGTGGAGCGAAAAGATAAACGCGATACGCATATACTCGGGCGAAAAATACAAGACCGTAAACGAAGCCGAGGCAGGCGTCGTGTGCGCCGTAACGGGGCTTTCGTCGGCTTATCCCGGTATGGGACTCGGAGCCGAAAAGGATTCGGGCGCGGCGCACCTCGAGCCGGTGCTTTCCTACCGCGTCGATCTTCCAAGCGGAGTGGACGCACATACGGCGCTCGCAAAATTCCGTCAGCTCGAGGAGGAGGAGCCGTCGCTTCGCATAATCTACAACGAGCGTCGCGGCGAGATATATTTCGGCATTATGGGCGAGGTACAGCTCGAGGTATTAACTCGCATTATAGCCGAGCGCTACTCGATGAGCGTCACGTTCAGCGACGGCAGTATACAGTACCGTGAAACGGTACGCGCCGCAAACGTCGGCATCGGTCACTACGAGCCGCTTCGCCACTACGCAGAGGTGCAACTCTTACTCGAGCCGCTTCCTCGCGGAGAGGGACTGAAATTTGCCGTGGATCCCGAATGTGACCTCGAGGGGCATTACAAGCGCCTCGTGCTCTCGCATCTTTATGAAAAAACGCACGTCGGCACGCTCACGGGCTCGCCGATAACGGATATGAAAATAACCCTCATCGCAGGTCGCGCGCATCTTAAGCATACCGAGGGCGGCGACTTTCGCGAGGCGACGTGGCGCGCGGTGCGTCACGGACTGCGTACCGCAGAGAGCGTACTGCTCGAGCCGTGGTACGATTTTCGCATCGAACTCCCGTCGGAGTGCGTCGGACGCGCGATGACGGATATTATGCAAATGGGCGGCAGGCTCGGCGAGCCCGAGGTCACACCCGATTACACCTGCCTTACGGGAAGTGCGCCCGTTTCGAAAATGCGTTCCTATCACCGCGAGCTTATCTCCTACACCAAGGGTGAGGGCAAGATAATGACCTCGCCGCACGGATACGAGGAGTGTGCCGACGCCGATACGGTCATCGCCGAGTGCGGCTACGATGCCGACCGTGACCTTGAAAATACCGCTGACTCGGTGTTCTGTGAGCACGGCGCGGGATTTGTCGTCAAATGGGACGAGGTGTATGCGCACAAGCATCTTGACTCGGGCGTGGAGCTTGACGACGGTGACGAGGAAGAGTCCGAAACGCGCGTCGAGCGCTATATGCGCACGGTCGCGGACAGCGAGGAGCTTATCCGCATATTCGAGCGCACGTACGGACCTATCAAAAGGCGGCGGTACAATGACCGCGAGCCGAAAATGGCAGTTCCCGCTGTCAAGAAAAAATCCGCACCGCCAAAGAAAAGCGCATACGACGGTAGCGAATATCTGCTCGTTGACGGCTACAATATAATCCACGCGTGGGACGACCTTCGTACGCTTGCCGAAAAGGGGCTCGATATGGCGCGCGACAAGCTTATCGACCGCCTTTGCAATTACCGCGGCGTGCGCAACTGCGAGGTGATACTCGTTTTCGACGCGTATAAGGTAAAGCGTCACGGCGAGGATATCGAGCGAGTCAATAACGTCACCGTGGTCTACACAAAGGAAGCGGAAACCGCTGATACCTATATCGAGCGCGTGTCGCACGAGCTTGCCAAAAACCACCGCGTACGCGTGGCGACGGCGGACTACGACGAGCAGCTTATCATTCTCGGTAACGGCGCGATACGCGTGTCCGCGAGCGGCTTTCGCGCGGAGCTTTCAGAGGTCGAGCGGCAGATACGCGAGTTTATCGAGGGCAGCAATTAACCGTTCGCGAAAATTACAAGGCGTATTTAAAGCAAAATTATGCTTTAATATTTTATGAAAACGGAGGACACAACAATGCAGGAAAACAAGCTTCCCATAGAGGCTACCGCCTCTGACACAGACGCGCTTATCCCCTCCTCGCCCATCAAGGGCAACGTGCTCGTCATAGGAAATTCGGGCGTCGGTAAATCGACTCTCATCAACGCCGTGCTCGGCAAGGACGCGGCAAAAACGGGCTGGGGCATCGAGGGCACCACCCAGAAGCTCGAAATATACGAGAGCGATAAGATACCCTTCCGTATTATCGACACGCTCGGCTTTGAGCCGTCGTTTTTAAAGCGACAGAAGGCAATAAATGCAGTCAAGGCGTGGTCGAAGGCGAGCGCCAAGAACGGTAACGGCCAGATAAACGTGATATGGTTCTGCGTTGACGGCACGTCGAGCAAGCTTTTTGCACAGACTATCCAAAACCTCTCGAGTGCTACGGCGATGTGGGAGAACGTGCCCGTTATGGTCACCATCACGAAATCCTACTCTGTACCCGAGCGCGAGCGCAACATCGAAATGGTCAACAACGCCTTTGCAAAGCAAAAGCGCTATTCCAAGAACCTGCGCGGCGTATATCCCGTCGTTGCCGCGACCTACGCGCTCAACGACACCGCGTACGCGCCGCCCGAGGGCATAACCGAGCTTATCAGCGCGACGAACGACCTTATGCCCGAGGGTATCAAGGCGGCGGTCGTTGACATACATAATTTCAATCTTGCAAGACGCCGTGCGTTCGCGCACAGCGTCGTCGGCGTTGCGACGAGTGCGGCGGTGGTCGTCGGCGCCGTGCCGATACCGTTTGCCGATGCGCTTATTCTCTCGCCTATCGAGATTGCCGAGATAAACACGCTCGCGAGGATATACGGAATTGAGAATAACGAGCAGTCAAAGCGCTTTCTCAACTCAATAGTCGAGGTGGGAACGGTCAGCGTTGCCGCGAGGGCGCTCATCAGCGCGCTGAAGGCTATACCGGGTATAAATATAGCGGCAGGCGTTCTCAACGCGGTTATCGCAGGAACGATAGTTGCGGCTATCGGCGAGGTGAGCATTTACGCGTTCGAGCAGATATACCTTGGTGCAAAGACCGTCGAGGACATCAACTGGGTGACGAAGGTTGCCGAGTCGGGGCTTTCCACTGACCTTATCGGCAAGGTAAAGGATATTGCAGGTAAGGTGACCGACAAGACCGACAGCAAGGATATCGTGAAGATGATTCTTGAGCTGTTCAAAAAGAAATAAAAAGCAAAGCCGCGAATGCATTTCGCATTCGCGGCTTTTTAGTCTTTCGTGTATTCAACGATATCGGAGATATCGCAGTCAAGTGCCTCGCATATCTTATTTAAAATGTAGCTGTCATAGCGGACTATTTTGTTTTTATAGTAGCCATCTATTATTTGAAAGTGTACCCCTGTTCGCTTTGATAACTCGTATCTGGTGATGTTGTGACTATCAAGAAACTCCTTTACGGTCAATCTAATCATAATATCACATCCTTTCAATATATATTTTAATAAATATATATCCACTTGACAATTATGGTATTAGATTGTATAATTATATTACTATATATGCAAGGAGTGTAATAAACTATGAAACTTTTAATCGCCGGCTCGCGAGGCATTACCGATTTTAACCTTGCACAGCACATACCGTCAAACGTGACCGTCATTATAAGCGGCGGCGCGAAGGGTGTTGATACGCTCGCGGAAGCGTACGCCGACGCGCACGGACTTGAAAAAATAATAATAAAACCGGACTACAATAAATACAAGAGAGGCGCACCCCTGAAGCGTGACGAGGAGATGGTTGAGCTTGCAGACGAGGTGCTCGTGATATGGGACGGCGTATCGAAGGGAACGAAGTACACCGCCGATTATGCGAAAAAGAACAATAAGCCCGTTAGGGTGGTTGAGGTTAAAGAATAGATTTTTTAGAGCCGCATTCGCGGCTCTTTTTGTTTGCTTCGGTGTATGACGTGAGCAAGTATTCGTCGATGAACTAAATGAGCCTCCCTCCGAGAGGGAGGTGGCACGGCGAAGCCATTACGGAAGGAGCCTGCGTACAAGCAAAGCGAGGATATCTTTCAAATCGCGCCTTCTCCTTCAGTCGCCTGCGGCGACAGCTCCCTCCCGGAGGGAGCCTTTGATTTAGTCGAACTATCATTATTTTTTTATATTATGTAATATTTTAGTCACAGCCGTCCATAATAAGAAGCGCAATACTTTTTATGAGAGGGCAATTATGAAATCAAAAATTTTCGGCGTTTTGCAGCGTGTCGGTCGCTCGTTTATGCTCCCGATAGCGCTTCTCCCGATAGCGGGACTTTTACTTGGTATCGGAAGCTCGTTCACAAACGCAACAACAATCGAAACCTATAAGCTCGGCGGCATTATCTACGAGGGCGGTATACTTTATACTATCCTCGATATAATGGCGAAAACGGGCAGCGCGGTGTTTGATAATCTCGCGCTTTTGTTCGCAATCGGTGTCGCTATCGGTATGGCGAAGAAGGAAAAGGAGGTCGCAGCGCTGTCGGGCGCGGTGGCGTACCTTATTATGCACACCGCCATTTCCGCACTCATTATGGCACACGGCGGCGTTGAGTCTATGGCGGAAAACTCCACCACGACAGCACTCGGTATCCCGACATTACAGATGGGTGTTTTCGGCGGTATTATAGTCGGTCTTGGCGTTGCGGCGCTTCACAACCGCTTCTATAAGATAAGACTTCCGCAGGTGCTGTCGTTTTTCGGCGGTACTCGGTTCGTGCCGATAATATCGAGCCTTGTGTTTTTGCTCGTCGGCGTTTTGATGTATTTCGTATGGCCGATAGTGCAGGGCTGGATAGCGAGCCTCGGCAATCTCGTTTTGGCGTCGGGCTATGCGGGCACGTGGATTTACGGTATCATCGAGCGCGCGCTCATACCGTTCGGACTTCACCACGTTTTCTATATGCCGTTCTGGCAGACGGAGGTCGGCGGCTCTATGGTGATAGACGGCAACCTTATCCAAGGCGCACAGAATATCTTCTTTGCCGAGCTTGCGTCGAAGTCCACCGAGCAGTTCTCGGTGTCCGCGACGAGATTTATGTCGGGTAAGTTCCCGTTTATGATATTCGGTCTGCCTGCGGCGGCACTCGCTATGTACCGCACCGCACGTGTCGAAAAGCGCAAGATAGTCGGCGGTCTGCTCCTTTCCGCGGCGCTCACCGCGATGCTTACGGGTATCACCGAGCCTATTGAGTTTACCTTCCTTTTCGTGTCGCCGATACTTTACGTTATCCACTGTATCCTCGCGGGACTTTCCTATATGCTTATGCACATCTTGGGCGTCGGCGTTGGTATGACCTTCTCGGGCGGTCTTATTGACCTCACGCTGTTCGGTATCTTACAGGGCAACGCGAAAACGAATTGGATATGGATAGTAATAATCGGACTTGCTTACGCCCTCGTTTATTATTTCCTCTTTGGCATAATGATAAGAAGGCTTGACCTTAAAACACCCGGACGCGAGGCGGACGACGAGGAAACAAAGCTTTACACTCGAAGGGACGTCGAGGCTCGTAAGGCGGCACGTGAGTCGGGTGCATCGGGGGATATTACCTCCGCGCTGATACTGCACGGACTTGGCGGCAAGGAGAATATTGCCGACCTCGACTGCTGTGCGACGCGACTTCGCGTAACCGTAAAAAATCCCGCGCACGTAAGCGAGGCACATCTCAAGCGAAGCGGTGCGTCGGGAGTTATACGCAAGGGCGAGGGCATTCAGGTGATATACGGACCTCAGGTGTCGGTCATCAAGTCAAATTTAGAGGATTTCCTCGACTCGCCCGACGCATCGCGCGCAGAGGAGATGATCTCCGCTCATACGGGCGAGCGTGTCGGAGCGAGCGAAGCGCGCTGCGACGTTTCGGGCATAACTCTCGTTGCTCCTATGACCGGCAAGGTAGTGCCGCTTGAGAGTGCTCCCGACGAGGTGTTTTCAAAGCGTATGCTCGGTGACGGCGCGGCTATCGAGCCGAGCGAGGGCAAGCTGTACTCGCCGTGTGACGGGGCTGTTGTGAGCGTGTTTGACACGCGCCACGCGGTCAATATAAAATGTGAGTGCGGTGCGGAGATACTTCTTCATGTCGGCATTGATACGGTCAAGCTCGGCGGCAAATATTTCACCTCGCACGTGAGTGACGGACAGAGCGTGAAGCGCGGAGATCTGCTTTTATCGTTCGATATGAAGGCGATCAAAAACGAGGGGTATAAGCTGACCTCGCCCGTGGTCGTCTGCAACAGCGACGAGTACGCGAGGATCGAAACCGTTATCGGCGGTGACACGCGCGTGGGTGCGGACTTTTTACGGCTTGTGCCGAAGGGGGATAATCAATGAAAAGCTTTAACTATACCATTCGCGACGAGGTGGGAATCCACGCGCGTCCTGCGGGAATGCTCGTAAACGCCGCGAAGACGACGGGGTGCAAGGTTACGCTCGAGAAAGGCGGAAAGAGCGCTGATGCGTGCAAGCTTTTTTCCGTGATGAGCCTTGGCGTCAAATGCGGTGACACGGTTACCGTAAGCGTTGAGGGTGATAATGAGGACGCGGCACTCGCGGTGCTTGAAAAGTTTTTCACAGATAACCTTTAGGAGGAAAAATGCGAACGTTTTGCGGCAAGGGCGTGTACGGCGCTATTGCAATCGGGAAAATATCGGTGCTTCGCCGTAAGGCGGCAAATGTGACAAGGGAGCACGTTGAGAACGTCACGGCGGAGCGTGAGCGCTTTGAGAGTACAGTAGCGGAGGCGGTGCGCGAGCTCGAGGGGCTTTACGAAATTGCGCTCGTCGAGGTCGGCGAGGCGGGCGCGCAGATATTTGAAATTCACAAAATGATGCTAGCCGACGAGGATTTTTTGGAGTCGGTCACGGGTATGATCGAGCGCCAGAGGATAAACGCTGAGTACGCCGTCGCCCTCAGCGCGGACAACTTCGCGGCGATGTTTTCGGCGATGGAGGACGCGTATATGCAGGCGCGCGCGGCGGACGTGCGCGACATATCCGACAGACTCATCAGAATTTTATCGGGCGAGGGCGGCACCGCGCCCGCGTCCGACGAGAAGGTGATCATCTGCGCGGACGATTTAGCGCCGAGCGAAACGGTCGCGCTTGACAAGAGCCGCGTGCTCGCATTTGTAACCGCGCACGGCTCGTCCAATTCGCACACGGCGATACTCGCGCGCGGAATGAACATTCCTGCCGTTATAGGCGTGGGTGACGCGTTTTTGACGGCGGTGCGCGACGGGGATACGGCGATAGTAAACGGCTCCACGGGTGAGGTGATACTGTCGCCCGACGATGCGGCGCTTGCGGAGGCGGCAAAAAAGCAGGAGGCAGATATATCGGCGAGAAAGCTGCTCGACTCCCTTCGCGGCAAGGACAACGTAACGCTCGACGGCACGCGCGTGAACGTCTACGCAAACATCGGCGGCGTGCAGAATATCGGCGAGGTATTGCTTAACGATGCAGGCGGTATTGGGCTGTTTCGCAGCGAGTTTTTGTATCTCGAAAACACGCGTGAGCCGAGCGAGGACGAGCAGTTTGCCGTATACAAGCGAGTGCTTGAGTCTATGGCGGGCAAGAAGGTCATAATCCGCACGCTGGATATCGGCGCTGATAAGCAGGTGAACTACCTGAATCTTCAAAAAGAGGAGAATCCTGCGCTCGGGCTGCGCGCTATACGGCTTTGTCTGACACGCCCCGAAATTTTCAGGGCACAGCTTCGCGCGCTATACCGCGCATCGGTGTACGGTGAGCTTGGTATTATGTTCCCGATGATAACGGCGGAGTCCGAGCTTGCACAGATACTCGAGATCTGCCGCGACGTGCGCGAGGAGCTTGCGAGAGAGGGGCTTACCGTGTCGCCGCGCGTTGAGCTTGGCATAATGATTGAAACGCCGGCCTCGGCTATAATTGCCGACAGGCTTGCGCCGATGGTGGATTTTTTCAGCGTCGGTACTAACGATCTGACGCAGTACACGCTCGCGTGCGACAGACAGAACCCCTTGCTCGAGCAGTTTTGCGACACGCACCACGAGGCGGTGCTTCGCCTTATCGAATACGCGGCGAGGTGTGCGCACGCGTGCGGCAAGTGGATCGGCATCTGCGGCGAGCTTGCCGCGGACACAACGCTGACGGAGCGGTTTCTTCGAATGGGCATCGACGAGCTGTCTGTGTCCCCGTCGTACGTGCTTCATTTGCGCGAGAGGATACGCTCGATAGACCTCTCGAAATAACGAACGGACGGCATAAGCCGTCCGTCAATTTATATTACTTTATAAACGTTACCTTTTGTGCAGCTACGATTTTTTCTTCCTTGCCGTCGGTGCCTATACGAAGAATCGCCGAGCCGTTTGAAACCAGTATATCGCCGCCCTCGCAGACACGGAATGCTATTACTCCGCGCTTTATAAGAGTGTCACTGCCGTCGGCGCCGAGGCGGTGAAGCTCCCAAGTGCGAGGTATTATGCCGGGATTTGCATCACCGTGCGATTTGTTTGCGCGAAGCTCCTTTTCGGCGTTTATAAGGTTGCCGTCAATGAATATTTTTTCTTCATCGCGCTGTTTTGTACCAACTGAATTTGTCAAGGTCTTTCCGGAATATTTTGCGAAAAAAACGTTAAGGAAGCCAAACAACGCGCCAACGAGTCTGAACGGCAGTGCCAACGCATCCAAGAAGCAGCCAAGTCCGTCCCCGCCGTTTTCTTGCTGCTTATAGGGTTTTTGGATATAGTAAAGTGAGCCGTCGCGCGTGCTTTGCGGGGACGTGTAATCGTATCTGTCATCACACAAAAGCTCGTCCATATCGCCGCGCTCAATATCAAGCAGACATATCGACGATGGACCGCGTAGGGCAGACGTGCGCACGGAGGTGAACATATGCGTCATTATCTGCGCGTAGCTCATCGTGGGCTCGATCTTTTCCTTTTCGCCGTCATCGAGAGGCAAGCCTGCACAGCAGAAATATATTTTGTTCGCATCGGTCGCCGACCACGCAGGCTGACTGTCCCACGTGTGCCCTTCCGTGTAAACACGGCAGGACGTGCTTCCAATGTCGAGCACGCCGACGTGGCTTTCACCGGCAAACGCGCTTGTCAGCACCATTCGTTTTCCGTCAATGTCGAAATCGCGGTAAGCAGTATCGCCGCTGCTTATAACGATGCCGTCCGTATCACTGTCCTCGCGTCTGCTATAAATGCCCGACGAGCGGTCGATCATAAGTGAATAGACGAGCTCTCCGTTATATGTGTCGGCGCAGAAGATATGTGACGAAACCGATGATACGCGGCTTTCAGCATCCATACCGGGCTGATACGCTCCGCGAAATGCCGCGCCCTCACCGGTATATTTCCACTCGTTGCGTCCCGCGGTGTCGCGTACCTTTTTGAGATACGAATCAAGAACGCGCGAGGTTATTTCGCTGCTTTTTCCGTTTGCATATGTATATAATCTGCCGTTTGCGATATAGTTGAATTTCATTGGGTCCTCCGCTGTGTGGGTATAACTGTGCCTGATGCTTGAATGGGATTTTCACCCTTGTGCCGTCTGTGATTCGTCGATTTATATTATCATAGTGCGCGCATCGCCGAGCACGTCGATGAACGTTTCAATGACGTTCTCGGAATAGTCGCCGAAGTCCGCCGTAGCGTAGAATATAACGCCGACGTCGCGCGGCAGCTCGGAAAGCATATCTGCGAGCGCGTCGAGGTTACGTCCGTAGTAGGCAGGGAAGTGCAGTTCGCTTGCAAGATATTCGTGCGAGTGCTCCTTGTCGGTGAAGCTCGATGCGTCAAGAGGGATTATTTTCATATCTGAACTCCTTATTCTTCGCCGTAGAGTAGCTCGAAGCTCTCGTAATGGTCGGGGGTGTAATAAATAAGACCGTCGTTTGAGAATACTATGCGCTTTGCGCCGCGTGAGTCTTTACCGTTCGTGTCGATGTCGCATTCGTAGTAAACGCGGCCGCTTGCTTTGGGAAGCAGTCCCTCGCGGTTGCCGAACTTGTCGCCGCCGATAGCCGCGCCCTCGAGGTAGCGCTCAACCGAGCCGCCCTCCCAACCGAGAGCCTCGGCTTCATCCTTGGTGATGAAGTTTGACGGCAGCTTGCCGTAGGTGTAGACGTATAGTGCGACGTCGTCCTTGGAATAGTAATACCCGTCCTCGTCGAGCGTTGGTGTGACGCTCTCGTCCGTGTCAGCTTCGGTGTCGGGTGTGACATTGTCTGTTGTGTCAGGCGCGTCGGACGTGGGGGATTCAACCTCGCCGACGATGTCGATTATATCGCCCGCAAGCTCAAGCCCCTCGGAAATGTCCTCCATACTGCAGGAAACGAGTGTAGCGAGCATAAACAGTGCGAGTATAACTGCAAGCGGACGGCGAAGCGTGCGCGCTATTTTATAAAAATCCATAGGTGTTCATCCTTTCGCTTTTTCTGATTTAATTATACAGTATCCGCGTGCTTTTGTCAAGTAAAAAGCGACTGCCGTTTGGCAGTCGCATGGGGCTTAATATTTATATTTGAGCATATTCCAAGAGTGCTTTTTGAGTATAACCTTATCGCCGATTTCAACATTTTGGGGAAGAACGCTTGCGTGATCCTTGGTGTTGGTCGCCTTGAGATCGTCGCTGTAAAGCTCAACGTGCTCGACGAGCTTATATTCGCCGAAATCCTCGATGACCATATCGAGTTCCATTTCCTCGGTAAGCGAGCGGTTTACTGCAAACACAACAAGCTCACGCTTGTCATCATTGAAAATAACCGATGTTTCAAGATATGGAATATCTGCTATATCCCCTTCGGTATACTTGTCGCATTTTACTATCGGCTTTGCCGCAACGCCGCGACCGTTTTTTGATGCGTAAAGGAACGGATAGAAGATAGTCTGTACCCACGCAGGCCCGCCGGTTTCGGTCATTATCGGAGCGATGCAGTTAATAAGAGTGTTGAAGCAGGTTATCTTTACTCGGTCGCAGTTATTTTGGAAGGTCATCATCATACAAGCAACAACGAGCGCGTCCTCGAAAGTGTAGGTCTGCTCAATTCTTGGTGAGCTTATTACCCACATACCGTCCTCGGGTATTTCCATTGGAACGCTCATAACGTTCCACTCGTCGAATGCGATGTTGATAACGTTTTTACGCTTCAGCTTTTGACTTTCAAGGTCGCAAAGACCGATGACTGATTTAATGAACTTATCAAGTTCAAGCGATTTGCCGAGAAATTTGGCGGTGTTATTTGCGTTGTTGTTGAAATAGTGGTGGAGTGAAATGTAATCCACGAACTGATACGTGTAGTCAAGCAGAGTGGTTTCCCAGTCGCCGAAATGCTCCATGCCAATGCAGGAGCTTCCGCAGACAACCAGCTCAATGCTCGGGTCAACCGCCTTCA
>JAZNBZ010000056.1:0-2028 GCA_045587285.1 Candidatus Flemingiibacterium sp. | reverse complement strand
TTATAGTCTGTGAAGATCGCGCTCATGGCGTTTTCAGCGTAGTTATAGCGAATTTCGGTATTGCCTATCGTGACGCTCGTTGCGCCGTTGAGATAAATCGCACCGCCAAGTCCTTGATTGCTTGCAAGTCCGAGCGTGCTTTGTTTATCCTGGGTTTCGGGGATCGCCTTGTTTTCGATTATATAGCAGTCCCCGATATCCGCATTTGATATGCTCAGGCCGATACCGCCGCCAACCGATGCCTTGTTGCCGATAATTTGACAGCTACGGACGGCAAGCTCCGAGCCGTTGTCGCATCCGATAGCACCGCCGCTTAACTGATCAGCCCAAAATCTTTCGCCGCCGTAATAATAATTCGCTTCGTTATCCTCGAAAACACATCCCTCGAAGGTTGCAACGGTATTCTTTACGAACACCGCACCACCTCCGACTGCATTTTGAACAAAGCCCGATTTGTTATCGTTAAAGCTGCAATCCGTAACGTTCAGCGTAACGTTTTTGTCAATCGCTTCCACGTACACAGCACCGCCACCGTAAAGCGAGGCGTTGGAGGAAAAGCTACATCCCTTCAGATTAAGCTCTAATTTATACGGCACGTTGTCACCATGCTCTGCTTCAAGCGAGGGAGTCAACGTGTAATCCGCATAAAACGCGCGGATTGCGGGGCCGTATGTATGCATATAATTTTTGAATTCACAGTTTGCAAAGGATGCGGTTGCATTGCCCTTGCATTGGATAGCATATTGATTCTTTAACGGGTATGGGGATAATTCCTCACCCATGCTATCATAGGCAAGCTGCCAATCCTCGTCCGTCAGCGTACTCGTATCAAGTCCTTCGTCAAACGTGATTCCCTCAAAGGCGAAGGAGGAGCTTTCGCCACCGATCTTCGTTCCGTTCAATATGAAGCTCGCGCCTGTAAAGACAGCTTTTCCATCCGTCTTTCCGCTTTTTATCGTAACGCTTTTATCAATGATTATTCTTTCAAGCGTGTTCACCGCGCCGGTCGAATTAAGGTTGAAATCAATATCACCAACGAGAATGGTATCGCCGTTCTCCGCTTTATTGAGAGCGTTAATGAAATCGTTTCTCGTCGTAATCAGCTCTCCCTCACGGGTGCTTGCCGCCGCACCGACCACCGCGCTCGTCGCAAAAATCAAGCACAAAAGCAGTAAAAACGAAAAAATATGTATAAACTTATGTTTTATCCTCACCATAGTTTTCCTCCACGTCCGATAAATCTATACCGTTTTCCTTGCACCAAATTATGAGCTTGCCGATGGCTCTCGCCTGCGGCTTGCGATTTTCACGCTCCCAACGGCTGACGGTTGAATAGGAAACGCCCACCGCATCGGCAAATTCCTGTTGACTTAGTAACCTCTCGGCTCTTATGTATCTTACCTTCTGTGACAGAGTCATGCGTTTTCCTCCATATTCATTCTTAATATGTCATATTATATCACAAAATCGCTATTTCGTCAATAATTCTTGATGAATTTACGCGCGTTTTTTATTAAAAAAGCATCGGATTTTTCACCGATGCCTTGTTATTCTATTCGCTATTATGTGTCCTTTTGCACCACCATTGTGAGCCTTGCTCCAAGGCGAAAGGCGTATTCGAAGATGGCTGCTTCGGCAAGGCTTACGTACTCATCCCAGCAGTCGTGGAACTTTTCAAAGATTTCTTTCTGTTCGTCGGTGAAGGTCTTTTCTAAATCCTCGTGATGCCTTGCCATGTATCCGAGTAGCTCCTTCATCTCCTTTGAGTTGTTTCTGCTGTCCTCTTGCGGAATGATGTTTCCGTGCCATAGTTCGTTTATCGTATTTTTCATAGGTTGTGCCTCCTTTTCTGTCAGCACAACAACATACCACAGAAGAGAGCGGAAGTCCAGCACTTTTTCGAAAATAAATCTAACTTTTTTCGCCGGGCGTTTTCTTTGCTTACAGCGATGCAAATTTTGCGTGGTGAGGCGATTCTCGTGCGATCGCTGCATCAGAATTTGCTTTTTCTTCTTTTCTTCTGTGAGG
>JAZNBZ010000055.1:0-7225 GCA_045587285.1 Candidatus Flemingiibacterium sp. | reverse complement strand
ACTTTGCCCGAGGTTGCGGAAAAGATCAAGTTTTACATAGGAGACGTTCGCGATATAAACTCCGTACGCACCGCTATGCACGGCGTTGACTACGTATTCCACGCGGCGGCACTAAAGCAGGTGCCCTCGTGTGAGTTCTTCCCTATCGAGGCGGTTAAGACTAACGTGCTCGGAACGGATAACGTGCTCACCGCCGCTATCGAGGCAGGCGTTAAGAACGTAGTATGCTTGTCTACCGACAAGGCGGCTTACCCCGTCAACGCTATGGGTACGTCCAAGGCGATGATGGAAAAGGTCGTCGTTGCAAAGTCGCGCACGGTGTCACCCGACAAAACGAAGATATGCTGTACGCGCTACGGTAACGTAATGTGCTCGCGCGGCTCGGTAATTCCGCTCTGGATAGAGCAGATGAAGGCAGGCAATCCCATAACCATCACCGACGGCTCTATGACGCGCTTCATTATGTCGCTCGACGAGGCGGTTGACCTCGTGCTGTTCGCGTTTGAGCACGGCAGCTCGGGTGATATTCTCGTTCAAAAGGCACCTGCTTGCTCGATAAAGACGCAGGCAGAGGCTGTATGCGAGCTTTTCGGCTACGACAAGGAGAATATAAAGGTCATCGGTATCCGTCACGGCGAGAAGATGTACGAAACGCTCCTCACCAACGAGGAATGTGCTAACGCTATTGATATGGGGAACTTCTACCGCGTTCCGTGCGACGCACGCGGACTCAACTACGACAAGTATTTCACCGCAGGCGACACCGCACGCAACACGCTGACCGAGTTCAACTCGAACAACACCGCACAGCTCACCGTCGAAGAAACGAAAGCTAAAATCGCATCGCTCGCCTACATCAAGGACGAGCTTGCAAAAATGGGTAGATAACTATGAATATACTCATAACGGGCGCAAACGGCTTCGTCGGCAAAAACCTCACCGAAGCGCTCAAAAACATACGCGATAACAAGGACAGAACCCACCCCGACATCAAGGTTGACGAGCTGTATCTTTACGACGTTGATTCACCGGACGAGCTGCTTGACGAGGCGTGTGCGAAGGCTGATTTCGTTTTTAACCTCGCGGGTGTAAACCGTCCTAAGGACGCGAGCGAATTTATGGAGGGCAACCACGGCTTTGCCTCCACACTTCTTGACACGCTCAAAAAGCACGATAACACCTGTCCTATCGTTCTCTCAAGCTCTATTCAGGCAACGCTTATCGGGCGCTACGACAGCGACTACGGCAGGAGCAAAAAGGCGGCGGAGGAGCTGTTTTTCGATTACGGCAGACAAACGGGTGCAAAAGTGCTCGTTTACCGCTTCACCAATCTCTTTGGTAAATGGTGCCGCCCGAATTACAACTCTGCTGTGGCGACGTTCTGTCACAACGTGGCAAACGATCTTGAAATAACCGTAAGCGATCCCAAGATAGAGCTCGAGCTTACGTACATCGACGATCTCGTTGACGAAATGCTTGCAACACTCGTCGGCAGCGAGCATCGCTGTGAGTTCGACGGCGTTAGCACCGTCCTTACGGAAAACGGCAGATACTGCGCTGTACCCACGACGCATAAGGTAACGCTCGGCGAGATAGTTTCGCTTCTCGAGGCGTTCAAAAATCAGCCGAGCACGCTTGTGATGCCCGAAATTCCGTACGGCTCTTTTGCAAAGAAGCTGTATTCGACCTACCTTTCATATCTGCCGCGTGAGAAGGCTATATTCCCTCTCAAGATGAACGTTGACGCGCGCGGCTCGTTTACGGAGCTTTTAAAGACCGAGAAATGCGGTCAGTTCAGCGTAAACATTTCAAAGCCCGGCATCACCAAGGGCGAGCATTGGCACAACACCAAGTGGGAGTTTTTCATCGTCGTGAGCGGTCACGGGCTTATCCGTCAGAGAAAAATAGGCAGCGATGAGATACTCGATTATGATGTATCGGGCGAAAAGATCGAGGCAATACATATGCTTCCCGGTTACACTCACAACATAATAAATTTAAGCGACACAAACGATCTTGTCACGGTAATGTGGGCAAACGAGCAGTTTGATCCGACAAAGCCCGACACGTTCGGAGAGGCGGTAGAATAATGGATATCAAACTCGATTACACAGACGTAAAATTTAAGGATAACGGCAAGTTAAAGCTGCTTATCATCGTTGGTACACGCCCCGAGATCATACGTCTTGCGGCTGTTATAAACAAGTGCCGCAAATATTTTGACACCGTGCTCGCACACACGGGACAGAACTACGACTACAACTTAAACGGCGTGTTCTTTAAGGATCTGAAGCTCGACGCGCCCGAGGTGTATATGGACGCCGTGGGCAACGACCTTGGCGCAACCGTCGGCAATATCATAAACTGCTCGTATAAGCTTATGAGTCAGATAAAGCCCGACGCGCTTCTCATTCTCGGCGACACCAACTCCTGCCTTTCGGCTATCGCGGCGAAAAGACTGCATATTCCGATATTCCATATGGAAGCCGGTAATCGCTGTAAGGACGAGTGTCTGCCCGAGGAGACCAACCGCCGCATCGTCGATATAATCTCCGACGTAAACCTCGCATACTCCGAGCACGCGCGCCGCTATCTGCACGAATGCGGTTTGCCCAAGGAGCGCGTATACGTTACCGGCTCGCCTATGGCAGAGGTGCTTCGCGCAAACCTTGACGATATAACGGCAAGCGACGTTCTTTCGCGTCTCGGACTTGAAAAGAAAAAGTACATCCTTCTCTCCGCTCACCGCGAGGAGAATATAGACACAGAAAAGAACTTCACAAGCCTTTTCACGGCTATCAATAAAATGGCAGAAAAGTACGATATGCCTATACTCTACTCCTGCCATCCACGCTCGAAGAAGCGTCTTGAGGCAAGCGGCTTCGCACTCGACCGCCGCGTTATGATGCACGAGCCGCTCGGCTTCCACGATTACAACGCGCTTCAGATGAACGCCTTCGCGGTCGTTTCCGACAGCGGTACGCTTCCCGAGGAAAGCTCGTTCTATACGAGTATAGGTAAACCCTTCCCTGCCGTATGCATACGCACCTCCACGGAGCGCCCTGAGGCGCTTGACAAGGCGTGCTTCACACTGGCGGGTATTGACGAGGGCAGCCTGCTTCAGGCGCTTGACGGCGCTGTAGCGATGTGTGAGAACGGCGATTTTGGCATACCGGTACCCGATTACGTTGAAGAAAACGTTTCGACGAAGGTGGTTAAGATAATTCAGTCCTACACGGGCGTTGTAAACAAAATGGTTTGGAGAAAATATTGAGTCGCGAAGCTGCGGCAAAAGGAGGCGGTTTTATGGATCATACCGCAAAAAAATATCATACGCATATAGATGCAAAGCGCTCGTGGTTTGACATAAGGCTGCGCGAGCTTTGGCGCTACCGCGACCTTATAATGCTTTTCACCAAGCGGAATTTCGTACTTGTATACAAACAGACGATACTCGGTCCTCTTTGGATACTGCTCCAGCCGCTTATGACGACGATCATCTATGCAGTAGTTTTCGGCGGAATTGCAAACATATCCACCGACGGCGCACCGAAGCTGCTTTTCTATATGAGCGGTACGGCGCTTTGGGGATTTTTCTCCTCGTGCCTTACAAAAACGTCCTCAACCTTCACCTCAAACGCCCGAATTTTCGGTAAGGTGTATTTCCCGCGCTTGGTCAGCCCCATATCGACGGTTATGTCGTGCGCGATAAACTTTTTCGTGCAGCTTCTGCTGTTTGGTGCGATCTGGGCTTATTACGTGATTGTGGACGCAGTTTCACCAAACTATATAGGCATACTTCTGCTCCCCGCCATTCTTCTTTACATCGGTATGCTCGGAATGGGACTTGGCATTATGATATCGGGACTTACGACGAAATACCGCGACCTTGCGATGCTCGTCACCTACGGCGTACAGCTTTGGATGTATATAACCCCGATAGTATATCCTGCGTCGTCGCTGAGTGACAGCCGATTCTACTCGCTTATTATGCTTAATCCCGTAACTTGCGCGGTCGAAACGTTCAGGTGGATATTCCTTGGAATCGGAGAATTTAACATTATCTATTGGGCAAGCTCCATAGCGTTCACGCTTGTTGCTCTGATACTCGGTATCATCGTATTCAACCGAGTTGAAAAAACGTTTATGGATACGATATAAAGCGAGGTGAGCTTATGAGTGAAGAAATAGCTATACAGATTACGGGGCTAAAAAAACAGTACCGCCTCGGACAGATCAACCTCACCACGCTGAAATCCGACCTGCAAAGCAAATGGGCAAGGATAAGAAAAAAGGAAGATCCCAACACCAAGATCGGGCGTGACGTAAAAACGTTTATGGCGCTTGACGGGATTGACCTGACCGTAAAAAAAGGCGAGGTTATCGGACTTATCGGCGGCAACGGCGCGGGTAAATCAACCCTGCTCAAAATACTCTCGCGCATCACCGGTCCGACTGAAGGAACCGTTGACATATACGGACGCATCACGTCTATGCTTGAGGTCGGCACGGGCTTTAACACCGAAATGACGGGCCGCGAGAACATATACCTTAACGGTGCGATACTCGGTATGACGAAGGCGGAAATTGACGCAAAGATCGAGGATATAATCGACTTTTCCGAGGTGCGTGAGTTTATCGACACGCCCGCGAAGCGTTATTCCTCTGGTATGTACGTTAAGCTCGCCTTCTCTGTCGCCGCACATCTCGACAGCGAGATTATGATAATGGACGAGGTGCTCGCGGTCGGCGATATGGCGTTCCAGAAAAAATGCCTTGAGCGTATGCACTCCGCGGCTAAGGTCGAGGGCAGAACGGTGCTGTACGTGTCGCACAATATGGACACGATACGCGAGCTTTGCGACCGATGCGTGGTGCTCTCAAAGGGCAAAATAATCTTCGACGGCGACGTTGAAGAAGGTATTACCGTGTATGCACAGCAAAATAAAATATAGCGTTCCCCATTTATTTTAAGAAAGTGAGTGGACATTTTTTATGAAGCCGTTTGATAAAAGAATTTATCTTTCCACGCCTACGATGCACGGTGACGAGCTTAAATACGTCACGGAAGCGTATGAAACCAATTGGATGTCAACGGTAGGCGAGAACATAAACGAGCTTGAGCGCTCGATATGCAATGCCGTAGGCTGTGAGCACGCCGTAGCGCTCGCGTCGGGCACGTCCGCGCTTCACCTCGCGGTAAAGCTTGCGGGAGTTAGCCGCGGCGACAAGGTTCTCTGCTCGGATATGACGTTCGCGGCGACGCTCAACCCCGTTCTGTACGAGGGCGGCGAGGCTGTGTTCATCGACACGGAGTACGACACGTGGAATATGTGCCCCGAGTCGCTTGAAAAGGCGTTCTCGCTTTATCCCGAGGCAAAGGTCGTCGTTATGGCAGACCTTTACGGTACCCCTGCAAGGATGGACGAAATACTTGCCGTTTGCAAGCGTCACAACGCTATACTTATCGAGGACGCAGCAGAGTCGCTTGGTGCATTCTATAAAGGCATTCCCTGCGGAAAGTTCGGCGACTTTAACGCAATATCCTTTAACGGAAACAAAATAATCACCGGCTCGTCGGGCGGTATGCTTCTTACCGACAGCAAGGAAGCGGCTGATAAGGCGCGTAAATGGTCCACGCAAAGCCGTGACGCGGCACCGTGGTATCAGCACACGGAGATAGGCTACAACTACCGTATGAGCAACGTTATAGCCGGCGTGGCACGCGGACAGCTTCCCTATTTAAGCGAGCATATCAGCCAAAAGAAAGCGATATACAATCGCTATAAAGAAGGCTTTGCCGACCTGCCCGTGTCTATGAATCCGTATAACGAAGAAACGATGATCCCGAACTTCTGGCTGTCCTGTATGATAATAGACAAGGATGCGATGTGTAAGCAGACTCGTACCGACAGCGAGGCAACGTACGTCAAGGAGGCAGGTAAGTCCTGCCCCACCGAGATACTCGAAACGCTCGCAAAATACAACGCAGAGGGCCGTCCGATATGGAAGCCTATGCATATGCAGCCCCTTTACAAGAACAACGCATTCGTAAGGTGCGGTGAAACAGACGTCGGCGCGGACGTATTCGAGCGCGGACTTTGCCTGCCGAGCGATAACAAAATGACCGCAGACGAGCAGGACAAAATCATCGAGATCGTACGAGGCTGCTTTAAATAATACGCTTTGAGGTTACGTAAATGTACGCAAATTTCTTTAAAAGATTACTTGATTTTTTGCTGTCATTGCTTGCTTTGATAGCGCTCTCTCCGATTTTGCTCTTGCTTATGATAATCGGTGCGATAGCGATGCGCGGCAATCCGTTTTTCGTTCAGCCGCGACCGGGCAAAAAGGATAAAAACGGAGTTGAAAAGATATTCCATCTAATAAAATTCCGCACGATGAGTAATGCAAAGGACGCAAACGGCGAGCTTTTGCCCGACGATATGCGTCTTGGCAAATACGGTAAGTTTATTCGCTCAACCTCGCTTGACGAGCTTCCCTCTCTCATAAATATATTGTGCGGCGACCTTTCGATAGTCGGTCCGCGTCCACAGCTTGTGCGCGATATGACGTTTATGAGCACCGAGCAGCGCCGCCGTCACGACGTGCGACCGGGACTTACCGGTCTTGCACAGGTCAACGGCAGAAACAATATCACGTGGGAGCAAAAGTTTGAATACGACCTTGAGTACATAGAAAAAATCACGTTTGCAGGCGACGTAAAAATAATACTGCAAACGGTAGGCAAGGTTTTAAAGCGAAGCGACACCGTGCGCGAAGGCACGGTATCTGATATGGACTTTGGCGATTGGCTTATTTTAAACGGCAAGGTAGACAAGGCAACGTACGATAAAAAGCAAGAAGAAGCACGCGAGCTGTTAAAGGTCTAAATAAAAAACGAAAAGCGTTTCTGACAAAATGTCAGAAACGCTTTTTACTTTATACAGACGCTTTCTTAATCTTAACGGCGCAAAGAACAGCCAGCGAGCCGAAAACGAGAATGCCAGCTATCGCAGGCATAAAGTAAGGCGCAACGCCGGTCTGAGGCGAATCGTGGTCACACTCGGGCGCAGGACAGCTGTCTCTTACGATAGCAAACGCAGCCATCGAGGTTGCGGTAATGGTGATCACACCGTCGTCGTCAACGTGATACTCAATGATCTCCATATGGTGATCGGAATAAGATTCGGTTATTATGAGGAAAAGATCGTCCGCATCAAGT
>JAZNBZ010000054.1:0-2282 GCA_045587285.1 Candidatus Flemingiibacterium sp. | reverse complement strand
AAGGAAGCGGTAAGCCGCGATAAGCACCGCGCGCTCGTTTGCGCCGGTAATGACACCCGCGCCGTCTTTTACGTCGATAAGTATCTCGTCGTCGAGCTTGTTTTCTTCTAGAAGCCCCGTCATACCTACCCAGATTACGTTCGTTATAGTCGCGTCGTACTCGTCGTACGAGCGCTGGTCGATAAGCAAGGACTTATCCATCTTTTTGAGGTAATGTGCAAGCTCGTCTACGGCGTAGGAAATCGGCTGTGCCAAGCCGATTTTGGCAAGTGTAACAGTAGTCATAATTTATCCCCACACAGAATTAAGTCATACTTAGATTATACGCTGTCGGTTTGTCAAATTCAATCGACAAACCGACACATTTTATGGATAAAACAACGCTTTTAGAAATCGACCTCGTCGGTGGGCTTGTTGGAGTAAACTCGCTTTAACCAACGCGGGAAAACCTCGTTGAAATACGCCATATCGTGTACGCTGTGGAGTACGGGCTCGCGCTCGTATATAAATCTCGTAAACGCGGTTGATTTTTCCTCAATCAGCGCCTCGTCGCCCGACGTGTACGCGCGGATGACCTCGACGTACGTCTTGCAGTAATCGGCGTGATACCAAAGGTAATTCCACGACGCGCTGACGCCGCGCTTCGCGTCAATATGCGACGCCTTGAACGCATCAACCGTCGCCACGATAGCGTCCATACGCTCGAGCACGTTTCTGTGTCCCTCGGGCTTTTCGTTACGCATAAACGTGGAATCGAAAAGCTCGGATATTTTTGCAAGATACGCTTCGACGGCAGGACCGTCCTCGCCGAACGCAAGCGCGTAATATTCGCGCGACACGTCCTCAAACCTGCAGGTCTTATCCCACAGAGCCTTCGCCATAGCGTACATCGGAAGTCCCGTCGGGAACGCGCATCTCTGCTGCTGACAGCTGACGCTTCCGTTAAGACCGATCTCGTCAAGGCGCGCCATATCCGTGTGGAGAATTTTGGCGCAGGTAGTAAATCCGGGATCAAGAAAATGGTCCCACATAAGGTGGTAGTCGAATATAAAGCTGTCACCACCGAAATCCTTTTGCCACTTTGCAAGATGTGCGAGGTTGGGTGCTATCGCCTTCGGCATAATAAGCTTGTTGCGCTCGTAGGGCTGAAGCTCGACCTTTGAGGACTTGTCGTAGTCGGTCAGCGCGAAGGAGTACGTGCGCGAAATGGGTGCGAACATAAGAAGGAGGCGCTCGGTGTTCTCGACCTTTAATTTCTCGGGCGCCCAAAGAAGGTCAACGTAAACGAGGAACACTATCTTCGTATTGATTCCCTTCTCGGTGAGCATCTTGTCAAGCTCGCCCAGCATCATCACGTAGTAGTCGGACGGGCGCATCTTTTGGCACTCGTCGCACTCGCAGTTGTTGTTCATACCGTCGGCAAGCCAGAAATGTACGATGTCAACGTCGGGATGAGCCTCGCAGTATTCAACGATGCCGTTCAGCATAATCTCACGCGTTTCGGGATTTGAGTAGCAAAGCTGTGTCGCGCCGAGACCGCGTGCACCGGGGGGAGGCGCCTGCATAAGCTCGCGCTTGCCACCTATCATCGCAAAATGCTTCTTATACTCGGGCGTGAGCATAGGATCGTTCGGATCCATCGTAGTCGAATGGATACCGAACGGATGATAAGTCCAGCCGTGACCGACCGCGTGATAGAAAAGTCCGCGCTTTAATATCTCCGCCTCGCAAGACGCCCACATATGTGCGAAATCGGCATCAGTCTTCTTCTCGTCCTCAAGGAAGGGATTGTACGGGTGTCTGAACCAACGGCGGTAGAAGCTCGTCGGAACGAAATTCTGCACGAAATACGCGTTCATACCCATTCTCGGCAGCCACTCGATCATATTTATAATGTGCTCGTTCATAACCGAGCCCTCAACGCAAACGCCGCGGTGCGTGTACGACGGCATTTCGTGAACACTCACGTTAATGTCCGCGCGTGTAAGCGTCTTTTCGGGGATAACCTCACCGTCAGCACGCGGACGCACCCAGGCGCATCCAAGCTCGCGCAAAAAGCGGTACGCCGCGATAAGCACCGCTCTGTTGTTAGCACCCGTGATAACACCTGCGCCGTCTTTAACGTCGATCTTTATCTCGTCGTCGCGCTCGGACGGCGTAAGCGAGCCGTCCTTGCCAACCCAGATCACGCGCTCTACATCCGCGTCGTACTTATCGTACGTGCGCCGGTCGATAAGCAGGCTCTTGTCCATAGCCTTCAGGCAGCGCGCAAGCTCGTCCAC
>JAZNBZ010000053.1:0-8996 GCA_045587285.1 Candidatus Flemingiibacterium sp. | reverse complement strand
TTCCCGAGATGCTTGAGGCTCTTGTAAACGAGGGCTGTGAGCTTATTCTCGCGACCTCAAAGCCTATCGTGTTCGCCGATATGATACTCGAAAAATTCGGGCTTGCCAAATATTTCACCGCGACGTTCGGCAGCGAGCTTGACGGTACGCGCGTTAAAAAGGACGAGGTTATCGCCTACGCCTTTGAAACGCACAAAATGGATAAGTCGCTTGCCATAATGGTCGGTGACCGCCGTCACGACGTCGAGGGCGCGCACAAGTGCGGCATACCCTGCATCGGAGTGACCTTCGGATACGGTGACCGCGACGAGCATACAGCGTGCGGCGCTGACTTTATCGTCGATACGGTTGGCGAGCTAAAAGCGCTTCTTCTTGCATAAAATAACCTCCTTACGGGCATAAATAAGCCAAAGTAAGGAGGATATTTTTATGCAAATGGATGACAAAACGTATAAAAGGTACGTTAAAAAACGCGCTAAAAAATCAAATCTTGGCGCTGACTGCGCGAAGGCGTTTTTAGTCGGCGGAACGATATGCACCATCGGTCAGGGACTTTTCGATCTATACACCTATCTTAATATGAGCGAGGAGAACGTGAAGGCGCTCGTACCCGTGACGCTCGTGTTTTTTGCGGCGCTTTTGACGGGGCTCAGCCTTTTTGACAACGTCGCAAAATTCGCGGGTGCAGGGACGCTCGTGCCGATAACGGGCTTTGCAAACGCAGTTGTATCACCTGCGCTTGACACAAAAGCTGAGGGATTTATCCTCGGCGTAGGCGTAAAAATATTCACTGTAGCAGGCCCCGTTATACTTTACGGCACGCTCGCGTCGGTGATATACGGCGTCGTATACTATTTCGTGAGGTGAGCGCGGTGCAAAAGGGAATTATAAGGCTCGAGAGGCGTCCGTCGCTGATCGTCGGCGGTACGGTAGTCGGCAAAAAGGAAATGGACGGTCCGCTCGCACGCTGCTTTGATAAATACGACGAAACCGACACGTTTGACAAGCCGACGTGGGAGCAATCCGAGAGCGAGATGCAGCGTATTGCGCTCAACACCGCGCTCGACAAGGGCCACTTCAAGATACACGACGTTGACGCGATATTCGCGGGCGATCTCATAAACCAATGTACGTCAAGCGGATACGGGCTTGCGACGTTTGACGCACAGTTTTTCGGACTTTTCGGCGCGTGCTCGACTATGGCGGAAGCGCTTATTTTGTCCTCGCTGCTCGTCGATTCGGGCAAATATTCGCGCGCGGCGGCGGTGACGTCCTCGCACAACTGTACGGCGGAGCGGCAGTTCCGAAATCCGCTCGAATACGGCTCACAGCGTGCTCCGACGGCGCAGTGGACGGTTACGGGTGCGGCGGCTGTGATAGTGGGCGAGCATACGGAGAATAAGCCGTACGTCGCGCACGTTTTGCCGGGGCGCGTATGCGACAAGGGCATCAGCGACGCCAATAATATGGGCGCGGCTATGGCTCCGTCGGCGGTTGATACGCTGAAGCGGTATTTCGATGAATCGGGAAGTGAGCCCGAGGACTTCGACGCTATTTTCACGGGCGATCTCGGCTACGAGGGAAGCGGCATACTCGTTGACCTCTTGCGCTCGGACGGGTACGATATTTCGCGCGTACACAAGGACTGCGGTATGCTCATATACGACCGCGAGCGGCAGGATATGCACGCAGGCGGCTCGGGATGTGGATGCTGTGCCACGGTGCTTGCAGGGCACATACTTCGCGAGCTTTGCGAGGGGCGGCTAAAAAATATTCTCTTTATGGCTACGGGTGCGATGATGAACACCGCGAGCCTTCAGCAGGGGTTGACTATACCGGGGATCGCGCACCTTTTGCATATTAAGGCAGGTGAAGAAAATGGATAAAATCCTTGACTACGTTTGGGCGTTTTTGGTTGGCGGTGCACTTTGTATCGTCGCGCAGATACTCATTGATAAGACAAAATTAACGCCTGCGCGAATACTCGTTTTTTACGTTGTTGCAGGCGTTATTCTGACGGGAATCGGATTGTATCAGCCGCTCGTTGATTTCGCGGGCTGTGGCGCGACCGTGCCTTTGACGGGCTTTGGCTACTCGCTCGCAAAGGGCGTTGAGCGTGCGATAGACGAGCGCGGGATAATCGGAGCGATGACGGGCGGACTCACCGCCACTGCGTCAGGCGTCACGGCGGCTATGGTTTTTGCGTGGCTCGTGGCGGTGCTGTTTCGCGGCAAGCCGAAGGGATAAAGAAAAGGGCGAACTTTGTTCGCCCTTTTGTATTTACTGATAATCTACAACGCCAACCCAGCTCATAAGGAATTCGCGCTCGTGCTCGTTGCCCTTAACGGATTGGGATGCCGCAACGATAGGCATCCATTTCTGAACGTACTGCTTTGCGGTGTCGCTCTTTTTGCAGAATGTGTCAAGGTAATAATCTGCGCCTTCCTTATCGCCACCGAGGCAGAAGAGCAGGTAAGTGCGTGCAACGTCCGCTGATGCATTACCCTGTGTTGCGTGTGCCCAGTCGATGATATAGGGAGTGCCGTAGGAGGTAATGATGACGTTTGAGGGGTTGAAGTCGCCGTGGCAGACCTTGTTGTGCTTTGGCATACCCTCAAGGTGCGTGTGCAGGTCGTAGCGCGTGGTTGCGTCAAAGTCGCTCTGGCTTATCTTACGGTTCATCTTGTCCTTGAGCTTGGTGAGCAGGGGAGAGGTCTTTGCGTGAACGCTCATCTGAATATCAACAAGAAGGTCAATGTACTCATTCTTCTTCTCGGGATTCTCCTCCATAAGCTGTGCAAGCGTCTTGCCTTCAATATATTCGTAAACTATAGCCCATTGTCCGTCAACCATATTTACGCCGCGAATCTTTGGAATGTTAAGGCCGGTTTCCTCAACTCTCGCCTGATTGAGCGCCTCGTTAAGGACGTCAGCCTTGGAATAAGCCGAGTCAAACACCTTAATGCATTTGTCGCCGTCACGGTAGATAGTCTTATGCTTTCTCGTTGCAATTATATTATCAAGCTTCATTGTAATTTCCTCCTAACTTATGCCTTCTTGCTCTTACGAGGCGCTTTTTTCGCGGCAGTCTTTGTGTATGGCATATCTGCCTCAACGAAGTGCTTGCCGTAATAAGCGTTAAGGTACATCTGCTTTATCTCGCTTATCAGCGGATAGCGCGGGTTAGCGCCCGTGCACTGGTCGTCGAACGCCTGCTCTGACATATCGTCAAGGCGAGCGAGGAAGTCAGCCTCGTCTATGCCGTAATCCTTGATGGTCTCCTTGATGCCAACGCGTGCCTTGAGGTCGTTTATAGCCTTGATGAGCCGTTCGAGCTTATCCTCGTTGGTCTTGCCGCCAAGTCCGAGGTAATCGGCGATCTCAGCGTAACGCGCGAGCGTATGAGGATGGTCGTACTGCGAGAAGGTACCCATCTTCGCAGGAGCCTCTGCGGCGTTGAAGCGGAGAACCTCCTCGATCATCAGCGCGTTAGCAACGCCGTGGGGAAGGTGGTGGAACGCACCGAGCTTGTGTGCCATAGAGTGACATACGCCGAGGAATGCGTTTGCGAACGCCATACCTGCCATAGTAGCGGCATTTGCCATCTTTTCGCGAGCCTCAACGTCCGTCTGACCGTTATCGTATGCTCTCGGGAGGTACTCGAATACCACCTTGAGTGCGCGGAGTGCAAGACCGTCGGTGTAGTCGGTCGCGAGCATAGCGGCGTACGCCTCAACTGCGTGAGTTACGGCGTCGATACCCGATGCCGCGGTAAGTCCCTTCGGCGCTGACATATGGAAATCGGTGTCGATAATAGCCATATTGGGAAGGAGCTCGTAATCGGCGAGAGGGTACTTAACGCCCGTCTTTTCGTCGGTGATAACAGCGAAGGGGGTAACCTCGGAGCCTGTACCTGCGGAGGTCGGAACGGCGATGAAGTACGCCTTTTCGCCCATTTTGGGGAAGGTGTAGACTCTCTTGCGGATGTCGATAAATCTCATGGCCATATCCATAAAGTCTGCCTCGGGATGCTCGTAGAGCACCCACATTATCTTCGCCGCGTCCATAGCGGAGCCGCCGCCGAGTGCGATGATAGTGTCGGGAGCAAACGCACGCATCTGTGCCGCGCCCTCGGTTGCGTTAGCGAGGGTGGGATCGGGCTGTACGTTAAAGAACGTAGTGTGTGCGATGCCCATTTCGTCGAGCTTGTCGGTGATCGGCTTCGTGTAGCCGTTCTGATAAAGGAACGTATCCGTTACGATAAACGCCTTCTTTGCGCCTCTTACCGAGCGAAGCTCGTCGAGCGCTACGGGCAGACAGCCCTTCTTTATATAAACCTTTTCAGGCGTTCTGAACCAAAGCATATTTTCTCTCCTCTCGGCTACTGTCTTAATGTTAAGAAGGTGCTTGACACCAACGTTTTCGGATACGCTGTTACCGCCCCAAGAGCCGCATCCGAGTGTCAGGGAGGGAGCGAGCTTAAAGTTGTAAAGGTCGCCGATACCGCCGTGAGAGGAAGGGGTGTTAACAAGTATACGGCAGGTCTTCATTCTTGCCATATACGCGGCGAGCTTTTCCTTTTCGGTGATCTCGTTAATATAGAGCGAGGAGGTGTGACCGAAGCCGCCGTCCTCGATAAGTCTTTCAGCCTTCTCGAGCGCCTCGTCAAAGGTCTTTGCCTTATACATAGCAAGCACGGGAGAGAGCTTTTCGTGTGCAAACTCCTCGGAAAGCTCAACGCTCTCGACCTCGCCGATGAGAATCTTCGTGCCAGCGGGTACGCTTACGCCTGCAATCTCGGCGATCTTAGCCGCCTTTTGACCTACGATCTTTGCGTTGAGCGAGCCGTTGATAATGATGGTCTTGCGAACCTTTTCGGTTTCATCTGCGTCGAGGAAATAACAGCCTCTTGCCGCGAATTCGCTCTTTACCGCGTCGTAAATGCTCTCGAGAACGATGACCGACTGCTCGGACGCGCATATCATACCGTTGTCGAAGGTTTTCGAGTGAATGATCGAGTTTACAGACAGAAGGATATCTGCGGTGTCGTCGATGATAGCGGGCGTGTTACCTGCGCCAACGCCGAGGGCGGGCTTGCCGCTCGAGTACGCAGCCTTAACCATACCGGGACCGCCCGTTGCGAGGATAATATCCGCTTCCTTCATAACGGTGTTCGTCATCTCAAGCGAGGGAACGTCGATCCAGTCGATGATGCTCTCGGGAGCGCCTGCCGCAACTGCCGCCTCGAGAACGAGCTTTGCCGCCGCAATAGTGGAATTCTTCGCTCTCGGGTGAGGGCTTATGATTATTGCGTTGCGCGTCTTGAGCGCGAGCAAGCACTTGAAAATAGCGGTGGACGTCGGGTTGGTGGTGGGGATTACGGCGGCGATTACGCCGATAGGCTCTGCTATCTTGGTGACGCCGAACGCCTTATCCTCCTCGATAACTCCGCAGGTCTTAGTGTCCTTGTAGGCGTTGTAGATGTACTCTGCGGCGTAGTGGTTTTTGATAACCTTGTCCTCGATTACGCCCATACCCGTTTCTTCAACGGCGAGCTTTGCGAGCGTGATTCTCGCCTTGTCTGCGGCAGAAGCCGCCGCCAAAAAGATCTTGTCAACCTGCTCCTGCGTGTAGGTCGCAAACACCTTCTGCGCCGCCTTAACGCGAGCGAGCGTGGCTTTCAGCGTTTCCACGCTGTCAACGATTTCGTAAGCTTTCTGTTCCATTTGATTTTCCTCCGAAAAAATATAGCCGGTCAACCGTCGAAAACAGGGTGTTCGAGGTTACCTGCTTATAGCGTTGTTAATATTTTAACACAAAATTTTCTCAAATGGAATAACCAAATTGTTATATCCGTGTTATTTCAAAAGATATAACAGTTTTTGATAAATTTATCACAAACTTTAACGGCAGTTTTGCCAAATTGACGAAACTGCCGTTTTTTCGTGTGAATTTACCTTTGTTTGAACAGAAAAATGCTGATAAAATCTGACCTTTTTAACATTTGCCGTTTACCGTACAAACGCTTCTCTTGACACGGAAAGTGCTTCGATAAACGCTTTATCAAGCTTTGTAAGCCTGTAGCCCTTATGGTGTATCAGAACGTCCTTATACACCTTCTTGTTACCCTCGCAAACGCGCTGTACGAGGTCGTAGCGCTTCAGCATTTTTGCCGAGGCGGGCGACACCCACATAAAGGTGTTGGGGTTTTCGGCAAGCAGCTCAAACTGACTTGCACGCTCGAAAACGAATATTCGCTGTCCAATCTTGTCGGGCAGCTCCTCGCGGAACACCTTTGACATCGGAAGCGAGGGAACGTACGGATCGGCGTGCGCGATCTCGATAAACGAGGAAAGGTCGTCGTGAGTGATTATTTCCTTAACGGATAAGGGGTTGTAACGGCTCATAATCAGGACGTATGAAAATTCCGCTACCAAATCGTGTGCAAGACCTTTTTCCTCGAACATAGACGTATAATACTTGTCGTAGTTCTCGGCGTATCTGATAATGCCGAGCTTAAACTCGTTGGTTAAAACGTTGTTTATCGTTTTTTTGGAGTTCGTTTCCTTATAGTATATTTCAACGTCCGTGTCGCCGATGTTCTTTGAAAACTCCGTAAGTGCGTCGGAAATATACGATGCGCGGGGAACGGAGATCGAAAATTTACGCTTGGTGTTAGAGCCGTCGCGGTACGACTGCTCAAGCTTCTCGATCTGAAGGAGAATGTCGCGTGCATAGTCGATAAACTCCTCTCCGTCGGGTGTCAGCACCATACCCTTGGAGCTTCTTTGGAATATTGAAATGCCAAGGTCAGCCTCAAGCTCCTTTATTGAACGGCTCAGGTTCGGCTGGGCTATCATAAGCGCGTCTGCCGCCTTGTTGAGCGAGCCGTGCTTTGCGATCTCAACCGCGTATTTTGCGTGTAATATGTTCATATAGGGTATCCTTTCGCGCCCACTTTATAGGGTGCGTTCTTTAAAAATTATCTGCGTCCTTGTTCTCGGGGATTACCGCATTCATTGCGGCTATTGCACATTCGATCATCTTGTCGTCGGGATCGTGTACCGTGACGTGCTGAAGCCAGACGCCGGGGGCGGCGATGATACGCGTGAGGAAGTTATCGTGACGTCCGCAGAGCTTGATAAGCTCGTAGCCGATGCCCATCGTGATAGGCAAGAGAAGAAGCTTTATAGCGGCGCGGAGAACGTGATTTATTTCAACGCCCGCGATAGCTTCGGGAATGAGCATACCGATAAAAATGCCGACGATTATCATAAGTATCATAAACGAGGTGCCGCATCTCGGGTGGAAGCGCTTCTGGCGGCGGACGTTTTCGACCGTCAGCTCGAGCCCTGCCTCGTATGCGAATATCGTTTTGTGCTCAGCACCGTGATACTCGAACGTTCTGCGCACGTCCTTGACGAGGCACATAAGCGCGATGTAGCCCACGAACAGCGCGAGCTTGAGTATGCCTTCAAACGCCGATTTGGTTACGGTATTTGCGAAAAACGCCTCTGCTGCAGTACCGACGGTAAGGCTCTGTATAAGCGTGAATAAAAACGAGGGAAGCCATATAAAGAGCACGACCGAGAGCGCAATTCCGAGTACTCCGCCGATTGCCGCGGCGACGCCCATAAGCTTCGATTCCTTTTTCTTTTGCTCCTCGGTCTGATTTGCATCGTCCTCGGGCATAGCGATCTCCGCGGAGCGCATAAGCGCCTTGTAGCCCGTTTTCATCGAGTCGATAAAGCTGAACACACCGCGAATTATCGGCACCTTGAGTATTTTCGGCTTTTTCGCCGTGCCTGCGGCGCACTCCTCGAGCACGATCTCGCCTGCGGGATTACGCACCGCCATAACGGTCCTTTCGGGACCGCGCATCATAATGCCTTCGATAAGCGCCTGACCGCCTATCGAGGTCTTTTTGCAGCAATTGTTTTTACTTGACAATTTATTTACCTCTATTAAGTTAGTTTTCTTTGCATACACAATTATTATAAACCTTTTTTGAGGGCTTGTCAATGACGTTAGTGTAAACATTGTTTCAAATTTGTCACTGTCTTGACATACGTAGGATTTTTTGATATAATATACGGAGTAAACTTTGAAAGGAAATGAGTCTATGATCTTAGGTTCAAGAGAGACCTGCATCGCTTACCGCTGTCCGTATTGCACGCAGGGAATAAAAAGTATGGTCGGCGTGTTTGCGCTGTCGGGCGCTATGAAGAAGCTCAAATGCTCGTGTAACGCAAGCGAGCTCACGATAAATCACACGAGCGACGGAAAGCTTCGCATTACCGCACCGTGCCTGCTTTGCGGCGGTGAGCACACGTTCGTTATAAGCTCAAATCTCTTTTTCAAGAAGGAGCTTTTCGTATATCAGTGTCCGCAAACGGCGTTTGACCTTGTGTTTATCGGCACGGAGGCGGCGGTCTCTGCGGCGCTTGAGAGCTCGGAAAAGGAGCTTAACAATCTTCTGAAGGAAATGGGGCTTGACAGCCTCGATGCGCTTCTCGGAGAGGTTGACCGTCCCGACGATGACGAGCCGTGCGATCCTATGATATACGACACGGTAATGTTCGTCATACGTGACCTCATCGAGGGCGGCGACGTTTCCTGCTGCTGTGACGAGGGCGATTACGACGTCGCGGTGTCCGACGATCACGTTAAGGTCTTTTGCCGTAATTGCGGTGCGTCGAAGGATATTCCGACGGACAGCGAGCTTGCCGCGAGAGCTTTCGTCGAGACGACGCATTTAAAGCTTGAAAAGCTTTAAGAATATCGGTAACAAAAAAGGATAGGCGACATAGTATGAAAGTAGGGAGCGAGGCTCACCGATTGGCGGTGTGCAGACTCCCGTAGCTGGAGGTTACTATGAATAACTGTCTTTGCAACGTATTCGACGACAAGTGCGTATGGCTCATCATCATCGCGCTTCTCATTATCTTCTGTGGCTGCGGCTGCAACTGATAACTAAATAGAACGGCGCCAAAGCG
>JAZNBZ010000052.1:0-7833 GCA_045587285.1 Candidatus Flemingiibacterium sp. | reverse complement strand
GCCCGTGGAGTTTGAGGCACTCGGCGATGGCGTATACGCTATCGACAAGCGAGTCGAGATACTCGATCCTGTGTTGTTGCTCATTAAATAACCAAAACACCACGCGCTCACTACGAGCGCGGGGAAATTTTATTTGTTCAGTAGCTTTGAAATGTCGGAAAGACATTTTACCGCAGTTTTGATTATCGGATTGTGCTGCTGCTTTTTTGAATACATAATACCGAGCCTTCTTTCGATAGGCGGATCGAGGGGGACTTGGCGGATGCCCTTTTCGCCTGAATTAACCGAAAGACGCGGTAATATCGTTATTCCCATTTTCTGCTTTACCATCTCGATAACGGAGCTGTCATCGGCGGATTCGAGGTGTATTATGCTCTCGAAATTGTCATTTGCCACGTAAGCTGAAATGGTTTTGTCGTTTACGAGAATGAATTTTTCGTTATGCTTTTTCTCGCGCTCGAATATCTCGCCGCACTCATATCCGTCGTATACGACCGCCGTGTAGGTGTCCTTGAGTATCTCTTTCCAGACGTAATCCTTCGAGGTGACGTGCTCGCCGATAAAAAGATCGGCCACGCCGAGATACGGCCTTAGTCGGTCGGCAACGATTATGTTGATCCTTGCCTCGGGATGCGCTTGGCTTACGGCCCTTGTGAGATGCGGCAGAAGCGATTTCGTAAGGCTCGGATAGGCAACGACGGTGATCTGCTTGTCGCGAAGTGCCAACGAGTGGAGCTGGTTTTTTATATCTACGAGCTCCTTTAGCCTTGAAAGCATTTCTTCCTTGCCCTCGGCAAGAGAGATTCCCGTGTTCGTGCGGGCGACGAGTGTCGTGCCGAGCTCGGATTCGATGCCGTTTATTATATGCGTGAATGCCGACGGCGTGTAGGAGTATTCCTGTGCCGCCTTGCTCATGGAGCCGAGCTCCAGCGCGCGGAGCAGCATTTCTATTTTCGTTATATCCATATTACCTCCGCGTGTTGAAAATTTTTCACAGCACTATTATAACTCTGATATTCCATAAAGTCAATAGCGGTGCTATAATTTTCTTGTGATTTTACCAAGAATGGTGGGATATTCTAATGACTAAAACTAAAAGGACACGCGAATTTGACGTTACGAGCGGACCTATTGTCAGAAAAATGTTGGCTTTTGCGCTTCCGCTTATGCTTACGGGTGTTGTACAACACTCCTTCAGCGCGATAGATAAGCTGATCGTCGGCAGATACGTTGGCGGCGACGCGCTTGGCGGTGTGGCGGTCACAAGCTCGATTATTACGCTTATAGTATGCCTTTTCAACGGACTTGCCTCCGGCTCGTCGGTGTGTATCTCACATTCTATCGGAATGCGCGATGAAAAGGGAACTCGTGAGCTTACGCATACGGCACTCAGTATCGCCGTTTTCGGCGGAATCTTTATGGGCCTTTTCGGAATAATTTTTTCCCGTCCGCTCCTTGACTTGATAGGCACGCCCGATGATATTATGGGATACGCGCTTGTCTATATCAGAATATATTTCGCAGGTGCGCCGTTTTTACTGCTTTTAAATTACGGCAACGCGATACTCCGCGCGACCGGCGACACGAAGCATCCGATGTTATTCGTAATGATTGGCGGCGGCACAAAAATATTGCTCGGATTTGTCTTTGTTGCAATATTCGGAATGGACGCTGACGGCGTTGCGCTCTCGACGGGAATATCGAATTTACTGGCGTGCACGCTTTGCGTCGGTACGCTTATGCGACTTGACGGATGGTGCAAGCTCACTCTGAATAAGCTCAAAATTAACTTTGGAAAGTTAAAGGGTATTTTTGCTCTCGGAATCCCCGCCGGCATACAGTCTGCGGTTTACGGACTGTCGGCGACCGTAATGCAGTCCTCGATCAATCTGTTCGATTCGTCTGCTATCTCGGGAAACGGTGCGTCGGCGAGTATAGAATCGTACGCCGAAACCATATCCGATAGTATCGGCAGTGCGGCGATGACCTTCTCTGCGCAGAATATGGGCGCACGAAAATATAAACGAGTTAAGAGCGTCTTTATAAAGGCGTGCGTTCTTGCCGCTTTGATTACCGTTGCCTTTTCTGCGGTTACGATACCGCTTCGCGAGCTTCTTATCGGGTGCTTTATCCCCGACGATCCCGTGGCGGTTGCGTACGGCGCACAGCGGTATTTATGGATAATTTCGCTGCAATTTTTAAGCTCGCTGATGTCCGTTGCGCTTATCGCGCTTCGCGGAATGGGTCGCTCCTTTAGCGGTATGCTTGTTGCGCTTATCGGTACCTGCGCAACGCGAATTCTGTGGGTAATGACGGTGTTCCAAGCTATCCCGGAACTTGAAACGCTTTACGCCGTCTACCCCGTATCGTGGGTGTTGACGTTCGGAAGCTGTCTTTGCATTTTTATTTACACGTATCGCAAGCTGATTCGTGAGGAACGCGCGGAGGCGAAAGAGGCTTTATAAATAAAAATAGGGTGGCACCCGTGGGTGCCACCCTTACTGTTTTTATCTTATTTTACCTTGGGAAGGCTTGCTGCTGCGATGGACTGACCTACGCGGCGACTGCTTTCGTCGGGAAGGTGAATGGTGGTCTTCTTTGCAAGCTCGGGGAATTCCTCGACAAGTACCTTTTCGGCGGTCTTGTGAAGAATGCTTCCGCCCTCGCCCGAGGATACGCGTCCCATAAGCAGAACGTGCTTGATGTCGTAGAATATAGCGTAGTAAGCAACTGCGTAGCCAAAGTACGAGCCGATGGTTTCGTAGATCTTCGCCGCACGCTCGTCGCCATTTGCCATAAGTCCCTGAACTACCTTGAGCTTTTCTGCGGGAGAAGCGCTCTCGTCAAGCGCGATGCCCGCCGCGGGAGCAAGCTTTATAACTGCGTCCTGCGAGAAATACTTAACGCCGCAGCCGTAGTCGCCCGACCACTCGTCAAGCATAGCGTTCTTGTTGAAGTCGGCGGGAACGAATGCAAGCTCGTTGAGCCAGCCGGTGATGTTGCCGTTTCCGTCAACGTAGCCGCCTGCCTCACTCGTACCCATAGCAACTCCGAGCACGTTGGTGTCGTCGAGATCCATAGCACCTGCGAGCGCGGTAACGTCGCCGTCGTTTGCAACCTCTATCGGCACGTTGCCGAGCTCCTTTGCGATATCGGTGTAGATATTCTTAACTACCTTCTCGAACGCCTCGGGGTTTTCGTTCTTTACCTTAAGGAACAGCGAGGACGTCATAATGCGGTTGCCGATAACGACGCCTGCGGTGGAAACGCCGATAGCGTCAACGCGCGGCATTTTGGATGCGGCGGTCTTCATCGCGTCCATAATTCCCTCGTAATGGTACGTAGGATCGTTCTGGAGCTTCGGGGACCAAACTACCTCCTCGGAGTAGGTAGCCTCGCCCTCGACAACGGCGCTTACCTTGCGGTCGCTTCCGCCTGCGTCAAAGCCGATACGGCAGCCGTCAAGGTGACGGCCTACGGGAGATGCGGATTCGTTTGCCTTGGGAGCGTTCTCAAACGGAACGTGTGCGACCTCGAAGTCAGCCTCATAAACGCCCGACATAAAGTCGCGGTCAAAATCGCGTGCGCCGCCAACTGCGTAAGCTGCCTTGAGCTTGTCTGCGATAAGTGCCGAGCCTGCGATGATTATTCTGTAGCCGCCGCGAGTCCAGAGAAGCGTCTTGACGATTCTCTCAACGAATTCATAGTTTTCCTCGTCATGACCGGTTCCGTCTTTGTAAACCTCAACGGTGAAAACAGACGTAAGACCGTCGTTTCTCTCGAGTCCGATAGTGAGCGGCTCGCCGCCGACAGCCTTGACTGCGGCTTCAAATTCGCGGTATACGACAGCCATAGGCATAAAGCCGGGATCGAGCGGTGCATTTACTTTAAGCAACATAAATGGTTCTTCCTTTCTTTATGGTTCTTACTATATTTATATTTTCGTCGGTGATGATAATGTCCGCGTCCTTACCCTTCTCAAGCGAGCCTATGCGGTCTGCACAGTGGATTGCGGCGGCAGGGTTGAGAGACGCCATATTGAACACCTCGTTTACGGGCAGAGTGGTGTGGTTAAGTACGTTTCTTACCGCATCGTTGAGCTTCAGCACGCTTCCTGCGATAGTGCCGTCCGCAAGGCGACATTCAATGCCCTTTAGGAAGATAGGCTGACCGCCGAGCGTGTATTCGCCGTCGGGCATACCGCCTGCACGCGTACAGTCGGTGATGAGCACCGTTTTTTTGCCCTTTAATTTTGCGACGAGCGAGTAAAGTCCGGGGTTTATGTGGAACGTGTCCGCGATTATCTCAACGGATACGTTATCCGATGCGAGCGCCGCGCCGACAACGCCGGGATTGCGGTGCGCGAGGGCTGACATAGCGTTGAAAAGATGCGTCGCGTGGTTTACGCCGTCCTTTGCCGCGCTCATAGCCTCCTCGAATTTCGCGTCGGTGTGTCCCATAGAAACGAGTACGCTCGATTCTGCCGCAAGCTTTTTAATGCAAGCGTGTCCCTCGTCCATCTCGGGCGCGAGAGTTACGGATGTGATAACGTCCGCGTTTTCGATTATGAAATCAGCGTCGGGCTTGAGTATATTTTCCTCTGCCTGTGCGCCCTTCTTTGAGGGGTTGATGAACGGTCCCTCGGCGTGAACGCCGAGAATTTCCGCGCCGTCCCACGTCTTGCTTTCTTCTTTGAGCGAGCGAACCGCGTTGAGCGCTGCGATTATCTCGTCCTTTGCCACGGTCATCGTCGTGGGAAGGAAGGACGTAACGCCGTTTTGCGCTATTCCGTACGCCATTTTCTTGATGCCGTCGGGCTTTGCGTCGCAGGTGTCCTCGCCGAGATAGCCGTGAATGTGAATGTCCACGAGACCGGGTGCAATATAGCCGCCGTTTGCGTCGATTACCTCTGCGCCGGCAGGCACGCTGTCAACGACTCCGACGATCTTGCCGCTTTCATTATCAAGTGCGAGCGCCTTGCCCGTGACGACCTCGTCGGGCAAAACGATCTTGCCGTTCGTTATGTATGTGAGTGCCATAAGCATTTCCTCCTGAAGCCAAAAACTTTTACAAGTGCAGTATAGCACATTTTTGAAAATTTTTCGCGTATTTGGCGTAATTCGGGCAATATCGTTTAATATTTGAGCAATATTGTTCTAATTGGAGAATTTTCGCCACGCGCTCGGTGTCACGCCGACGGCGGTCTTGAAGCTTCGCGAAAAGTATTCCACGCTCAAAAAGCCGCACGCCTCAGATATCTCGCGTATTGAAAGGCTGCTGTTTTGAAGTAGCTGCTTGGCTTTTCGTATCCTTTTTTGATTTACGTATTCTACGATGGTTATACCGAATTCCCTTTTGAAATGCTCGGTGAGAGTAACCGTGCTGCAATGCATTTTCAGTGCTAATTCGCTTAGCGTTATTTTGCTTGAAAGATTATCCTTTATATATCTCTTGACGAGCTGACCGAGCGTCATATCGCTCTCTGCAATAAGGTCGTTCGTTTCCATATACTCGGCAATTATCGGCAGCAGAGAAGCGTACGCCTCGAGCTTCTCCTTGGAAAAGCGCGGAATAGCTTCGATTCCCGACGCTAACGACTCACGTTCAAGGCTCGGAGCGGCGTCGAGCGCGCTCAAAAGCGGCTCGCTGATGCCGGCTTCGCTGTCCTCAAGACCGAGCCCGACGAAAAGATAAGCGATGATATCGTCTGCCTTTTTTATTGGGACGATTGCTTCGTATATTCCGAAAGGGCATTTGTAAAATACCATTTTTCCATCGCTGTGAGCCTCACAGAGCCTACGTTTGTCAGACGCGGTGCACATATCAAGACATTTTTGCGATTTGTGTATGCTTTTACAGTAGAGCGCACCCGAGTATCTGCGCGCGAGTATTATGTTTTTTGCGTTGACCACCGTAACGTCCATACCCGATATTTCAAATAAGCTTTGTAATATCGCTTCAACCTTTTGTGTGTTCATATGCTCGCCTCCGAATTATGTCGTCACTCATAATGATATCACAAGATTTGAAGTTTTGCAAGAAAAGTTATTAAAAACCGACGAATTTTATTGATTTTTCAAATTTCCTTATCTATTTGCTCTTATAGAGGACGGATTTGGGAACGTTAGAGTGACGGCTGTCTTGGCATACGGCGCGATTTTTTAGAAAATACTGTACTTTTCGTGGAAAATGTGATATAATTACCGTATAACGATTTGATTTCGGAGGTACGCCGTGGCACAGATACTGCAAATATTCGTCGGGGATATTCTCGAAATGAAAAAGCCGCACCCTTGTGCGAGGACGAGCGTACGCTTTCGCGTGCTGCGCATAGGAAGCGATATCCGCATCGTGTGCGAGTCGTGCGGACGCGACCTCACTCTGCCGAGAATCAAGCTTGAAAAAAATATAAAAAGGATAATTCGCGACGGGGCAGAGCCCTCGTCTAACTGATGGCATTTTTGAAAGGAACGGTTTCTTATGGACGAAAAAAAGACGCTCGCGGCAGAGGCGGAGGCTTCTTCCGCCGCCAAGCGAGGATTTACAATGCCGCCGTGGCTCGCGCGCTTTTTGGCGCCGCTCGACGGTATGCACCATATCGGGCTTGCGTTTATATTCCCCGTGCTTATTATGGCGCTTATTTATATTGCGATGGGCGTTTTCCCGTTTGGAGAAAACTCCGTCTTAGTGCTTGACCTCAACGGACAGTACGTTTACTATTTCGAGGCGATGCGCGACATTCTTCGCGGCGAGCAGGGAATACTTTATTCCTTTGAACGCGCGCTCGGCGGAGAATTTCTCGGTATAGTGGCGTACTACCTTGCAAGCCCGTTTACCGTACTCGTCGCACTTTTTCCCGAGGGAATGATAACCGAGTCGCTTCTGACTATCCTGCTTTTAAAATGCGGACTTTCGGGTATGAATATGTGCGTTTATCTGCACAAATCCCACCCGACGAAGCCTGCGAACGAGGTCATCTTCTCGGTTCTCTACGCACTCACCTCGTACGCCGTCGTAATGCAGCACAACACGATGTGGATAGATTGCCTCTTGTTCTTCCCGCTCATTATGCTCGGAATAGAGGGGCTGATAAAGCACGGCAAATATAAGCTTTTTACCCTGACGCTCGCAGTCGCGGTATTTTCCAATTACTACATCGGCTATATGGTCTGCATCGCTGTTGCGGTCTATTTCTTCATTTATTATCTTATGTGCACTCCCGAGGAGCGCAACCCCAACGGCGAGAGGGCGCATTTTATAAAAAGCCTCGGCAGGATAGCACTCTTCTCGGCGATAGCCGTCGGTCTTGCCGCTATAATTATTCTGCCTGCATATTATTCGCTTACGTTCGGCAAGACTACCTTCTCGAACCCGAACTATACCTTTAAGCAAAAGTTTGATTTCCTCGACCTTATCACGAAGATGCTTCCCGGCTCGTACGATACCGTGCGCCCCGAGGGCTGGCC
This sequence comes from Candidatus Flemingiibacterium sp., assembly GCA_045587285.1. GTDB lineage: Bacteria > Bacillota > Clostridia > Oscillospirales > CAG-272 > Flemingiibacterium. The sequence goes on along the minus strand of JAZNBZ010000052.1, from coordinate 367 downwards.
GTTCGTATATTCGGGCACGCTCACGCTTATTCTGCTCCCGGTGTTCTTCTTTACAAAGCAAATAAGCGCGCGTCAGAAGATCGCGTACGGTGCGCTTGTCGGCGTTTTCGTGTTCAGCTTTATCTCGTCAACCGTTGATATGGCTTGGCACGGCTTTCAAAACCCCAATTGGCTCAATTACCGCTATAGCTTTATGTTCTAAGTCGGATCGTAGCCATGTCGTTCTGTGAGCCAAGGAGTTGCCTGACTGGGTTGTCTTCCTAAGACCGCTTGGCCTCCGACTTCTTTATCTCGTGAACCGTTGATATGGCTTGGCACGGCTTTCAAAACCCCAATTGGCTCAATTACCGCTATAGCTTTATGTTCT
>JAZNBZ010000051.1:0-5006 GCA_045587285.1 Candidatus Flemingiibacterium sp. | reverse complement strand
GCCTTGAGGGTTTCGGGCTTCTGTGTTTTCGAGAAGGTGAGGTTAAGTCCGCCCGTACCCGTACGCTCGAACGGAAGCTTTGCTACGCTCTTTAAGAGAGCGGTAATGCCGCTCTTATCAGCACCGTACGTCGGCGACTGATTTTCGCTGAATGCATCGCCCGCAAGACGTCCGTCGGGTGTTGCGCCGACCTCCTCGCGCCAAGTATTGTCGCGTTCAAGGGAATAAAAACCGGAAACAAGTATGTAGTTAGGCTTCAGCTTGACCGCATCAACCGCATCCATACAAGCGTTGCCTGCGAGCGTTGCGTACTTGTCAGCCTCGTCGTCATCGTTGCCGAAGCGAGTGTATGAGAGCACCTCTGTGCGAAGCTGTTCGTGCCCTGCCCAGTTGTCGTCGAGTATCTTCATAAGCTCGGCGTAGGTATAGCGCTTTTCCTTAAAGACGAGCTTGTCGATAACGCGAAGCGAGTCGCCGAGCGTCGCCACGCCCGGGCAGAAAAACTGTAGGCAATTGTACGGTGCCTTGCCGTCGTTGTGATAGCGGCATTCAAGCGCGCTGTCGGAAAGAAGGAGTCCGTCGAGAACGTAGAATTTGCGGAGAATTCTTCCGAATTGACCTGCCATTTTTTTGTCTGCCATGACCTGCATATCAGCGCGAACACCGTCAACAAATGCTGCAACAAGCTCATCAAGCGATGAATAATCCTTCTTATGGAGCGTTTCCACAAATATCTGCGGCACTGGAACGTAATATTCCTGACGGTCTGTATGATAGTGTAAATCAAACGTACAACACGCGGAATAGGTGTAATCCTTGGCGATATCCACGGGTACGCCCTTCTTAATGAGATATGCCAAGGTCTGATCGTAGTTGTAGATATGTATTTTGTCAACAAGCTCTGAAAGTGCTACAAACACTTCGTTTGTAAATGCTTCGTCTGCTTCGGGCTTTAAAAGTACCGTTATCTGCGGCTGTGCCATATTGGCAATCTGTGCCGCCTTCATTACAGCAAAAGATACTGCATTCGGCTTCTCACCGCCAATACAGATGTACTGCTTGGATGCCTGACACGGTACAGGCTTGGATTTGTAGTTATGAGTAGTACGTCCGCAAATCTCGTTACACTTTATCATAAATCCTGCAAGAAGTTCGCAGAGTTCATCTTCGCTCTTGCCGTCTGCAATCGCTTTTTCGTAGTACGGAAGCATGTACTGATCAAAACGTCCGAATGCGAAATCACGTGCACCTACGTAGCAGCTTGCAATCATATGAACTATCCATATACCTTGAAGTGCGGAATAGAAATCGTATGCAGGTTCAAAAGGCACTTTCATAAGCGCGTTTGCCATCTCACACTTGCCCATTTTGCGTGCCTCTGCCGCATAACGCTCGCAGTACACCTTGATTGCCATAATTACAATTTCGGCATTTTCAGCAAAGCTCTTTGATTCCTCGTCGCCCTTCTCTAACGCTTTGGCTTTTATTCGTGCAAGCATACCGGAAAAACCCTCTGTGATAATAAGTCTGTAGTCGGGACTTAAATGTCCGTGAGAGATAAGCTGATGACTTTCTTCAGTAAAGCCCTCGTCAGGTGCTCCTTCAACTACCCTACCCGCAAAATAGTCACACTCATATACGGGCACAGATACCTCTGACAGAAGCTGTGAAAGAACTTTTGCATATCTGTCGGGCGCTTCCTCATCCGCACCGTCAGAGGAAATTCTCGCGAGAATACGCTCACGCTCGATAAAGCAGTGTGTATTGTCCTGCTCGAACACAAGCTCGCGCAGTATATCAAAATTTGACATAATTATCTCCTAAAATTCAGTCGAGATCTATCTCGGCAAGAGTTGCCGGAAGCTCGTGTGCGGTGTTTATAACGATGTCGTTAGTCACGCAGTCAAAGCAGGATACGACAAGCTTGCCGTTCCAGATTATAGGCTCACCCGGCTCATCAAGCTCGCCGTTAAAGCCGTTGCTGTCGGGACTCTGCGCAAGGCGCTCAACCTTACCGTCGGGATAAACCTTTGCGATAGCGTTAGCGCAGAAATCGGCGATGTAGAGGTTGCCGTCGTCGTCAAGTATCATACCGTCGGTGCTCTCGAGATTTTCGGGATCCTTCGCCCAAACCTCGTTCGACTTAACGGTCATATCGGGGTTAAAGCTGATCTTATGCACAGCGCCGTCGCCGAAATTGCCGACGAGGAGATTGCCCTCGAGGTCAAACTCGATGCCGTCAACGCCGTACTGATCGGCAGGATTGTGCGTGATGAACGTTGTAAGAATGTTTTTGTCCGCAAGCGTGTTAGTGATCTCGATATTCTCGTCGTCAAGCGCAAAGCGGTAAACACAGCTTACAAGCTTGCCCGAGGGATCCTTCACCTTTGAGAGCGAGCTCTGCGTGACGTAAACGTAGCCGTCGCGGATACGCATACCGTTAGGATGCTCCATTCCCTTTGCAACCTCGGTGCACTTCTCTATCTTGTCGCCGTTCATACGAATGCGAAGGATGCGTCCCTTGAAAACGGCGTTTTCGTTACCCGTCCAGCCTACGTTGTCACATATGTAAAGGTCGCCATCGGGGCCGAAAGCGATGCCCATAGGACTTGCAACTCCCACCTCGGGATTTACGGGGACGTCGAACCACTTTTTAATATTCTTGTCTTTGTCTATCTTTACGATACAGCCGGGCTTCGACTGATCTGCATAGTTCGGACAAGCGAGTATAAGGTTGCCCTCGGAATCGATTGCCATACCGTCCGGTGTGGTAATATAATCTGGTAGGAGAGCAAAAAGCTTTGATGTTTTCATTGGTGTTTACTCCTCAAATTTATTTTGCCGCGATACCGTGAAGCAGCGCGTTCATATTCTCAAGGTCAAAGTAGCACTTGTCGAATATGGGCCTCAGCTCATCGTAAAACGGCTTTTTGGTAAGGTCGGGCGTGTACGTGTACTCGTTCTTCAGGAATTTTCCGATGACGTTAAAGTCCTCGAACGCACCGACGCCGACGCCTGCCGCGATTGCCGCGCCCATAGAGGTCGCCTCCTCGAGGTAGTTCGGAATGTCGATGGTAACGCCGAGAATGTCGGCGAGTATCTGACGCCAGATCGGATTGCGTACACCGCCGCCGATCGCGGTAAGGCGGTCAATGTTAGCGCCGCTCCTTCTGAACGCCTCGAGGATTATCGACAGGTTCATACCGACGCCCTCCATAACCGCACGGAGCATATCGCCCGTGGTGTGCTCCATAGTGAGTCCCACGAACGAGCCCTTCGCCATATTATTCCAACGAGGGCTTCTCTCGCCCATAAGGTACGGAAGGAACAAAAGCCCCTTCGCGCCGATGGGGGACGCCTCAACAGCCGCGCATACGTTCTTGTAAAGCTCGCCCTTGTCTATCCGTGCCGCGTCACGGCCGAACGTGCCGAGCGTGTTGACAGCCCACGAGAGTGCGCCGCCGCCCGTCTGCATAGTGCCGCACGGCACGACGTAGCCGGGAACGAGGTGGGCGAAGTTAAAGGTCATCATTCCCTCGTCGAACACAGGCTTCTTCGAAGCGAACGATATCCACGAGGACGTACCGAGCGAAAGATTCGCCTGATTTTCCGCAACGGAGCCCGTACCGACAGCCGCGCAAGCGCCGTCACCGCCGCCGCATACTACGGGAGTGCCTGCGATAAGTCCGCACTCGCTTGCCGCTTTTTCGGTAACACCGCCTGCAACTGCAACCGAGCTTATAACGTCGGGAAGCATTCCCTTTTCAAGTCCGCAAGCGCTTATGAGCTCGTCAGACCACGCGAGGGTGTTTAAATCCATAAGGCAAGTAAGCGACGCGTCTGACGGATCGGTGACGAATTTGCCCGTGAGCTTTAAGATTATAAAATCCTTCGCGTTGAGCATCTTGTAGGTGTTCTTGTAGACCTCGGGCTCGTTGTCGCGAATCCACATAAGCTTGGTCGCGCTGTACGACGGGCTTAAGCGATTGCCCGTGATCTTGTAGAAATGCTCGTCGGACATCTCACGGCGGATCATATCCGCCTCGCGCGTCGTACGCATATCCGCCCAGATAAGCGAATCGCGAAGCGGCTCGCCGTTCTTATCAACGCACGCACAGCCCATCATCTGTCCGCTGAAGGAAATAGCGGCGATGTCTGCAGGGTTCACTTCCCTCATAAGCTCGCGCGTTGAGTCGCATACAGCCTTCCACCACGCCAGAGGCTCCTGCTCTGCACAGTCGCCGCCGCGTGTTTTGAGCGCGTAGCCGTACGTCGCGCTCTTAACGAGCGCGCCGTCGGTTGTGTAAAGCGTTGCCTTGTTGCCCGACGTACCGAGGTCGTGGGCGAGTAAGTATGTTGGCATAGTTTTACCTCTTGTTACTTAAAACTTGATGACCATCTTCATCATCGGCTCACGGTTTTCGATCTTGTCAAACGCCTTGTCGATGTCCTCGAAATCGAATACGTGCGAGATATAGTCGTTAGGATCAAGAATACCCGCCTCGATCCAAGCACACACCTGCGCGTGAGCCTCGGACTCTGCCTTCTTCGAGGGGAACTGATGGAAATGAAGCGTCCAGTTGTAGGGGCACTTGCTCCAGTCAACGTTCTGGTTCATAACCTCGGAGATACCGTAAACGCAAACCTTTGCGTCGGGCTTGATGATCTCGAGCGCGGTGTTGATGAAGCTGTTTACGCCGACTGCATCGAGCGCGAAGTCAACGCCCTCGGGGATGAACTCCTTAACGGCTGTAGCGATATCGGTTGTCTTCGAGTTGATAACGAGGTCTGCGCCGCGCTTCTTTGCAAGCTCGAGCTTTTCGTCGGAGATGTCGATAGCAACGATCGGTCCCATACCGGAAAGCTTTGCGAACTGTACGAAGGACAGACCAACCGGTCCGAGTCCGAGTACAACGAGCGACTTGTTGGGCTCCATACCGAAGCGCTTCATAGTGGAAAGCACCTCGCGGAAGGTGATTATCATAGCGGACGATACGGGATCGAAG
>JAZNBZ010000050.1:0-8179 GCA_045587285.1 Candidatus Flemingiibacterium sp. | reverse complement strand
AGTTCGCCCCTACGGTAAAAGGGTCAGAGATTTGTTCTCTGACCCTTTTTGCGTGTCTCATTCAGTGAGACGCATTGTGTTATACCTTACTTTTTAATTTTATGCGTTTTTCTTGCCGTCCATAAGACGCCAGAGCTGCGGAACTGCGCTGAGAGCGACAGTACCTACCATTGTGAATATCGCCTCGGGAAGCATATACGCGCCGTTGTACGCGAGCGAATAGAGCCATACGTTGTTCCACTCCTCAGGCATACTCGACTCCCAAATGGTAACGCCTGTGATGTAGTGGCAGAGCATACGCAGTGCGACGGCGAGTAGCACGCCAAGACACATACCAACTCTTCCCTTGCCCTTAAAAAAGCTCGTTACGCCGAGAAGCGTGAAGGCTACTATGTAGTCAAAGAGAATACATACGACAAGGACGGTAGGCGTGAGTCCCCAAGCGAAGCATTTACTTGTGAGAAGCTGTATCACCGAGTATACGAACGCGGTGCCAAAGCCCCATTTCGGTCCGTGCATAAGTCCCGCGAGGCACACGGGGAGCATTGAGAGGATCGTTACAGAGCCTCCGAGCGGTGCTTCGTAGAGCACCAAAAAGCTCAGTACGGTGGACATCGCGACGAGTATCGCGCACTGTACGAGAGTATGAACGTTGCGGTTTTTCATTTCGAAAAAACCTCCTAAATAAAAATTCTCCAAACAAATAACCTTGTTCGGAGAATTGGTGACGTGTGAGAAGATGCGGCAAACGCCGCAAACTTATCGCGATATCCCTACGCCGGAATTACCCGTACAGGTTCAGAGGGTTCGGTCCCTGACCGTCTCAGCTAAAGCCGCGTCCGTGCACTGACGAGCCTTTCGCACCCCTGTGTCGATTATTCTATTGGAGTAAATACATTATAGCACGATAACGTGCCGTTGTCAAGACATTATTTTACAAATAAATCTATTTTTTGTGCGTGCTTGCGTTCGTTACGTAAACGAATTCGTCAAATCGAGCAAATCCATACTCGCGAAGTGCCGCCACAGAGCGCTGTGTGTCCTCTTTTGTATTAAACTCGGGTATCAGCGGCACACGCACGGTCACGCGCTCGGCGTACGGCGCGAGATGCGCAAGAGCGCGCTTCATCTTTTCGGTGGACTTACCCGTGTACGCCGTGTAAATATCGTCGTTCATATCTTTGATATCGACGATGTACTCGTCTATAAGCCCGTCGAGGAGCGTGAGCTTGTCAAGACTCACCGCGAGGCTCGTTTCGAGCGTGAAGCGCCAATTTACGTTCCTTTGGCGCGCGTACAAAATAAACTCGCGGATAAACTCGGCAAAATTAAGCGGCTCACCGCCGCCGAACACCACTCCGCCGCCCGTTGCCTCGAAATAGAGCGAATCGACCGCCACACGCTCAAAAAGCTGCTCCACTGTAAACTCATACGGCGCGGGCTTCTTGCACTGCGGATTTAGGCAGTATTTGCACTCAAGCGGACAGCCCGCGCCGCCCACAAGCGTGGTTACGCCAACGCCGTCGCGTCCGATACGGTGGCGCGACACGCCGATTGATTTGAACGTCACTCTGCGTCCTCGCTGTCGGTATACAGCGGAATTGCTCCCTGTATAAGCTCTTCTTCCATTACCTCGCCCGGTATTTCTACAATATCGCCCTCAAGCACGTCGGTGATTATCTCGTCGGTTTCGCCGTCGATCGCGCCCGTTTCGGTGTATTCACGCGTGTCGGACTCGGGTATAATGCCGTCTTGCTCTACTATCATATCACCCTGAAGCGTCTGTTCGATACCAACGCGGTTCGCAATCTCGTCGATAATATCGCACGAGGTCGCGCTAAGTGCGGTAAGACCTGCGCAAACGCCTGCTACGGCAATCTTCAGTCCGCGTTTCTTGCGTTCTGCAAGCTTGTTTTCGAGGTATTTGACCTCTGCTTCACATCTCGGACAGGTGCCCTTGCAGTCGCCCTTGTGGGTACATTCGGGGATTTCGAGAGGGATGCCGTTCGCCCTTGCAATATCCGTACGGATTTCCTTTAAAATCTTGCATTTTTCCTTACCGTTCATAGGAATACCTCCTTTATTTGATACTCTTTTGACGCACAAGAATCAAAAAAGTTCCAAGAAAAAGCAAAAAGACCGCGAAAAATTTCGCGGTCTTTTAAGTGTACGATTATTCCTCGTCGCCGCAGCAGTCGCAGCAATCGCAATCGTCCTCGCACTCGCAGTCGAACTTTGCGTTGCAAGCAGGGCAAGTGATCTCGTCGGGATCAACGGTCTCGTCGAAGTATACCTTCTCGCCGCAAGCGGGGCAAGTAACCTCGTAGAAAACCTCGTCCTCGTCGCAGTCGCAGTCGCAGGTATCGCAATCGTCGTCGCAATCCTCGCAGTCGCAGTAATCGTCGTCGCAGCAGCACTCGTCGAAGTCGTCCTCGAGGTCGTAAACCTCCTCCTCAAGCTCGCCAAGGTCGTGGTCAAGCTCGTCGAGGTATGCGTAGTGAGTTTCGAGCTCTGCCTCGAGAGCGTCGATCTTATCAGCCATATCGGATACAAGCTCGAGAAGCTTTAAGGTAAGCGTATCGTCAATCTTGTTGCCGTCGGCGAGGCCCTTTAAATATGCAGCCTTTTCAGTAAGTGTCATTGTTGTGATCTCCTTTAATTAAACTCAAGCACGCTCGAGGTATTCACCGGTTCTGGTGTCGATGCGGAGCTTGTCACCGATGTTGATGAAGAGCGGAACCTTAATGGTTGCGCCGGTCTCGAGAGTTGCAGGCTTGGTTGCGCCCTGAGCGGTGTCGCCCTTGAAGCCGGGCTCGGTGTCAGCAACCTCGAGCTCAACGAACATAGGAGGCTCGATTGCGAAGATATTGCCCTTGTAGGAAACTATCTTGCACATCATTTCTTCCTTAACAAAGCGGAAGTTGTCGCCAAGCTTTGCAGCCTCAACGGGAACCATATCGAAGGTTTCCATATCCATAAAGTAGTAAAGATCGCCGTCGTTGTAGGAATACTGCATTTCCTTTCTCTCAACTATAGCGTTCTCAAACTTATCGGTGGGGTTGAAGGTACGCTCGGTCACAGCGCCCGTGATAACGTTCTTCATCTTGGTTCTGACGAAAGCCGCGCCCTTACCCGGCTTAACGTGCTGGAATTCTACTACCTGCAGAACCTGACCGTCCATTTCAAATGTGATACCGTTCTTAAAATCTCCGGCTACTACCATTTTGTAAATCCTCCAAAATATAAATAAATTTATGTCAGAGCTGCTTTTGGGCGTAACTCGGACATTTACATGGTTATTTATATTTTACACTATTTTCGGCTTAATTTCAATAGCTTTTGCACTCAAATCTCATATATTTACAAATTGTTCATTTTTATCCCCTCCGCTGCCGAAATAACACCCGTCTGACGCTTGACAAACGGCGGATAATGGTATATAATTAACTATATTGTATTTTTGAAAGGACTACACAAATGAAGATAACTCCCGTTAAAGGCACCGCCGACTATTTACCCTCCGAGGTGCTCGTTCGCGACTATTTGCAGTCTACCATACTCGAAACCTACCGCTCCTGCGGCTTTGAGCGCATCACCACGCCGATAATCGAGGACATCGAAAACCTCGACAAGTCCGAGGGCGGCGAAAACTTAAACCTCATTTTCAAGATAATGAAGCGCGGCGAAAAGCTTGACGAGGCTCTTGCCTCGGGCGACGAAAAGGCTATCGCCGATATGGGCCTTCGCTACGACCTCACCCTTCCCCTCACTCGCTACTATGCGAACAACCGCGCAAAGCTCCCGAACCCCTTTAAGGTAATTCAGATCGACAAGGTATACCGCGCAGAGCGTCCGCAAAAGGGACGTATGCGTGAATTTATGCAGTGTGATATTGACATCATCGGCAGCGACTCCTACACCGCAGAGGTCGAGCTTATCCGTACCACCGCGAAGGCGCTTCTGAATATCGGCTTTGACAGCTTCAAAATTCGTATCAACGACCGCCGACTCTTAAAGGCGATCATTACGAGCGCAGGATTTGCTGAGGCTGACTGCGACTCCGTTTGCATCTCGCTTGACAAGCTTGACAAGATAGATGTCGAGGGCGTTCGCGCAGAGCTTTGCGACAAGGGCTTCGACGCGGCGTGCGTTGACAAGCTTATGGCAGGCGTTGCAAGAACGCCGTTCACGCTCGACACCGCCGAGGAGATCTGCGGCGAGCTTGACTCTATCGCAAATCTCCGCCGCATTATGACGCTCGCAAACGAGCTGTCGGGCGGCAAGTACGCGGTTGAATACGATATGACGCTCGTACGCGGTCAGGGCTACTATACGGGCACCGTTTTTGAAATATCTTCGCCCGAATTCCGCGGCGCTATCGGCGGCGGCGGACGCTACGACAACCTTATCGGCAAATTCCTCGGCGAGTCCATCCCTGCTGTTGGATTTTCCATCGGCTTTGAGCGCATCGCAGGCATACTGCTTGACAAGAAGTACGCTATCCCGAGCGCAAAGCCCAGACTTGCACTCGTCTACACCGAGGAGACCTTCCCCACGGCGCTTGCACACGCGGACGAGCTTCGCGAGAAGTACGACGTAGCGCTTCACGAAGCGCCCAAGAAGCTTGGCAAGCTCTTCGCTCGCCTTGAGGAGGGCGGCTATGCAGGCTGTATCGTTGAGGGCAACGACGAGATAAAGTGGTTCGGTGACAGAGCTTAAATAAACGAAAAGGTCGCACGCAAGGGCGACCTTTTCGTTATGCTTTTTTCGGTATCTTCGTGTCGTCGAGCTTTGAATAAACGATGCGCTGACCTGAATAAAGGCTGTACTGCCCCGAGAGCAGATAGCTTATAAGTGCGGCAGTGAGATAGTATACCGCACCCTCTGCGCCGAACATCTCGACGGACAAAACGATTGCTGTTATCGGGCAGTTGGTAACGCCGCAGAACAGCGCCGCTATGCCGATAGCCGCGCCGAGCGGTGTTGAAAGTCCGATGAGTGAGGCGATAGCGGCGCCGAGAGTTGCGCCGATAAACATCGTCGGCACGATCTCGCCGCCCTTGTAGCCCGTGCTCATAGTTATCGCCGTAAAGAGCATTTTCAGCCCAAACGCCCACGGTACGACGCTCTCGCCCTCGAATATACCTGCGATTATATGTATGCCGCTTCCGTTGTAGTCGCTTGTACCGACGATAAGCGTGAGCAGTACTATTATAGTGCCGCCGATCGCTGTACGAAGGTATTTATTCGGGATAAGCTTTTTTGCATAGTGATGCGTCTTGTGCATTGAAATACAGAAAATTATGCTAACGACAGCCCCCGCTATACCTATAAGTGCGGCACTGCCAAGCGTTGAAGCTCCAAGCGCAGGAATATCGCCGACACCGTAGTGCTCGGGCTTGACGCCGAGCGTTGTGGCGAGGGTGTATGCAACCACGGACGAAGCACAGCACGGGAACATCGCCGCTGTGTAAAGTCTGCCTGCACTCGCGACCTCGACGGCGAATATGCACGCGCCGACGGGCGTACCGAACAGAGCCGAGAAAAGCGCGCTCATTCCGCACATAGTGAGGATGTGGCGACGGCGTTCGTCTATTCTTATAATTCTGCCGAGTAAGGACGCCACGCTTCCGCCTATCTGAAGTGCCGCGCCCTCTCTGCCCGCCGAGCCGCCTAAAAGATGGGTTATCGCCGTGCCGACGAACACTGCCGGTGCAAGAAGATACGGCACCTGCTTTTCATCTCTGACCGTTTCAAAAACGGTGTTGGTATTAGCGCCCGAAAGCTTACACAGCGCGTATATTCCCGCAATTGCAAGTCCGCCGACGGGCAAAAGGTATATAAGCCAACTATGCTCGCCGCGCAGCTCCGTGGCAAGCTCGAGCGTATGCGAGAACAGCGCGCCGACGGCACCGCCTATAACGCCCATAAGCGTACCGAGCGCACTCCAAAGAAGGAACACGAGAACGTATTTAGTTGGTTTATCAAAAAAGGATCTGATTTTTTCTTTCAAAAGGTATCGCCTCCGAAAAAACGGGTTATTTCTTTATTTTGAGCATTCTAAGCACCTTACCGACGCATCTGCGCGCAAATCTCACGTAAGGCGGTAAGAAACGGCTTCCGTATCGCTTCTGCGGCTTTGAGAGAAAAGCGGAAAGCTTTTTGAGCGTGTTCTCCCATTCGGAGACGACGAGCGTTTCCTTGTCGGCGTGCCAGCCGTGATAGCCGACGCCGATATTAACGCCGCAAGCGTGACGGCACAAAATCTGCAAATCGCATCCGCCGTTTGCCTTGCTGTCGGCAAAGCCTAAGTCGTTTTCGATGTACTTTTTGAATTTATCCGTATTATCGACCTGATTGAAAAGACAGCATTCCGTTCCCTTCCAGTCAAGCTCAATCATATACGCGTGGCGGTTAAGCTCACGAAAAAGCCTCGGGTTTGACTTTTTGAGATACTTCGCGCCGTGCTTGCCCTTTTCCTCGCCGTCGGTTACGAGTATGCTGTGACCGCACTCGCGCATCTGCCAAAGCATCGCACAGCCTGCGCGGTCGTCAGCTCCGATGCCGCAGCCCTCCGTGCCGCTTTTGAAAACGCCGTCCTCGAAAAGAACGGTGTGCTCACCGGAGAAAGGCTTGCCGTATGCCTTATCCCAAACGGTGTCTATATGCGCGACGAGAACGATTCTGTCCTTGCGTGCGCCGGGCAGATATACGTACCGTTGCAGCGGCTCGCCGCCCTTGCCGACGACGGCACCCGGCAACGCCGCGAAACGTTCGAAAATCGCGTCGCCGCTGTCGAGAGGGACGTTAAGAAATTCTGAAATAATTTGTTCGTGTACGTTGTTCATCGCGTTTTACCTTTTATCAATTCTCATAAAAATCCAACGTCCGATTCCGGTTAAATAAACGAGCAAAAGGTAGGACACCTTCAGCTTGAACCCGAACGCTTTAAAAAGCTCTTTTCTGTATTTCTTAACCTTTTGAATCATACGCTTTTCGTCGTTGCTGCCTTTTTCTTGCTTTAACAAACAGTCACGGAAGCAGCCAAATGCCGAAAGCTTCTGCAAATTTGCGTATTTCGTGCGTCCAAACGCCTCCTCACTTTTCCAAACGAGCTCGCGGCGGTAAAAGCGTGTCCAAAATCCGTCGTAGGTATAGTTCCACGAGCTGTTTGTTTCGTGGTGGCGCACGTAGTACCACTTTTTATCAAGGAACACACAGTCAACGCCTTTTATAAGGTTCTCGTATATAAAGTAAAAGTCCTCGCCGATGAAAAGGTCGGCACGGAATTTTGTATCGCCGATAAGATCGCGTCGCATCATAACGCCGCCGATGCAGTCAAGCGGTGAATTACCGCAAAACACCGCCTCAAGCGTTTCTTCATGCGTCTTGAAGGCGGTTTCAGCGCGTTCCGTTGCTTTCTCCAAGCGTTCGTGAACCCTGTGCCAATTCTTCTCTGCTACTCCGACTACGTTCGTTCCTCCGATTCCTGCGCCCGTGCTTTTCATACCTTCGACGAGCGTTTCAAGCAGCAAGGGATATATTACGTCGTCGCTATCGAGGAAGAAAACGCATTCGCCGTTTGCTTTTTCGAGTGCTAAATTGCGCGCCGCTGATACGCCGCCGTGCTCTGCGGCAAAAAGCCTTATGCGCGAGTCCTTTGCTGCAAGCTGTTCGCACATTTTATAAGTGCCATCTGACGAGCCGTCATCGACGATTATTATTTCAAAATTCTGATAGCTCTGCGCAAATACGGAATTTAGGCATTCTTCAATTACGGTTTCTCTGTTGTAAACCGGAACGATTACGGATACTAAATCCTTTGTCATAAAGTCAGCTCCCTAAAAATTACTGATACACACATTATACCACCAAACGACAAAAAATGCAATATATCAGAAAAAATCCCTCCGCCTTTAGCGTGATGTCCTTAACGGACAATCACGCAGTCAAATCCGTCTTCGACGGATGAAATCCACCTTTAGTGGGTGAAATCGCTTACGCGATGAAATCCTGCTTCGCAGGGAGAAGGAAGACAGATTTGATTTCATCCAAGGCGGTAGCCTTGGATTTCATCTGAACGAAGTGAAGATTTCATCGTGGCTTGACACGATTTCATCAGGAAGCAGAAAAAGAGAGAACAGAATGGATTTCCATTTCGTTCTCTCTTCTGTTTTTA
>JAZNBZ010000049.1:0-2338 GCA_045587285.1 Candidatus Flemingiibacterium sp. | reverse complement strand
TACGCCGTCCGATTTATTTTTATTCACTTACTACCGTTTCTCTCTTGCGCCGCTTCAACTGCTCAAGGAACAGTATCACGCTAAACAGAAGCAGCGACGACGCCGAAATAAGCCCGCCGTACCTCACACAGCTCGGCTCATATTTAAGCTCGACCGTGTGCTCTCCCGGAGTAAGCTCTACCGCCGTCAGCGCATCAAGCACCTCCACTGTTTGTGTTTGTTCACCGTCAACGTACACCTTCCAGCCCTCGTCGTACGGGATAGTCAGGAAGAACAGCGAGCGCTCCTCACTTGCCGTAACCGTTCCGACGAAGTGATCGTCCGCGAAGCTCTCGATATCGTACCCCTGCTCTCCGAGCTGTGGCATTACCTCGTCAAACAGCGCCTCGTCGAGATAGTAAATATAGTCTACACCGTTGGCAAGATACACCTTGTCAGCGTCAAGCTCCATCGAAAGGCTTATATCCTCACCCGGCGTCTGCGCGCCGATAGATACTATCCGCCACGTTTCGTTGGTAAAATACTCCGATATCTCCTCGCCGTTAAGATATAGCGTCGTGTCGCGCTTGTACTCCGACGGGAAATATACGAATATCTCGTAATCGTTCGACGGCGTGAAGCTCCACGTTATCCTGCCCGCGTGCGCGTCGGTCACCTTCGTGTAGCGCTTGTGTCCCGTCACATACGCAAGATCAAGGTTGTCCGTGGTCGCCTCGATATCGCTGTACGGCTTGAAAAGCTCAACCAAATTAACAGTTACGCTCACGTCGCCCGCTTCACTTACATCGACCGTCTCACCCTTGCCGAGCATCGCGGTAACGATCCTGTTCATATAGCTAAACGGCGACTCGTTTTTGTTGTATTCAAGCGCCGCGACGTCCGACGACACCATATAACCGAGCGGCAGAGCGTAGTCGTTTTGGTAAACCTTCGTATCGCTGTCGTCATCGTGGAACACAGCCTCGCCCCAAAGCGAATTGAGCGTTTTGTTTTCAGTCGTGATAAGATATTTCACGCCAAGCAGGCTGTCGGCCACGGGAGTGCCGCCGAGATACTTCGACCAATGCGACTTCGAGGAGTATCCCATACGGCGCAAAAATTCGATCTGATCGGCGTTTAGCGTGGACGTGGAATTTGTAAGACCGCGAAGGTTGAGCGTAAAGTTATCGTTCGTCTTACGGTGCTCGGTCTTTTCCGCACGGTAGAACGAGGTGTCGGTTTCATTCACCCAATCCGCCGCGCTTTCCCAACGCTCCATAAAGCTGACGTAAGACGTACGCGAGCTGTATACCACGTCATCGTCGAGCGCGGTCACACAGTAAAGTCCGTTGCAAAAAAGCTCAAGTAAAACGAATATGCAAAGTATCGACGATATGCTTCCCTCAAGCCACCGCTTATTACAGCCCGACAAAATTATCATATACACAGCGATGCAAGCGATACTGAACCATATGCCGATGAAATCGGGCAAATTTTCGTATTCGAGCTTCTGCATTAATATAACGAGAAGTCCGAGCACCGCACCAACAGCGAGCACGATATTGGGGTTAATGGTCTCAATATGCTCAAAGGCTCTGTACGCCATTACGATTATAAAGAAGCAGAACATAAAGCTATAGCGGTAATTGAGCCAATTGGGGTTCTGAAAGCCGTGCCAAGCCATATCAATAGTCGAGGAGATAAAGCTGAACGCAAAAATGCCCATAAGCGCGCCGTACGCGATTTTTTGGCGCGCACTTATCTGCTTTATAAAGAAAAATACGGGGAGCAGTATAAGCGTCAGCGTGCCCGAGTAGATAAACGGCCAGCCCTCGGGGCGCACGGTATCGTACGAGCCGGGAAGCATCTTCGTGATAAGGTCGAGGAAATCGAACTTTTGCTTGAAGGCGTAATTCGGATCAGAAAAGGTGGTCTTGCCGAACGTGAGCGAGTAGTACGCGGGCAGAATAATGATTGCCGCAAGTCCTACGGCTATCGCCGAAAAAAGCGCTATTCTTCCAAGGCTCTTAGTGAAATGCGCCCTCTCGCCGCGCGGATTACGCTCCTCGGGCGTGCACATAAGGTAGTAAATGAAGAAATAGACCGCAACAGCGATGCAGACCATATACCCGATGTAATAATTGGAAAATACGGCTACAGCGAGCGTTATCGTGAAAAGCTTATACTTTCCGTGCTTTATGAGCTCCTCGATTCCAAGCATAATCAGCGGGAAAAAGAGCAGACAGTCGATCCACATCGTGTTGTGCTGCATTACGACGGCGTACGAGGTGAGTGCGTAGAGAACCGAGAAGATGACCTCGTTCGCAGGCTTCGTCGGGTGGGATTTGTGCAGATAAAC
>JAZNBZ010000048.1:0-9969 GCA_045587285.1 Candidatus Flemingiibacterium sp. | reverse complement strand
GAACCTGCTTCTCTGCATCTGCAACGAGAGTGTATTTCTGCTCCGGAATGGTCATATCCGCAACGGAAATAGAGAGAGAGGATCTGGTGGAGTATTTGAAGCCCATAGCCTTGATAGAGTCAAGCACCTGTGCGGTAGTTGCAGGACCGTGCTTCTTTATGCAGCGGTCGATGATCTTACCGAGGTCCTTTTTCTTGGTGGGGAATGCGATTTCGAGATCCAGGAGCTTTGCGGGATCGCTTCTGTCAACGAATCCGAGGTCCTGAGGGATCTCGCGGTTGAAGATAAGGCGGCCGAGAGTTGCGTCGATAATACCGGTATGAACGACACCGTCGATCTCGCGCGATACACGAACCTTGATAGCCGCGTGTATGCCGAGCTGATGGTTCTCGTAAGCCATTACAGCCTCGTCGAAGTCGCGGAATACGCGTCCCTCACCCGGCTCGCCCGCACGGTCGATCGTGAGGTAGTAGGAGCCGAGGATCATGTCCTGCGAAGGAACGGTTACGGAACGTCCGTCAGCAGGCTTCAATAGGTTGTTTGCCGAGAGCATAAGGAAGCGAGCCTCTGCCTGCGCCTCCGCGGAAAGCGGAACGTGTACAGGCATCTGGTCGCCGTCGAAGTCGGCGTTGAATGCGGTACAAACCAGCGGATGGAGCTTTATCGCACGTCCCTCGACGAGGATAGGCTCAAACGCCTGAATGGACAGTCTGTGAAGCGTAGGTGCACGGTTGAGAAGCACGGGGTGCTCCTTGATAACGTTTTCAAGAGCGTCCCAAACACAAACGTCAACCTTCTCGACCTTCTTCTTTGCGTCCTTGATGTTGGTAGCCTTCTGAGTTTCAACAAGGCGCTTCATAACGAAGGGCTTGAAGAGCTCGAGTGCCATTTCCTTGGGAAGACCGCACTGATAGATCTTCAGGTCAGGACCTACGACGATAACCGAACGTCCGGAGTAGTCAACACGCTTACCGAGAAGGTTCTGACGGAAGCGTCCCTGCTTACCGCGGAGCATCTCGGACAGCGACTTAAGCGGACGGTTGCTCGGGCCCGTTACGGGCTTGCCGCGGCGGCCGTTGTCGATAAGTGCGTCAACCGCTTCCTGAAGCATACGCTTCTCGTTGCGGATGATGATTTCGGGAGCGGAAAGCTCAATGAGTCTCTTGAGACGGTTATTTCTGTTGATAACGCGGCGGTAGAGATCGTTAAGGTCGGAGGAAGCAAAGCGTCCGCCGTCGAGCTGTACCATCGCACGGATATCCGGAGGAATTACCGGCACTACGTCGAGTATCATCCACTCGGGCTTGTTGCCGGACTTTTTAAACGCCTCAACGACCTCAAGACGCTTGATAACGCGGATCTTCTTCTGACCGGTAGCGCCCTCAAGCTCTGCGTGGAGGCTCTCGGAAAGTGCGGGAATATCAAGCTCTGCAAGCAGCTCCTTGATAGCCTCTGCACCCATTCCGACTCTGAACGCGTCGCGTCCGTACTTTTCGATATTTTCCTGATACTCGCGCTCGTTGAGAAGCTGCATCTTTACGAGCTCGGTTGCACCGGGATCGATTACGATGTAGCTTGCAAAATAGAGCACCTTCTCGAGAAGTCTGGGAGTGATGTCAAGAAGAAGTCCCATTCTCGAGGGGATAGCGCGGAAATACCAGATATGCGACACGGGAGCTGCAAGCTCGATATGGCCCATTCTCTCGCGGCGAACCTTCTTGGTGGTTACCTCAACGCCGCACTTTTCGCATATCTTACCCTTATGTCTTACACGCTTGTACTTACCGCAAAGGCACTCCCAGTCCTTGGTCGGACCAAAGATGCGCTCACAGAAAAGACCGTCGCGCTCTGCTTTAAGGGTTCTGTAGTTGATAGTCTCCGGCTTCTTAACCTCGCCGTAAGACCAGCTTCTTATCATTTCGGGAGAAGCAAGACCGATTTTGATTGAATCAAATACGTTTCGTTCCATTAACTATCTTCTCCTATCTTATTCTTCGTCGCCGTAAGCGTCGTCTTCATACTCGCCGTCAAAAGCGAAGTCGTCGTCCTCTTCAAACTCTTCCTCGGTAAAGCCGTCAGCGAGAATATCGCCCTCTGCGACGGTGTCGCCAAGCTCTGCGTCGGAAACGTAGTTCGGAACGAACTCCTCCTCGTCCTCGCCGAGAGTGGAAAGCTCGATAACGTTGCCCTCGCGGTCGAGAACCTTAACGTCAAGTGCGAGCGACTGGAGCTCCTTGACGAGCACCTTAAACGCCTCGGGAACACCCGGAGTCGGGATATTCTGGCCCTTAACAATAGCCTCGTAGGTCTTGACACGTCCTGTTACGTCGTCCGACTTAACGGTGAGTATCTCCTGGAGCGTGTAAGCCGCGCCGTATGCCTCGAGTGCCCAAACCTCCATCTCACCGAAACGCTGGCCGCCGAACTGCGCCTTACCGCCGAGAGGCTGCTGCGTTACAAGTCCGTAAGGACCGGTGGAACGGGCATGAATCTTATCGTCAACGAGGTGGTGGAGCTTGAGGTAGTACATTATACCAACGGTTACGGGGTTGTCGAAGGGCTCACCCGTACGTCCGTCGTAAAGCGTGGACTTACCGGTCTCGCTCATACCTGCCATCTTGAGGCACTCTGCTATGTCCTTCTCGTTCGCGCCGTCGAATACGGGAGTCATAATCTTCCAGCCGAGCTTCTTAGCCGCGATGCCGAGGTGTACCTCAAGCACCTGACCGATATTCATTCGGGAAGGAACGCCCATCGGGTTAAGAACGATATCAAGCGGAGTACCGTCGGGAAGGAACGGCATATCCTCGGGGGGAAGAATACGGGAAACGACACCCTTGTTACCGTGGCGGCCCGCCATCTTGTCACCGACCGAGATCTTACGCTTCTGTGCGATGTAAACGCGGACAACCTTGTTTACTCCGGGCGGAAGTTCGTCGGAATTGTCACGTGAGAAGACCTTAACGTCGATAACGACGCCGGACTCGCCGTGAGGAAGTCTTAAAGAGGTATCACGTACCTCGCGTGCCTTTTCACCGAAAATAGCACGGAGAAGTCTTTCTTCTGCAGTAAGCTCGGTTTCACCCTTGGGAGTAACCTTACCTACAAGAATATCGCCTGCACGAACCTCGGTACCCTTGCGGATAATACCGTCGGGAGTGAGGTCTTTGAGCGCGTCCTCGCCGACGTTGGGGATCTCTCTTGTGATCTCCTCCGGACCAAGCTTGGTGTCACGCGCTTCGTGAGAGTATTCTTCTATATGAATGGATGTGTAAATATCATCGCGTACAAGGCGTTCGTTAAGAAGTACCGCGTCCTCGTAGTTATAGCCCTCCCAAGTCATAAAACCGATGAGTGCATTTCTACCGAGAGATATTTCACCGTTGTCGGTCGCGGGACCGTCTGCGATTACCTGCTTCTCAACAACTCTCTCGCCGACATCGACGATAGGCTTCTGGTTTACGCAAGTACCCTGATTGGAGCGCTTGAACTTGATGAGGTGATATACGTCCTTTGTACCTGCATCGGTGCGGATAACGATCTCCTCTGCGGATACTTTTTCAACATGACCTGCGTTGCGTGCACAAACGACAACACCCGAGTCAACAGCCGCCTTGTACTCCATACCGGTAGCAACGATAGGTGCATCGGGTACGAGCAGCGGAACAGCCTGCTTCTGCATGTTCGATCCCATAAGTGCACGCGAGTTATCGTCGTTCTCAAGGAACGGGATGCACGCGGTTGCAACGGAAACGACCATCTTCGGCGAAACGTCCATATAGTCCGCTTCTTCGGCGTTAAATTCGATAATTTCATTTCTGCGGCGACCGGAGATACGCGCATTAACGAAACGGTTGTTTTCGTCAAGAGGCTCGTTCGCCTGCGCGATGGTGTAGTTGTCCTCGACGTCAGCGGTCATATAAACGACCTCGTCGGTAACAACACCCGTCGCCTTGTCTATCTTTCTATAGGGCGCCTCGATAAAGCCGTAAGCGTTTATCTTCGCGTAAGTGGAAAGATAGGAGATAAGACCGATGTTCGGTCCTTCAGGGGTTTCGATAGGACACATACGACCGTAGTGAGTATAGTGTACGTCACGAACCTCGAAGGAAGCTCTGTCGCGCGACAGACCGCCAGGACCGAGTGCCGACAGACGGCGCTTGTGAGTAAGCTCCGCGAGAGGATTATTCTGATCCATAAACTGCGAGAGAGGCGAGGAGCCGAAGAACTCGCGGATCGCGGTAACTACAGGTCTTATATTAATGAGAGTATTCGGAGTGAGTGTTTCTGCATCCTGCGTGGTCATACGTTCCTTAACAGTCTTGTCCATACGTGAGAAGCCGATGCGAAGCTGATTCTGCAGGAGCTCACCTACCGAGCGCAGGCGACGGTTACCGAGATGGTCGATGTCGTCCTTGACACCGATGTCGTGAGCAAGGCAGGTAAGGTAGTTAATGGACGCAAAAATATCGTCCTTGGTGATATGCTTAGGGACGAGGTCTGCGATGCGAGCCTTTGCAAGTTTCTTGAACTCATCAATATCGCCGCCTGCCTCCTCGAGCATTTCGATCATAGCAGAGAGCTTGACCTTCTCGGTAATGCCGATATCCTCAAGGCTGCAGCCGATAACGTATTTGGGATCAACGGTACCGTTGCCAAACACCTTAACGACGGTTTCGCCGTCCTCGAGATATACGTATACCTCGTTTACGCCTGCGTGCTCGATAGCCATAGCCTTCTCGTCGTCGAGAAGAACGTCAGCCTCGAAAAGCAGCTCGCCGGTTACGGGAGATACTACGGGCGCAGCAAGAATGCGTCCGACGATACGCTTGCCGAGCGCGAGCTTCTTATCATATTTATAACGTCCAACCGGATAGAGGTCGTAGCGCTTGGGATCGAAGAAGAGATTGTTAATGAGAAGCTGTGCACTCTCAACGAGCGGAGGCTCGCCGGGACGGAGCTTCTTGTAGATCTCCTTGAGAGCCTCATCGCCAAGAGAGGTATGATTCTTATCGGCCTCAGCCTGCATCATATCCTTTTCCATAGTAGCGATAAGTCTGGGATCCTCGCCGAAGTACTTGATTATCTCCTCATCGGACTCAATACCGAGCGCGCGGATAAGCACGGTTATCGGTATCTTTCTGTTCTTATCTATGCGTACGTAGAAAACGTCGTTGGCATCGGTTTCATACTCGAGCCACGCGCCGCGATAAGGTATAACGGTAGCCGTGTAGATCACCTTACCGGTCTTGTCGATAGTGGTATCGTAGTACATACCGGGGGATCTTACGATCTGGGAAACGATAACTCTCTCCGCACCGTTAATAATGAAGGTTCCGTTGTCGGTCATAAGCGGGAAATCGCCCATAAATACAGCGGACTCCTTAACCTCGCCCGTAGCCTTATTCGTAAGTCTTACGGTAACGCGAAGGGGGGCTGCGAAGTTAGTGTCGCGCTCCTTACACTCCTCCTCGGGGTATTTGGGAGTAGGATCGATAGTATAGTCGATAAACTCAATCACGAGATTACCCGAATAGTCGGTGATAGGCGACACATCGTGGAGCACCTCGCGAAGTCCCTCCTCGAGGAACCACTTATACGACTTCTTCTGGACCTCGATAAGATTGGGCATCTCGAGAGTATCGCCGATCTTTGCGAAACTCATTCGTTCGGTCTTGCCAAGCAACGTGGGGTTAACCACCATAGAAATAATCACTCCATTCAACAGTATTGACATCCTTGGTCTTGGCACTTGTACTTTTCATATGCGCCCCCTTGTGCAACATTTATATCCAAATGTCAATATTGCACAAAAAGTTCAGCTCCCACGGGCATTTTTTTGGCATCGCAGGAAAAGCACGCACAGTCAAAGCGATTATAATGCAGTATAGTATTATATCATATGTTTAAGGTTTTGTCAATAGGAAAATAAATTTTTTATTTGAATTTTATAATTTTATAATTTTTTTACTCAAAAAGCTTTGTTATCACTTCTTAATGATATCCGCGTATATGCCAGTTTTTTGTGACTTCTATCCAAAAACACTTACCATAATTTGTCAAATGCACCAATATCTCAAGTTCCTTCTTAGTTTTTACTTGACACGTATCCTTCCATTATGATATAATTAGTATGTAAGAAGTTCCTCCGCTATATTTTAATGCAAAGAATTTTGGGGCGGTGATTACATTGGCTTAACTAATGACAACGAATCAAATCAGTTACTTGAATAATAGGTTTCCACCAAAGGAGGCAATTGTATGTTGAAAAGGTCTTCAAGATTTTTAATTTTGGCAATTTGCACTTTATTGCTCTGTCAGGCGTTATCCGCTAACACATCGCACACATATTATTCCAATAAGGAAACTATGAATTTTTCACACACTAATTTAGATAAATTAACCAATACCGGTGTTGATTCATATGGGAATCCGGTTACTTACAACTGGCATAGCCGCCTTTTCTTATCAGGATGTATGATTACTTGTTTGGCTATGATGTTAAACAATCTCGGAGCGGAGACTATCCAAAGTGTTTACGATGTGCGAACAGGAACTTCTGGAGTTTTGACTGCCGATCCTGTTTCCGTGATGTACGCTAATACTAATTTTTCAACAATCACTCAAAGCGGAAATAATTATACGTCATCTTATGCATATGATCCTGTACTCATATATCCAGCCCGCATTGCATCAGCTTTCGGCGAATCATCCCCACAAATTGTGGAGTTAACAGACAAAACAAACGCGGAAAAACTTTACTGGATAACATATTATAGCAAAATGCACCCAGAGGGAATAATTGTATATTTCTTCAAAACTATTTATGATTCAACATTGGGAAGGGACGTCAACTACTCGCATGGCGTTGTAGTAATGAATTCATCGGCAAGTTTGGATTTCGGGCGTAGTACAGAGTATACCTCTACACCGTATTCAGCAGAAGATGTAGAGATATTCAACGCTAACCCGCCAATAGTGCAAGTGTGCACCTCAGCAGATACAATTCCGCCCACTGATATGAACGCATACGGTGGACTCGGCAGAGGAGCAAATGGCTTTACAGAAGATAGCATCACCTATTCTGACTTCCTCACCGTATGCGACCCCGTAAACTACACATCCTACCCCGGAGATTATGTAAAAATGCAAGATGCATACATTGGAAGCGACTCCGTATTTCAATTTGAAGATATCGCAAAAATATATATTATTCCCTAATCGAGGCTTCATCTATGAAAAGCAAATATTTCACCCCCCTTGTACTTACCGTAAATTCAGTTTTACTCATATCTGTTCTTGCATTATGTGCCTTTATAGCCGCTTCCGTTCACAGCAATACAGAGTCCGCTTTCCTACAGTATGAAGCACGCCCAACCGATTTGATGGAAGAAATAAGAATAGGTGATAACTATGTTCTCACCCAATATTTTCGTCCCGGGGGGGATGTGATCGTTCCTGAGTTGATCGTGTCAATCGGAACCGGTGCTTTCAACGGAAAGCGTCTTGAATCCTATTCAACCATAATAGATTCGGTGTATTTGCCAGATTCCGTTATTACCATCGAGCAAGGTGCATTTACTGCAACTACCGCTAAATCCATACGTCTTTCCTCATCAATATCATACATCGGCGAGTATGCTTTCGCAAACAGCGATTGGATTGAACTAATATATTTTGACGAAGTGCCCGAACATAGTATATTCATCGCGCGAAACGCCTTTGCCAATTCACCAAATATTGAACTTGCCAACTTCCCTGAGTGGGTAGAACTTGGAGATGATGGTTATTTAGTCCGCGAATACACGTATCCAACCACATAAAACATGGTTTCTTCCGCTTCACGCATATGTGGGGCGGAAAATTTTTTAAGAAATTTTGCAAAAGTACTTGATATTTTGAAAAGTTTGTGTTATGATATATGGAGAAATGCTGTGAAAACAGCAGAGGCTCCCGGCTGCATCAGGCTAAAGCTATGACAGTCAAAGCCTTGTGCAGACTTTTTTAAGGAGGTGAACAGTTTGCCGAACATTAAATCCGCAAAGAAGCGCGTTAAGGTTATCGAAGCAAAGACTATGCAGAACAAGATGCTCAAGACCGCGCTCAAGACTTCTATGAAGAAGTACGAAGCAGCACTCGCTTCCGGTGATAAGGCTGCAGCCGCTGAAACTTATAAGGCAGCAGTTAAGAAGATCGACAAGGCAGTAGCTCAGGGTCTTCTCCACAAGAACAACGCTGCAAGAAAGAAGAGCAACTATACCGTAAAGCTCAACCAGCTCGAGGCGTAACCGCTCTTTAATATGTAATTTTGGTGATGAAGAACCCCTTCATCACCTTTTTACTTTTGTAAGGCTCCAGACTCTGCCGTGCGCGTCAACGGTAATATGCCAGAGCTCTTCCCCGTGCGTTATCTCGCACAAAGTGAAGCCGCAGACCTCGCCTGCGCAGTCCACGCTTGCACCGCCGGATGCGCGCCTGGTCAACCTATAAAACTCAAGCGCCGCCGAAAGCCGCTCGGCTTCATTTAAAATTTCACTCGGCGCATTCCCGACGCGGATATACACGAAGCCGTCAAGGCTGCCGTCCGCGCCCGAAAAGCTCATACGCATATTCTGTGTTTCGGTAATCCACGCGCCTCCCTCGCCTGAAGATAGCTCAAGTCCGACCGCGTTACCGCCAAAAAGCGTCTTGAGAGTACCCTCGGCAACCCGTTTGGTGTACGCGAGCACCTCGGGCGGAGGTATCTGTGCCGCGGCTTCGGCGTTTGAGGCGCTGACGCCCAGCACCTTCTCGCTTACACCGCCAAGCGTTTCGGATATGATCCTCCGTGCCTCGGCTTCGCTCGTATAATCTATTGAAGAAAGCAGGGCAAACGTGTCTGCGAACGCGCGAACGCGCCCCTCGGAGCTTGCTCCCATTCTCATATAGTCGGCAAGGGATAATATCTCCCCGAGGCGTGCCTCGCTCGGGAGTCCGACGGCAGCGGCTTCGAAGCGCACGGACGCCTCGTAGCGAGCCTGTGCTCCCTCGGCTGTGCACCACGCGTCAAGCGCGTCCGCGCAAAGCGTCAGGGCTTCGTAATAATCCCGAAGCTCGCGTTTTTTGAGATCGTCGCCAAGACGGGTGGCTACCGTGCCGAGAATAACGCACAGAAGCGTAAGCGACAGCAAAAACGTGTATGCAATACGCGTGTCACGCAAATTTTCCGAATTTTTTCTGAACGAACGCATAAGATCACCCTTTCGCTATAATTATTACCGAAAGGCGCCGTCTTTATTATATAAGGAGAACGTTATGAACGACATAAAATCGCCAAAGGATATAAACGTCGTGCTCGTCGAGCCCGAGATTCCGCAGAACACGGGCAACATCGCGCGCACCTGCGCGGCAACGGGCGCGGCGCTCCACCTCGTCCGACCGCTCGGCTTCGAGATAGACGACCGCAAGCTAAAGCGCGCGGGACTTGACTATTGGGACAAGCTCGACATCACCTATTACGATAATTTGGAAGATTTTTTTGCAAAAAATCCCGACGCCGAATTTTTCTGCTTTACGACGAAGGCGAAATATTGCTACACGGATATCACGTATCCAAAGCGCACGTTTCTGATGTTCGGCAAGGAAACTAAGGGACTGCCCGAGGAGCTCCTTTATAACAACCCCGAGCGCTGCGTTCGCATACCGATGCGCGACACGCTCCGCTCCTTAAATCTTTCCAACTCCGCGGCGATAGCCGTTTACGAGGTGCTTCGCCAACGCGCCTTCGACGGGCTCCGTCCCGACGGCGAGCTTACACAGTACAAATGGGATAAGTAAAATCGGACGGCATACGCCGTCCGATTTATTTTTATTCACTTACTACCGTTTCTCTCTTGCGCCGCTTCAACTGCTCAAGGAACAGTATCACGCTAAACAGAAGCAGCGACGACGCCGAAATAAGCCCGCCGTACCTCACACAGCTCGGCTCAT
>JAZNBZ010000047.1:0-2174 GCA_045587285.1 Candidatus Flemingiibacterium sp. | reverse complement strand
TTCTCGCACGCGATAGGCGGACTCGGCTGGAGCGGCATTATTTCGGTGTGGATGCTTTTGGCGATAGGCGGACTTGTTGTAGCTGTCTTTACAAAGCATCGTGATAAGGCAGGGGAATTTTATATGAGAAAACGAGAGGTTGCGCCCTCTCGTTTTTTATTTTGCGGTCGTTTCAAGTATGCATTTACGATACGCTCCCGGTGTCATACCAGAGTACTTTTTGAACACCGCATTAAAATAGTATTCGCTGCTGAAATTCATCATATCGCTTATCACACGAAGCGAGAGATTGCGCTCCGCGAGCAATTTTTCAATGTGCAGACAGCGCTCTTTTCGTATATATTCCGTTACCGTTACGCCGTCGCTTATTTTAAAAATACGTGTGAGTTGCTTTTCGCTGATACAGCAGTAGGATGCCACCTCCGAAAGCGTTACCGGTCGAAGGACGTTGTCACGCACGTATTGCTTGGCAAGCAGGAGGCGCGTATCCTCGTCGCGTACGGGGCGGCTTTCGCTCTCGCCGATGCCGATAAGCTGCAATATGCGAAGCACACATTCGAGTGCGCGCCCCTCGATGATCGCATCTGAATACGGCTTGACGTCACGGCGCTCGCGCTCAATAGTTTTTATGCTCTCGCGTACGGCATCGGGTATCCTCGCCAAAAAATAACCGTCGATGCTCTCACACGCACGCGCAAGGTGACTACCTTCGACAGTGCTAAAGGTAATAGCATATTTCTCGGTTTCGTCGTCCTCATCTTTGGCGATATGTGTGATAAGCGGTGACAGCACGAGAATTTCGCTTGCGTTCACGGTAACGGTTTTGCCGCCGATTTCGTATTCCTGATATCCTCGCTCGATTATGTGTATCTCAAATCCCGTATGATGATGTCCTTTTCTTGTGACAGACACGCGGTCAGCCCTGTAGGAAAGATGCTTTAAGTAGCACCTCTCGATGCCATAGTCACAAAGGCGCGTACTGTGCTTATCATTTGACTGTTTGTATAAGATCTCCACCTGATCACCTCCGCCTAACCCATTCTGCTTTTATTATATCACATATTATAAAACTTGCAATAGCATGTCCGAAATTTATAAAAAATTGTCCCTTCGCTGCATTGAATGAACGGTATATAGGTGATATAATTTAGTTAAAAACAACGGAGGTTACGATTATGGACATTTTTCCCACGATGATAACGCCCTACAATACGGACGGCAGCATTGACTACGACACAGCAAGAAAGTACGTTGATTGGTACTTTGAAAATGGAATGAACGGTATTTTTTCAGTTTGTCAGTCGAGCGAGATATTCTATCTCACACTCGAGGAGAGAGTAGAGCTCAACCGCGTCGTTTACGAGCGTGCGAAGGAGCTTGAGCGTGAGAGCGGCAAGCCGTTTACCGTCGTTTCTTCGGGACACGTTTCCTATACACTCAAAGAGCAAGCGCGCGAGCTTAACGCTATCTGGGAGTCGGGTACTGACGCACTTATACTTATCACCAACCGTCTTGACCCTAACAACGAGGGCGACGAGGTGTGGATTGAAAACTGCAAGAAGCTCATATCGATGCTTCCGCCCGAGGCAAAGCTCGGTGTTTACGAGTGCCCGCATCCCTACAAGCGTCTTATGACCCCAAAACTGTTCGATTTCTGCCTTTCCACCGGAAGATTTTACTATATGAAGGATACCTGCTGTGATGCTAAGGAGATCGCAAGGCGCGTAAAGCAGCTCGAGGGCAGCGAGTTCAGACTTCTCAACGCAAATTGCCAGACGCTTCTTGAAACTATGCGAAGCGGTGCACATGGATACTGCGGTATAATGTGTAACTTCCACCCGAAGCTTTATGCGTGGCTTGGCGAGAACTTTGAAAAGGAGCCCGAGCGTGCAGATCTCGTACAGTCTGTAATCGGTACGTTCGGCTTTACCGAGGTTGGTCTTGCGTATCCGCTCACGGCGAAATATCACATGAACCTTTGCGGCATTCCCACCAATAACATAGCTCGCCACAGAAAGAGCGGCGAGCTTACCGACTACGCTCGCGACTGTATGCGTCAGATGAAGCTTGCTACCGATACGCTCGAAAAACATCTTGGAGTTTGAGAACAAAGCCTCTCGCACAAGCGAGAGGCTTATCCTTTAACTGTCGTTTTCGCGCTTGAACACGCCGGG